>NZ_AYWB01000009.1:0-248270 GCF_000503035.1 Mesorhizobium sp. LSHC412B00 | reverse complement strand
ACCAACTACCGTCCGCAGTTCTACTTCCGCACGACCGACGTGACCGGCATCGTGTCGCTGCCGGAAGGCACGGAGATGGTTATGCCCGGCGACAACATCACGGTCGATGTCGAGCTGATCGTGCCGATCGCCATGGAAGAGAAGCTGCGCTTCGCCATCCGTGAAGGCGGCCGCACCGTCGGTGCCGGCATCGTCGTCACCATCAAAGAGTAATTTAGACTTAAACCGATCTGTCGCGGGCGCAGGATTTGCCCGCGCCGCGCCAGAACAAGGAAGTGACGCATGAACGGACAGAATATCCGCATCCGCCTGAAGGCGTTTGATCACCGCGTGCTTGACGCCTCGACGAAAGAAATCGTGTCGACGGCCAAGCGCACCGGAGCAAACGTCCGCGGCCCCATTCCGCTGCCGACGCGGATCGAAAAGTTCACGGTCAACCGGTCGCCTCACGTCGACAAGAAGAGCCGCGAGCAGTTCGAGATGCGCACGCACAAGCGTCTGCTCGACATCGTCGATCCGACCCCGCAGACGGTCGATGCTTTGATGAAGCTCGATCTGGCCGCCGGTGTCGACGTCGAGATCAAGCTCTAAGGGAATGAGAGCGCGGTAAGGGGCGGTGCCCCTGGCCCGGAACTCTAAAGGAATTGAACCGATGCGTTCAGGTGTGATTGCAAAGAAGGTGGGAATGACCCGCATCTATAATGATGCCGGGGAACATGTTCCCGTCACCGTTCTCCAGATGGAGAACTGCCAGGTCGTGGCTCAGCGCACGCAGGAGAAGAACGGCTATACCGCCGTCCAGCTCGGCGTTGGCCTTGCCAAGGTGAAGAACACGTCGAAGGCGATGCGCGGCCATTTCGCGACCGCTTCCGTCGAGCCGAAGGCGAAGGTCGCCGAGTTCCGCGTCTCCGCTGACAACATGATCGATGTCGGCGCCGAGATCACCGTCGAGCACTTCGTCGCCGGCCAGAAGGTCGATGTGACGGGCACGACGATCGGCAAGGGTTTCCAGGGCGTCATCAAGCGCCATCACATGGGTGGTGGCCGCGCGACGCACGGTAACTCGGTTTCGCACCGTACGCACGGTTCGACCGGCCAGCGTCAGGACCCGGGCAAAGTGTTCAAGGGCAAGCATATGGCTGGCCACATGGGCGACACCCGCGTCACCACACAGAATGTCGAGATCGTTTCGACCGACGCCGATCGCGGCCTGATCCTGATCCGCGGTGCGGTTCCCGGATCGAAGGGCGCCTGGATCCTGGTCCGCGATGCGGCCAAGGTGGCACTGCCGGCCAACGCGCCGAAGCCTGCCGCGATCCGCGCCGTTGCCGCCGAGAGTGGCGCCAAGAACGAGGCTCCGGCCGCAGAGGGAGCAGAATAATGGATCTCAAGATCACAACGCTTGGCGGCAAGGACGCCGGCAAGGTGAAACTCTCCGAGGAGATTTTCGGCCTTGATCCGCGCGAGGACATCCTGCAGCGCGTCGTGCGCTGGCAGCTGGCCAAACGGCAGCAGGGCACGCACAAGGCCAAGGGCCGCGCCGAAATCGCGCGCACCGGCGCCAAGATGTACAAGCAGAAGGGTACGGGCCGCGCCCGTCACCATTCGGCACGCGCTCCGCAGTTCCGCGGCGGCGGCAAGGCCCACGGCCCGGTCGTTCGCAGCCACGAGCACGATCTGCCGAAGAAGGTGCGCGCTCTGGGCTTGCGGCATGCTCTCTCGGCCAAGGCCAAGAGCGCGTCGATCATCATCATCGACGAGCTGAAGCTGACCGAGGCCAAGACGAAGGCGCTGATCGCGAATTTCGCGACGCTAGGCCTGACCAACGCCTTGGTGATTGGCGGTGCCGAGCTAGACCAGAACTTCAAGCTGGCGGCGACCAACATCCCGAACATCGACGTGCTGCCCATCCAGGGCATCAACGTCTACGACATTCTGCGCCGCGGCACGCTGGTCCTTTCGAAGGCCGCCGTCGAGGCTCTCGAGGAGCGCTTTAAATGACCGACCTCCGTCATTACGACGTGATCGTCTCGCCGGCGATCACCGAAAAGTCGACCATGGCTTCCGAGAACAACCAGGTTGTTTTCAACGTCGCCAAGAAGGCGTCGAAGCCGGAAATCAAGGCCGCTGTCGAAGCGCTGTTTGGCGTCAAGGTTACGGCCGTGAACACGCTTGTCCGCAAGGGCAAGATCAAGCGCTTCCGCGGCACGATCGGCCGCCAGAGCGACGTCAAGAAGGCGATTGTGACACTGGCCGACGGCCAGTCGATCGACGTCGCGACGGGTCTCTGAGCTAGGCCGCGAGGACAACAAACATGGCACTTAAAAAATTCAACCCGGTAACGCCGAGCACCCGCCAGCTGGTCATCGTCGACCGCTCGGGCCTCTACAAGGGCAAGCCCGTCAAGGGCCTGACCGAAGGCCTGACGAAGTCGGGCGGCCGCAACAATCACGGCCGCATCACGGCCCGCTTCATCGGCGGCGGTCACAAGCGTTCGTACCGCATCATCGACTTCAAGCGCCGCAAGTTCGACGTCGTCGGCACGGTCGAGCGCATTGAATACGATCCGAACCGCACCGCCTTCATCGCGCTGATCAAGTATGACGATGGCGAGCTGTCCTACATCATCGCTCCGCAGCGCCTTGCCGCCGGCGACAAGATCGTGGCCGGTGAATCGGTCGACGTGAAGCCAGGCAATGCGATGCCGCTGGCCTCGATGCCGGTCGGCACGATCGTCCATAACATCGAGCTGAAGCCGGGCAAGGGCGCCCAGGTTGCCCGCTCGGCAGGTGGCTACGGCCAGCTGGTCGGTCGCGATCAGGGCATGGCGATCCTGCGCCTCAACTCGGGCGAGCAGCGTGTCGTTCACGGCTCCTGCATGGCCACCGTCGGCGCCGTGTCGAACCCCGACCACGGCAACATCAACGACGGCAAGGCCGGCCGCACGGTCTGGCGCGGCAAGCGCCCGCACAATCGCGGCGTGACCATGAACCCGGTCGACCATCCGCATGGCGGTGGTGAAGGCCGCNGGCGACCGACAAGTTCATCCTGCGCTCGCGCCATCAGCGCAAGAGCTAAGAAGAGGTAACGCCAAGTGACTCGTTCTATTTGGAAAGGCCCCTTCATCGACGGCTACCTTCTCAAGAAGGTGGACAAGGTTCGTGAAGGTGGTCGCAATGAGGTGATCAAGATGTGGAGCCGTCGCTCCACCATCCTGCCGCAGTTCGTCGGCTTCACCTTCGGTGTCTACAACGGCCAGAAGCATGTTCCCGTCTCGGTGAACGAGGACATGGTCGGTCACAAGTTCGGTGAATTCGCTCCGACCCGGACCTATTACGGTCACGGCGCGGATAAGAAGGCGAAGAGGAAATAATCATGGGCAAGGCCAAAGCTCCGCGCAGGCTTGCTGACAACGAAGCGCGCGCCGTTCTGCGCACGATCCGTATCAGCCCGCAGAAGCTGAACCTGGTTGCCGCGCTGATCCGCGGCAAGAAGGTCGCGACAGCGCTTTCCGATCTCGAATTCTCGGCCAAGCGGATTTCCGGCACGGTCAAGAAGACGCTGGAATCGGCGATCGCCAACGCGGAAAACAACCACGACCTTGACGTCGATGCGCTGATCGTGGCGGAAGCCTATGTCGGCAAGTCGATCGTCATGAAGCGGTTCCATGCTCGTGGCCGCGGTCGCGCCAGCCGTATAGAAAAGCCGTTCTCGCACCTCACGATCGTCGTTCGTGAAGTCGAAGAAAAAGGGGAGGCCGCATAATGGGCCAGAAAGTCAATCCGATCGGTCTGCGCCTCGGCATCAACCGCACCTGGGATTCGCGCTGGTTCGCGAACACCGGCGAGTACGGCAAACTGCTGCATGAGGACATCAAGATCCGCAAATATCTTGAAAAGGAACTCAAGCAGGCTGCGATTTCGAAGGTCGTGATCGAGCGCCCGCACAAGAAGTGCCGCGTCACCATCCATGCGGCGCGCCCGGGCCTGATCATCGGCAAGAAGGGCGCCGACATCGAAAAGCTTCGCAAGAAGCTGATGGAGATGACGAAGTCCGAGACGCACTTGAACATCGTTGAAGTGCGCAAGCCGGAAATCGACGCGACCCTGGTCGCCCAGTCGATCGCCCAGCAGCTCGAGCGTCGTATCGCGTTCCGCCGCGCCATGAAGCGCGCCGTTCAGTCGGCGATGCGCCTGGGCGCCGAAGGCATCCGCATCAACTGCGCCGGCCGTCTCGGCGGCGCCGAGATTGCGCGCATGGAATGGTACCGAGAAGGCCGCGTGCCGCTGCATACGCTGCGCGCCGATGTCGACTACGGCACGGCCGAAGCGCATACGGCTTACGGCATCTGCGGCGTCAAGGTCTGGGTGTTCAAGGGCGAAATCCTCGAGCACGATCCGATGGCTTCGGAGCGTCGCGCGACCGAGGGTGATGCTGCGCATGGCGGTGGTGGCGATCGCGAACGCGGTCGTCGTCGCGAAAACGCCTGATTATTTAGGAATTTGGAGTTAGAACGATGCTGCAGCCAAAGCGCACAAAGTTCCGCAAGCAGTTCAAGGGCCGTATCCATGGTACCGCAAAGGGCGGCACCAACCTGGATTTTGGTGGTTTCGGGCTGAAGGCGCTTGAGCCGAACCGCGTCACCGCGCGTGAGATCGAGGCGGCCCGCCGCGCGATCACTCGTGAGATGAAGCGTGCCGGCCGCGTGTGGATCCGTATTTTCCCTGATGTGCCGGTGACGTCGAAGCCGACCGAAGTGCGCATGGGCAAGGGCAAGGGCGCTGTCGATTACTGGGCGGCGCGCGTCAAGCCGGGCCGCATCATGTTCGAGATCGACGGCGTCAACGAAGAAACCGCCCGTGAGGCGCTGCGTCTCGGCGCGGCCAAGCTCTCGGTCAGGACGCGCTTCGTACAGCGCATCGCAGAATAAGGACGGGCTGATCATGAAAGCCGAAGACATCCGGACCAAGACCCAGGACCAGCTGACCGACGATCTGGCCAGCCTGAAGAAGGAGCAGTTCAACCTGCGCTTCCAGAAGGCCACCGGCCAGCTCGAGAAGACCGCGCGCGTGCGGCAGGTTCGCAAGGACATTGCGCGTATCAAGACCATCGCTGCGGAAAAGTCCGCGGCCAAGAAGGCTTAAGGACGAAAATCATGCCAAAGCGCATTCTGCAGGGCACTGTCGTCAGCGACAAGAACGAGAAGACGGTAGTCGTCAAGGTCGAACGGCGCTTCACGCATCCCGTGATGAAGAAGACCGTGCGCATGACCAAGAAGTACAAGGCGCACGACGAGAACAACGCCCACAAGGTCGGCGATCAGGTGTTCATCCAGGAATCGAAGCCGATTTCCAAGGACAAGCGCTGGATCGTCGTGTCTTCGGACCAGGCGTAACAAACCGAATTTTGGACAGACCGGGGAGGGGCTTTGAGCCCGTCCCGTTAGAAGAGAAGAAGGCGGCCAGTCATGATTCAGATGCAAACAAACCTCGACGTCGCGGATAATTCCGGCGCCCGTCGTGTCATGTGCATCAAGGTGCTGGGCGGCTCGAAGCGGAAATACGCTTCCGTAGGCGACATCATCGTGGTGTCGATCAAGGAAGCCATTCCGCGCGGCCGCGTTAAGAAGGGCGATGTGATGAAGGCGGTCGTGGTTCGCACGGCCAAGGACATCCGCCGCCCGGACGGCAGCGTGATCCGTTTCGACAAGAACGCGGCCGTTCTCGTCGACAACAAGAAAGAGCCGATCGGCACGCGTATCTTCGGACCGGTTCCGCGCGAACTCCGCGCCAAGAACCACATGAAGATCATCTCGCTCGCGCCTGAAGTGCTGTAAGGAGCCGGACCAATGCAAAAGATTAGAAAAGGCGACAAGGTCGTCGTGCTGGCCGGCAAGGACAAGGGCCGTTCGGGCGAAGTCCTCTCGGTTCAGCCGAAGGAAGACACCGCGCTGGTGCGCGGCGTCAACATGATCCGTCGTCACCAGAAGCAGTCCCAGTCCCAAGAGGGCGGGATCATCACCAAGGAAGCGCCGATCCAGCTGTCGAACATCGCGCTGGCCGACCCCAAGGATGGCAAGCCGACCCGCGTCGGCTTCATCTTCCAGAAGGACGGCAAGAAGGTGCGCGTCGCCAAGCGCTCGGGAGAAGTCATCAATGGCTAAGGCTCAAACCACGAAGCCCAAGGCTGAAAGCAAACAGTCCAAGGCCCAGAACACGCCGCGCCTCAAGCAGGTCTACAACGAGACCATCCGCAAGGCGCTGCAGGAGCAGTTCGGCTACGAGAACGAGATGCAGGTTCCGCGCATCGACAAGATCGTGCTGAACATGGGCGTCGGCGAAGCGACCGCGGATTCGAAGAAGCCTTCGATCGCGGCCGAAGACCTGGCGATGATCGCCGGCCAGAAGGCCGTCGTCACCCGCGCCCGTAATTCGATCGCCGGCTTCAAGGTCCGCGAGAAGATGCCGATCGGCGCCAAGGTCACGCTGCGCAAGGAACGCATGTACGAGTTCCTCGACCGTCTCGTGAACATCGCACTGCCGCGCGTCCGCGACTTTCGCGGACTGAATCCGAAGAGCTTCGATGGCCGTGGCAACTACGCCATGGGCATCAAGGAACACATCGTGTTCCCGGAGATCAACTACGACAAGGTTGATCAGATCTGGGGCATGGACGTCATCGTTTGTACGACTGCGAAGACGGACGACGAAGCCAGGGCATTGCTCAAGGCCTTCAACTTCCCCTTCCGCCAGTAACGGCAGCGAGAAAAGGAAAAATCTGAAATGGCAAAGACCAGCTCAGTCGAGAAGAACAACAGGCGCCGCAAGCTTGCCGACCAGTACGGTCCCAAGCGCGCAGCGCTCAAGGCGATCATCATGGACCAGTCCAAGCCGATGGAAGAGCGTTTCCGCGCTCAGCTGAAGCTTGCTGCCCTGCCGCGCAACTCGGCCAAGATCCGCATCCGCAACCGCTGCGAAGTTACCGGCCGTCCGCGCGCCTATTATCGCAAGCTCAAAGTATCGCGCATCGCGCTTCGTGATCTCGGCAATAACGGCCAGATCCCGGGCCTGGTCAAGTCGAGCTGGTAAGGAGGACATAACATGTCATTGAGCGATCCTCTCGGCGATATGCTGACCCGCATCCGCAACGCGTATGGCCGTAAGAAGTCGAGCGTTTCGACGCCGGCGTCGCGCCTGCGTACCCGCGTCCTCGACGTGCTGAAGGCTGAAGGCTATATCCGCGACTACAGCCAGACCGACTTCGACAACGGCAAGTCCGAAATCGAAATCGAGCTGAAGTATTTCGACGGTGCTCCGGTCGTGCGCGAAATCGCCCGCGTCTCGAAGCCTGGCCGCCGCGTTTACGTTTCGGCCAAGTCGATCCCGCACGTCGCCAACGGCCTCGGCATCGCCATCCTTTCGACGCCGAAGGGCGTGATGGCCGATCACGAAGCACGCGAACAGAATGTCGGCGGCGAAATCCTCTGCCAGATTTTCTAATTCGGCAGACCTGAAACAAGAGAAGTGACGAGGACAACCAAATGTCTCGTATTGGAAAGAAACCCGTTTCGCTGCCGCAGGGCGTGACCGCGACCGTCAACGGCCAGACCGTGACGGCGAAGGGCCCCAAGGGCGAGCTGAAGTTCGTGGTGAACGACGAAGTGCTGGTCAAGATGGAAGGCAGCGAAATCGCTGTCCAGCCGCGCGACCAGACCAAGACCGCCCGCTCCAAGTGGGGCATGTCGCGCACGCAGATCGTCAACATCCTGCAGGGCGTCAAGGACGGTTTCGAGAAGAAGCTCGAGATCACCGGCGTCGGCTATCGCGCGGCACTTCAGGGCAAGAACCTGCAGCTGGCGCTTGGCTTCAGCCACGACGTCGTTTACGAGACGCCGGCCGGCATCACGATCACTGTGCCGAAGCCGACGGAAATCACCGTGACCGGCATCGACAAGCAGCAGGTCGGCCAGGTTGCCGCCGAGATTCGCGAGTATCGCGGTCCCGAGCCCTACAAGGGCAAGGGTGTCCGCTATGCCGGCGAGAAGATCGTCCGCAAGGAAGGCAAGAAGAAGTAGTAGGCCTGGCCCCGAAAAGTTGCAGACTTTTCGGAAAAGGCCAAGCCAAAGAAGTGCAACGCCGCGGGGAGCGGTCGCGGGAGGCGCTTTCGCCTACCGCACATGGCGGCCCCCGTTTTTTGAAGGCAAGGAAGACTATCATGGCTACCAAGGAATCCATCCAGCGCCGCGCGCACCGCGTTCGCCGTCAGATCAAGAAGGTCGCCGGCGAGCGCCCGCGTCTTTCGGTCCACCGCACGTCGAAGAACATTTACGTGCAGGTCATCGACGACGCCAAGGGCCACACCATCGCGGCTGCATCGACGCTCGAGAAGGACATCAAGGGTTCGCTCAAGACCGGTGCCGACACCGAGGCTGCGGCTGCGATCGGCAAGCTGATCGCCGAGCGCGCCACCAAGGCCGGCGTCAAGGAAGTTGTCTTCGACCGCGGCGCCTACATCTATCACGGCCGCGTCAAGGCGCTGGCCGAGGCTGCCCGTGAAGGCGGTTTGAGCTTCTAATTCTAAAAAGACTTCGCCCCCGGCAACCCACAGAGGTGCCGGATCTTATCAGCAACCGTGCTTCCGGAAAAAAACAAGGAACAGGATATGGCACAGGAACGTAGGGATGGCGGCCGCGGCCGCGATCGTGAAGAACGCGATGACGGGATGGTGGACAAGCTCGTCCACATCAACCGCGTCGCCAAGGTCGTCAAGGGCGGCCGTCGCTTCGGTTTTGCAGCACTCGTCGTCGTCGGCGACCAGAAGGGCCGCGTCGGCTTCGGTCACGGCAAGGCGCGCGAAGTGCCGGAAGCGATCCGCAAGGCAACTGAGTCGGCCAAGCGCGACATGATTTTCGTGCCGCTGCGCTCGGGCCGCACGCTGCACCACGACGTCGAAGGACGCTGGGGCGCCGGACGCGTGCTGCTGCGCGCTGCCAAGCAGGGTACCGGCATCATCGCCGGCGGCCCGATGCGCGCTGTCTTCGAGACGCTCGGCATGCATGACGTGGTCGCCAAGTCGATGGGTTCGTCGAACCCCTACAACATGGTTCGTGCCACATTCGACGCGCTGAAGAGCCAGATGCATCCCAAGGATGTGGCTGCTGCACGCGGCATCAAGTATTCGACCCTTCAGGCCCGCCGCGGCACCGCCGTTGCGGCTGAAGAATAGTCGATCTGACCAGGGATTTTGACCATGGCCAAGAAAGCAACCAAGACCATCACCGTTGAGCAGATCGGTTCGCCGATCCGCCGCCCGAAGGAACAGCGCGCAACGCTGGTCGGCCTCGGCCTCAACAAGATGCACAAGCAGCGCACGCTGGAGGACACTCCCTCGGTGCGCGGCATGATCGCTGCCGTCCAGCATCTCGTCCGCGTCGTGGACGAGGGCTGAGCAAAAGCGCAGGAGAACCCAGATGAAACTCAACGATCTGCGTGACAAGGACGGCGCGACGCACTCCAAGAAGCGTCTCGGCCGTGGCATCGGC
Organism: Mesorhizobium sp. LSHC412B00; assembly: GCF_000503035.1. NCBI lineage: Bacteria > Pseudomonadati > Pseudomonadota > Alphaproteobacteria > Hyphomicrobiales > Phyllobacteriaceae > Mesorhizobium > Mesorhizobium sp. LSHC412B00. Next base: position 238,729 of record NZ_AYWB01000009.1, on the reverse strand, counting down.
TCCGGCTCGGGCAAGACCGGCGGTCGCGGCGTCAAGGGCCAGAAGGCGCGCTCCGGCGTTGCCATCAACGGCTTCGAGGGCGGCCAGATGCCGCTCTATCGGCGCCTGCCGAAGCGTGGCTTCAATAACATCTTCGCCAAGAGCTTTGTCGTCGTGTCGCTGGCTCGTATCCAGACGGCGCTCGATGCCAAGAAGCTCGACGCCAAGGCGACCGTGACGGCCGAGGCACTCGTCGCCGCCGGCGTCATCCGCCGCGTCAAGGACGGCGTGCGCATCCTCTCGGACGGCGAGCTCAAGGCAAAGCTTGCCTTCGACGTCGCCGGCGCCTCCAAGGCCGCGATCGAGAAGATCGAAAAGGCCGGCGGTTCGGTCAAGCTGCCGGAAGCGGCAGCGGAGTAACGGCAATTTGAAGCGCGGTCGGCAGGAACGGTATCCGTTTTTGTTCACGATTGCGCTTTGATCCGATCAATTAGGCGGCCGCGTCAACGCGGCCGCTTGCATGTTTAGAGCCCGGAGCTTATTTCGTGAGCTTCGGTGCCACGCGCCGCCTGAGCTGCGGGCATCGAGCGTGACATACAAATCAAAGAAGTAGCGCATGACGTTGTCCGAAAACCGCTTCACACTTTTCGGCATCATGCTCTAGCGGAGAATCAGGCATGGCTTCGGCTGCTGAACAACTAGCCTCGAATCTGAATTTTGCGGCTTTCGCCAAGGCGGAGGACCTGAAGAAGCGAATCTGGTTCACCGTCGGCGCGCTGCTCGTCTATCGCCTCGGCACCTATATCCCGCTGCCCGGCATCAATCCGGATGCATTCGCGCAGGCCTTCTCTTCGCAGGCCAAGGGCGTGCTCGGCATGTTCAACATGTTCGCCGGCGGCGCCGTGCAGCGCATGGCGATCTTCGCGCTCGGCATCATGCCTTACATCTCAGCCTCCATCATCATGCAGCTGATGACCTCGGTCATTCCGTCGCTGGAAGCGCTGAAAAAGGAAGGCGAGCAGGGCCGCAAGGTCATCAACCAGTACACGCGCTACGGCACGGTACTCCTGGCGCTGGTGCAGGCCTACGGCATTTCGGTGGGCCTGGAAGGCGGCAACGGCATCGTCAATGATCCCGGCATGTTCTTCCGCATCTCGACCGTCGTCACGCTGGTTGGCGGAACCATGTTCCTGATGTGGCTGGGCGAGCAGATCACCGCCCGCGGCATCGGCAACGGCATTTCGCTGATCATCTTTTCCGGCATCGTCGCCGGCCTGCCGCGCGCCATCTCCGGCACGCTGGAGCTCGGCCGCACCGGCGCCCTATCGACCGGGCTGATACTCGCGATCATCGTGCTGGCTATCATCGTCATCGCGCTGATCGTGTTCTTCGAGCGCGCGCAGCGCCGCCTGCTGATCCAGTATCCGAAGCGCCAGGTCGGCAACCGCATGTTCCAGGGCGATACCTCGCATCTGCCGCTGAAGCTCAACACGTCGGGCGTCATTCCGCCGATCTTCGCGTCGTCGCTGCTTTTGCTGCCGGCAACGGTCGCCGGCTTCTCGCAGACGACAAACCTGCCGGCCTGGGCAAGCACCGTGCTCGCCTCGCTCGGCCACGGCCAGCCGCTCTACATGCTGTTCTATGCGGCAATGATCGTGTTCTTCGCCTTCTTCTACACGGCCATCGTGTTCAATCCGAAGGACACCGCCGACCAGCTCAAGAAGCATTCCGGCTTCATTCCGGGCTACCGTCCGGGTGAGCGCACCGCCGATTACATCGACTATGTCCTGACGCGCATCACCGTCGTCGGCGCCATCTATCTGGTGCTGGTGTGCCTGCTGCCCGAGTTCCTGATTTCGGCGACTGGCGTACCATTCTACCTCGGTGGCACATCGCTTCTGATCGTGGTCAGTGTAACCCTCGATACGGTGGCGCAGATCCAGGGTCACCTGATCGCGCACCAGTATGAGGGCCTGATCAAGAAGTCGAAGCTGCGCGGGGGGAAGAAGGCCAGATGAGATTGATATTGCTTGGGCCGCCAGGAGCGGGCAAGGGGACGCAAGCACAAAGACTGGTAGAAAAATACGGCATACCGCAGCTGTCGACGGGTGACATGCTGCGGGCGGCCGTGCAGGCCGGCACCGAAGTCGGCAAGCGCGCCAAGGCGGTGATGGATGCCGGCGAGCTGGTTTCCGACGCCATCGTCAACGCCATCGTGGCCGAGCGCATCGATCAGCCCGATTGCATCAACGGTTTCATTCTCGACGGCTATCCGCGCACGCTGGTGCAGGCTGATGCGGTTGAATCGATGCTCGCCGAGCGCGGCATTGGCCTCGATGCCGTGATCGAGTTCGTCGTCGACGACAAAGCGCTGGTCGGCCGCATCGTCAAGCGCGCCGACGACGCCAAGGCCGCCGGACAGCCGGTGCGCAAGGACGACAATCCGGTGGTGTTCGAAGAGCGCCTGCGGGAATATTACAAGAAGACCGCGCCGCTGATCGGCTATTATTATGCCAAACGCTCGCTTAGGAGTGTCGACGGCATGGCCCCTGTCGAGACCGTGACGGCGGAGATTGAAGCGCTGCTCGCGGCGGTGACGCGGGAAACCGTTACGGCAAAGTAAAGATTGCGCTTGACTGGAACGGTTCGCTGGGTTATGGCGGCCCGTCTTCCTATCAGGCATGAGGCTTGCTTGTCCGCAAGGGCAAGGCAGCCGCATTGAAACTAGGGAACTCCCGCAAGGGCCGGCCTCCACCGGACGCGGGGTAATTTGAACAGCGCCGCGCATGCCTTGTTTTGAAGGCCGGCCGGTCCCACATGGAGAAGAGAAGAATATGGCTCGTATAGCCGGCGTCAACATTCCGACCAACAAGCGCGTCGTCATTGCGCTTCAGTACATTCACGGCATTGGCAAGAAGTTCGCCCAGGAGATCGTCGACAAGGTCGGCATCCCGGCCGAGCGCCGCGTCAACCAGCTGACGGACGCGGAAGTGCTGCAGATCCGCGAGACCATCGACCGCGACTACCAGGTCGAAGGCGACCTGCGCCGCGAAGTGTCGATGAACATCAAGCGTCTCATGGACCTCGGCTGCTACCGCGGTCTGCGTCACCGCCGTTCGCTGCCGGTTCGCGGCCAGCGCACGCACACCAATGCACGCACCCGCAAGGGCCCGGCCAAGTCGATTGCAGGCAAGAAGAAGTAAGTGAGCGAATAGCGAGTAGCCATTAGCGAGTAGGGGTTCCCTATTCGCTGGTCCCTGCTCACTACTCGCTTTCAAAGGTGGAGCCGCTGGCATTACGGCGGTGTAGAGATCAACTGAAAGGACTATCATGGCCAAGGAAGCCGCTCGTGTTCGCCGTCGCGAACGCAAGAACATCTCGTCGGGCGTTGCCCACGTCAATTCGACCTTCAACAACACGATGATCACCATCACCGACGCGCAGGGCAATTCCATTGCCTGGTCGTCGGCCGGTGCCCAGGGCTTCAAGGGTTCGCGCAAGTCGACCCCGTTCGCCGCCCAGATGGCTGCCGAAGACGTCGCCAAGAAGGCCCAGGAACACGGCATGCGCATGCTCGAAGTCGAGGTCTGCGGACCCGGCTCCGGTCGTGAATCGGCGCTTCGCGCCCTGCAGGCGGCCGGCTTCACCATCACCTCGATCCGTGATGTGACGCCGATCCCGCACAATGGCTGCCGCCCGCGCAAGAAGCGCCGCGTCTAAGACATTACCGAACGCCGCGTGAGCGCCTCAAGGCGCTCCTCCACGGCACTCCAGGTCGCCCGCCACGATTGGATGGTGGCGGGTCAACGGAAGGAAAGCATCATGATCCAGAAAAATTGGCAGGAACTGATCAAGCCGAACAAGATCGAGTTCTCGTCGAAGAAGAAGACGCTGACCACGCTGGTCGCCGAGCCGCTCGAGCGTGGCTTCGGCCTGACGCTCGGCAACGCGCTGCGCCGCGTGCTTTTGTCTTCGCTGCGCGGTGCGGCTGTCACCGCCGTGCAGATCGACGGCGTTCTGCATGAATTCTCGTCGATTGCCGGCGTGCGTGAGGACGTGACCGACATCGTCCTCAACATCAAGGAAATCGCCATCCGCATGGAAGGCGATGGTCCCAAGCGCATGGTCGTTCGCAAGCAGGGCCCGGGTGCGGTTCTGGCTGGCGACATCCAGACGGTTGGCGACGTCGAGATCCTCAACCCCGACCACGTCATCTGCACGCTGGACGAGGGCGCTGAAATCCGCATGGAATTCACCGTCGACACCGGCAAGGGTTACGTGCCGGCCGACCGCAACCGCGCCGAAGACGCGCCGATCGGCCTGATCCCGGTCGACAGCCTGTATTCGCCGGTCAAGAAGGTCTCCTACAAGGTCGAGAACACCCGCGAGGGCCAGGTTCTCGACTATGACAAGCTGACCATGACTATCGAGACCGACGGTTCGATCTCGGGGGAGGACGCGGTGGCTTTCGCTGCCCGCATCCTGCAGGACCAGCTTGGCCTGTTCGTCAATTTCGACGAGCCGCAGAAGGAAGTCGCCACCGAGGCCGTCACAGAGCTCGCCTTCAACCCGGCGCTGCTCAAGAAGGTGGACGAACTCGAGCTTTCGGTGCGTTCGGCCAACTGCCTGAAGAACGACAACATCGTCTATATCGGCGATCTTATCCAGAAAACCGAAGCCGAGATGCTGCGCACCCCGAACTTCGGCCGCAAGTCGCTGAACGAGATCAAGGAAGTGCTCGCGGCGATGGGCCTGCACCTCGGCATGGAAGTGCCGGACTGGCCGCCGGAAAACATCGAAGACCTCGCCAAGCGTTACGAAGACCAATATTGAGCATGAATTTCCAAGGATCGGCGGCGTGGGCCGCTCGATCCGACGGTCATGCGGAAAACCATCAGAGGCCACGGCCTCTTGAACAACTGAAGAAGGAAAAGAGCCATGCGCCACGGTTTTAAAGGCCGCCGCTTCGCCCGAAGCATTAGCCATCGCAAGTCGATGTTCGCCAACCTCGCCGTGTCGCTGCTCGAACACGAACAGATCGTCACCACCCTGCCGAAGGCGAAGGATTTGCGTCCGATCGTCGAGAAGCTGGTGACGCTCGGCAAGCGCGGCGACCTGCATGCGCGCCGCCAGGTCATTGCCCAGATCGGCAATGAAGGCGTCGTCAAGCGTCTGTTCGACACCATCGCGCCGCGCTACGCCACCCGCAATGGCGGCTATCTGCGCATCATGAAGGCCGGCTTCCGCCACGGCGACAATGCCGCCATGGCAGTCATCGAGTTCGTCGATCGCGACACCTCGGCCAAGGGCGCCGGCGACCGCGCCCGCATCGAGGCCGAAGGCACCGACGAGGAAGCCGCTGCCGCATAAGGCTCGGTTTTTCAGGAATGACTTCAAGGGGCCTTCGGGCCCCTTTTTTGCATTGTCGCGAGGGCATGCTTCGCCAGGCTTTTTTGCCTGCCGGCCAAGTGCTTTTGCACGACAATCGCCGCATTTCAGTGCATTAGCCTTTCATTCTGCACAATCGTCGGGACAATGCCCCCGAACTTGCCTTGGAGGATTCGCGAATGCGCGCCAACCGACTGTCTCTTGTTCTGCTCTTCGCCATGATGGCGTTCGCAGCCGCGCCGACAGTCAGGCAGGCTCTGGCCGAGGACGCCGCCAAGCCAGCCGATCCGGGGCTCTCCGATGTGCTGACCGACCTCCTGCATGGCGTCGAAGGCGAGAACGGCACCTCCGGTCCCGACAAGCGCGTGCCGTTCGGCCGCGAAGAGGTACAGCTGTCGTTTGCGCCCCTGGTCAAGCAGACGGCGCCGGCGGTGGTCAATGTCTATGCTTCGCAGACGGCCAAGGTCACGTCGCCCTTCGACGGCGATCCTTTCTTCGAGGAATTCTTCGGCCGCGCGCAGCCGCGCGCGCAATCCTCGCTCGGCTCGGGCGTGCTGGTCGATCCAAGCGGCGTCGTCGTCACCAATTTCCACGTGATCAAGGATGCCGACGAGGTCAAGGTCGCGACCGCCGACGGGCGCGAATTCACCTCGAAGGTCATGCTCAAGGACGAGACGCTTGACCTCGCCGTGCTCAAGATCAACTCCGACAAGCCCTTTCCGGTGATCGCCATCGGCGATTCCGACGCGCTCGAGGTCGGCGACCTGGTGCTGGCCATCGGCAATCCGTTCGGCGTCGGCCAGACCACCACCAGCGGCATCGTGTCGGCGCTTGCCCGCAGCCATATCGGCGTTTCGGATTCGGGCTACTTCATCCAGACCGACGCCGCCATCAATCCCGGCAATTCCGGCGGCGCGCTGATCAACATGGGCGGCCAGCTGGTCGGCATCAACACCGCCATCTACAGCCGCAGCGGCGGCTCGATCGGCATCGGCTTTGCCATCCCGGCCAACATGGTGCGCGCCTTCGCCGACGCGGCCAAGGCCGGGCTCGATTTCTTCGAGCGGCCTTATATAGGCGCCGAGTTCGAAGCGGTCACACCGCAGATCGCCGAATCGCTCGGCATGGAGAAGCCGACCGGCGCGCTGGTGTCGTCGGTTGAGGAAGCCGGACCGGCGGCCAAGGCAGGGCTGAAGCCCGGCGATGTCGTGCTGCAGCTCAATGGCACGACGGTCGAAGGCATCGAGGCGCTGGATTACCGCATGGCGACCCTGTCGATCGGCACCAAGGCGACCTTCGCCATCCTGAGCAAGGGCCAGCAGGCGACGATGGAGATCGCACTGGAGCGCGCGCCGGAAGGAGCCAAGGCTTCGGAAGTGACGCTGCATGGCCGCAGCCCGTTTTCCGGCGCCAACGTCGCGGAACTGTCGCCCAGGCTCGCCCAGCGCCTCGGCCTGCGCACCGACCTCAAGGGCGTCACCGTGGTCGACATCAACCGCGATTCGCCGGCCGCCGATTTCGGCTTCCAGCCGGGCGACATCGTGCGCGAGGTGAACGGCACGACGGTCGATACGGCGGCGACACTGGCGCAGCTTGCCCAGCAGGATACACGCTGGTGGCGCTTTACCGTCGAGCGCGGCGGGCAGATACTGCGCCAGGTGTTGCGTTACTGAGGCGATCTTCCCATTTCTGAGGATCGTGCTCCAACCAGAAGACCTAGATGGCCGATCTGTTCAGCGTCGATGAACCGGAAAGAGCGCCGCCCGGCCGGCCTTTGGCCGATCGGCTGCGCCCGAAAAATCTTGGCGAGGTCGTCGGCCAGGAGCATTTGACCGGGCCGGACGGCGCACTGACGCGGCTCATCAACTCCGGTTCGCTCGGCTCGATGATTTTCTGGGGGCCACCCGGCACCGGCAAGACCACCGTGGCGCGGCTGCTGGCCGGCGAGACCAGCCTTGCCTTCGAGCAGATCTCAGCGGTGTTTTCCGGCGTTGCCGATTTGAAGAAAGTGTTCGAGGCGGCAAAGCTGCGTCGCACCAATGGCCGCCAGACGCTGCTGTTCGTCGACGAGATCCATCGCTTCAACCGCGCCCAGCAGGATTCGTTTCTCCCGGTCATGGAGGACGGCACCGTCGTGCTGGTTGGCGCCACGACCGAAAATCCGTCCTTCGAGCTGAACGCCGCGCTTTTGTCGCGCGCGCGGGTACTGGTGTTTCACTCGCTGGGCGAGGAGAGCATCGCCAAGCTGATGACGCGCGCGGAGGAGACGGAGGGCAGGGCGCTGCCGCTCGACGAACAGGCGCGGGCGATGCTCATCCGCATGAGCGATGGTGACGGCCGGGCCTCGCTGACGCTGGCCGAGGAAGTCTGGCGCGCCGCCAAACCCGGCGAGGTTTTCGATCCCGAAGGGCTGCAGCGCATCGTCCAGCGCCGCGCGCCGATCTATGACAAGGGCCAGGACGGTCACTACAATCTGATCTCGGCGCTGCACAAATCGGTGCGTGGGTCCGACCCGGACGCGGCGCTTTATTATCTTGCCCGCATGTTCGACGCCGGCGAGGATCCGCTCTATCTCGGCCGCCGGCTGGTGCGCATGGCGATGGAGGATATCGGGCTGGCCGACCCGCAGGCGCTGGTTATCGCCAACGCCGCCAAGGACGCCTACGACTATCTCGGCTCGCCCGAAGGCGAACTGGCCTTCGCCGAGGCCACCGTCTATCTCGCCACCGCGCCCAAATCCAACGCCGTCTATAACGCCTTCAAGGCAGCCACGCGGGCGGCGAAGGAGTTCGGTTCGCTGCTGCCGCCCAAGCACATCCTCAACGCGCCGACCAAGCTGATGAAAGAGGAGGATTACGGCGCCGGGTACCGCTACGATCACGACCAGCCCGATGCCTTTTCCGGCCAGGACTATTTCCCCGAAAAGATGGGCCGGCAGACCTTTTACGATCCGCCCGAACGCGGTTTCGAGCGCGATATCAAGAAACGGCTGGACTATTGGGCAAAGCTGCGCAGCGAGCGGGAAAAATAGGTGCGCGGGACAAACGTGACGAACTCGGCCTGCCCGCGATGAACTGAAATTCTGTCCCCGCCAGTCACAGCAGTGTGATTGTACCGCATGACAAAAAGCCCTATCACGTCGCATGACTCGGCCGGGAGGCTGCCAGGACGGGCGATAATTCGGAACGGGGACAGCGCGCCGCGCGAACAGAAAATGACAAAATCCCTTCGCAAAACGCTTCGCCAGGCTGTGATTGCTGTCCCGCTGCTCGCGCTCGGCTTCTATTTCATTCCGATCCTGACCACGATCTGGATCGTCTGCGGCCTGATCGATGTGCTGCGCAACGCCAACAAGGATCTGTCGCTGTTGCGCGGCTATTTCCTCGGCAATGGCATCTTCACCTGGCTGCTGTCGCCCTTCAATCTGCTGGTGGACCTCGTTTGCTACAGGAACCCGGGCGTGTGGAAGCTGGAGCAGTTTCCCGCCGATTATCAGCGCGAGGTCAACGAGGTTCTTGACGTCTTCAAGGCGCGCAAGGACGAGATCATCGCCGATATCGACGCCAATTTCGGCACCGGTCGTCGCGGCATGTATGTCTATCAGTGGTACGGCAAGCACCGGATCGACAATGTCGCGGAATTCAACAAGGATTTCAAATACATCAAGACCATTGCCGTGTCTGTCTTCAGAGGCAAGGAATCGACTTCCTGGCATTTCGGACCGCTCCGGCTCAGCCTGCGCATCCTCTACAATCTCTTGCCGGTGAAGGCAGAGGTTTTCGTCGAATGCAACGGCGCCAGGAATTACTGGCACGACAACCCGCTCTATATATTCGACGACACGCTGCTGCACCGCTCGGTCAACGAGTATGACGGACGCCGCTACTGCGTGTTCATGGACATAATCCGCCCGTCGCCGTTCCCCGGCTTCATCGCCGGACTTCTCGCCATCGTTTCGGTCACCGTCGAGCGCGTCAATTCCATGTTCTACAAGAACTGGAAGATGATCGGCTCGAGCAAGGCAAAGAAGGTCGAGACGACCTGAGGCGTTGGCCTGAAGGGATTGACCGCACTGCCTTGGCCGGGCAGTAAACGGGCATGTTCAATCTGCTTCTTGTTGTGGTCGGCGGCGGCATCGGCGCCGGCATCCGCCACCTGACCAACATCGGCGCCTTGCGCCTCGTCGGCCCCAACTACCCCTGGGGGACAATGGCGATCAACATCCTCGGCTCCTTTGTTATGGGGCTGTTCGTCGCCGCGCTGATGCGGCGCGGCGGTTCCAATGAGCTCCGGCTGTTCGTCGCCACGGGCATCCTTGGCGGCTTCACCACCTTCTCCGCCTTTTCGCTCGATTTCGCGACCCTGTGGGAGCGCGGAGCGACGCTGCCGGCGTTGGGATATGCGCTTGCCAGCGTCGTTGGCGCCATTATCGCCCTGTTTCTGGGACTTTGGCTCGCAAGAACCGTTTCATAGTGTTATTGCCCGGCCTAGAGCACGGCGCATCCTCCTGGACGCGCTGCAGAAACTTTGATCTTGCGCATGATCCTTTCCGAAAGCCGGAGTAGATTTTCGGGGTCACGCGTTAGAAACGGATAAAGCGAAAATCATGGCAGGCGTAGAACAGATCACGGTGGAGGCCGGCGAGGCGGGCATGCGGCTCGATCGCTGGTTCAAGACCCATTTCCCCGGTCTCGGCTTTGGCCATCTGCAGAAGTTGCTGCGCTCGGGCCAGATCCGCGTCGATGGCGGCCGGGTCAAGGCCGACAGCCGTGTCGAGCCCGGCCAGGTGGTGCGTGTGCCGCCGCTCGAGGTCGACAAGAAGGGCGAGAGTGCGCTTACGGGTTACTCGATCCGCAACCAGGGCGACGCCGATGTGCTGGCCAAGATGCTGATCCACGAAGATCCAAAAGTCTTCGTCTTCAACAAGCCGGCGGGCCTGGCGGTGCAAGGCGGCTCGGGCGTCACCCGCAATGTCGACGACATGCTGGAGGCCTGGCGCAGCCAGAAGGGCGAGAAGCCGCGCCTGGTGCACCGGCTCGACCGCGACACGTCGGGCGTGCTGGTGGTTGCCCGCACCAGGCTTGCGGCGATGAAGCTTTCCGAGTCATTCCGGGCGCGCGAGACCAAGAAGACCTATTGGGCGCTGGTCAAGGGCGTCCCGCCCAAGCGTGAGGACAAGATCTCGACCTGGCTGATCAAGGAGCCGACCGAGGACGGCGACCGCGTGCGCGTAGCAGCCCATGGCGAAAAGGGCGCCGACCACGCCGTGTCCTACTATCGCATCATCGAGCAGGCGGCTCAGACGATGACTTGGCTGGAAATGGAGCCGTACACTGGCCGCACCCACCAGCTGCGCGTTCATGCCGCCTATATCGGCTGCCCGATCCTCGGCGACCCCAAATATTTCGAGGCCGACACCAACTGGGACTTTCCGGGCGGCATTCAGAACCGCCTGCATCTGCATGCGCGCCGCATCGTCATTCCGCACCCGGACAAGGGCATCATCGACGTCACCGCGCCGATGCCGCCGCATATGCGCCAGAGCTGGAACCTGATCGGCTTCGACGACGCCAGCGCGGAGGACTGACATTGGCCGTTGCCTCGGCATTGGATCGCCGCGATGCGGTCGATCTGGCGGCTGCTTCCATCATGGTCGGGCTGACCTTTTCCTGGGGGCTGAACTACGTCGCCGCCAAGATCTCCTATGCCGGCTTCGATCCGGTTTTCGTCTCGATCGCACGTTCGATCATTGGCGGGCTCTGTGTGCTCGGCTGGTGCTGGCTGCGCGGCATCAGGTTGTTTAAGGCCGACGGGTCGCTTGTCGCCGGCATCATTGTCGGCGTGCTGTTCGGCGTCGAGTTCCTGTGCCTCTATATCGGGCTGGAATACACGACCGTTGCTCGCAACACACTGCTGGTCAACACCATGCCGTTCTGGGTCCTGATCGGCGGCCATTTCCTGCTCGGTGAGCGTATCAACGCGCGCAAGCTTGGCGGGCTCGTTCTCGCCTTCTGCGGCCTGGTGGCGGTGTTTTCCGACGGGATTGCCGGCGGCACCGAGATGACCTTGATGGGCGATCTGCTCAGCCTCGGCTCCGGTATCCTGTGGGCGGCGACCAGCATCGTCATCAAGCGTTCGAAACTGGTCGAGACCAGTGCCGAGAAATTGCTGCTTTATCAGTTGGCCGGTGCGGCCATTGTCGGTGTCCTGGTGATGCCTTTCGCCGGCCCGCCGATCCGCGCGGTCAGTGCCTTGCCGGCATTGGCGCTGCTGTTCCAGTCGCTCTATATAGTTGCCTTCACCTATGTGCTGTGGTTCTGGCTGCTCAGGCGCTATCCGGCATCGGCCCTGTCGAGCTTCGCTTTCCTGTCGCCGGTGTTCGGCGTCCTCTGCGGCGCTATCATTCTGGGCGAGGCGCCGACGACCAGGATCTTTGTGGCGCTTGGGCTGATCGCTGTCGGCCTGATCATCGTCAACCGGCCGGCGCGCAAGCAGGTACCTGGATAGAAAGTTCGACCATGCGTGACATCCTCAACGACCTCGAAGCGGGAAAGCATCTGTCCGATCCGGATCCGGTGCGCCGCGCGCAGATCCAGATGAAGACGCACCTGCCGAAGCGCTTCTACAAGGACGTGTCGGTCGCAGCTGTGGAAGACGGTTTTGCCGTCCATCTCGACGGCAAGCCGGTGCGCACGCCGGGCAAGGCGCTGCTGGCGCTGCCGACCGAGAAGGCCGCCGCCCTGGTCGCCAATGAGTTCGCTGCACAGGGCGAGACCATCGACCCGGTCACGATGCCGGTGTTGCGTCTGGTCAACACCGCCATCGACGGCGTCGCCAGCGACCCGCAGGCGGTGCTGGAGGACGTCTTGCGCTTTGCCTCGTCCGATCTGACCTGCTACCGCGCCGACGCGCCGCAGGGGCTGGTCGAGCGGCAGAACCAGCATTGGGATCCGGTGATCGACTGGGCGAGGGTGACATTAGGGGCTCGGTTCAACCTCGCCGAGGGCATCATCCATGTCGAACAGCCGCGCGAGAGCATCGCAGTGCTCGGCGCTCATCTTGCCCAGCGTGCCGAGCCGCTGCGGCTGGCCGCAATCCATGTCATGACTTCGCTGACCGGGTCGGCGCTGCTGGCGCTGGCGGTCGATTACGGTGCGCTCGATGGCGATGCGGCTTGGGCCGCCGGCCATGTCGACGAGGACTGGCAGATCGAGCATTGGGGCCAGGATGCCGAGGCTGTCGCACGCCGCTCGGCCCGCAAACGCGACATGATGGCGGCCGTCGGCCTGCTCGATGCGCTGAAGACCTGATCCTCGGCCTTTGCCGCACTGCACCTAATACCAAAGTCATAAATCCAAGGTCTGTCTGCCTCCGGCGGTCGCTTTCTGTCATTTTTTACGCTGATGGCTGGTTCGAGTCGCGTTCGGAGGGAACGCCGACGATGACGCCCAGCGTCGAAGGCAGACGATTCACGGGAGGACAGTTCAATGGCATTGGCATCGACCGCCGGCGGAGCCAGCCGCGGCATGACACGAGAGGAGAAGAAGGTCATCTTCGCCTCCTCGCTGGGCGCGGTTTTCGAATGGTATGATTTCTATCTCTACGGAGCGTTGGCCGGCGCGATCGGCTTGACCTTCTTCAACTCGTTTCCCGAAGGCACCCGCTACATCTTCACGCTGCTGGTCTTCGCCGCCGGCTTCATCGTGCGCCCGTTCGGCGCGCTGGTGTTCGGCCGCATCGGCGATCTCGTCGGCCGCAAATACACATTCCTTGTCACCATCATGATCATGGGTCTGTCGACTTTCCTTGTCGGCCTGCTTCCGGGTTCAGAGACACTGGGCATTCTGGCGCCGATCCTGTTGATCGCGCTGCGCATGCTGCAGGGCCTGGCGCTTGGCGGCGAGTACGGCGGCGCCGCGACCTATGTCGCGGAACATGCGCCGGACGACCGTCGCGGCTTCTACACCTCATGGATCCAGACGACGGCGACGCTCGGCCTTTTCCTGTCGCTGATTGTCATCCTGCTGGTGCAGAATTCCGTAAGCAAGGACGCCTTCAACGCCTGGGGATGGCGCATTCCGTTCCTGGTCTCGGCTATCCTGCTCGGCATTTCGGTCTGGATCCGGCTGTCGCTTTCGGAATCGCCGACCTTCCTGCGCATGAAGGAAGAGGGCAAGAGTTCCAAGGCGCCGCTGTCGGAAGCCTTCGGCCAGTGGAAAAACGCCAAGATCGCCATCCTGGCGCTGTTCGGCCTCACCGCCGGTCAGGCCGTGGTATGGTACAATGGCCAGTTCTATGCACTGTTCTTCCTGGCCAATGTGCTCAAGGTCGACGCGCAGTCGGTCAACATCATGATCGCCATTGCGCTGGCACTCGGCACGGGCTTCTTCGTCTTCTTCGGCTGGCTGTCCGACAAGATCGGCCGCAAGCCGATCATCATGGCCGGCCTTGCGCTGGCGGTCGTCACCACCTTCCCGCTGTTCAAGGCGTTGACCTGGGCCGCCAATCCGGCGCTCGCCACCGCACAGCAGAACACGCGCGCCACGGTGACGGCGGCTCCGGGAGACTGCAACTTCCAGTTCAACCCGACCGGAACACGCGTACCGGTCAGTTCGTGCGATATCGCGACCGATTTCCTTGCCAAGAACTCGGTGCCTTACGACATCGTCTCGACGGCGGCGGCGGGGACCCCGGCGAGTGTCATGATCGGCAGCGAAACCGTGGCGTCTTATGATGCCAAGGCCGCGGGCGACAAGAAGGCTGCCAGTGACGCTGCCTTCAAGAAGGGTATCAACCTCGCGCTTCAGGGGGGCGGTTATCCGCTGAAGCGTGCTGCCGCCAAGGTTGCCGACCAGAAGCTCGACGCCTTTGTCGCGGCCAATCCTGAACTGAAGCTCGACGCGGCAGCCATCCGCGCCGGCGAAAAGACCGCGGTCCCGACCGAACAGGCGATCAAGGACAAGGTGCTGACCAAGGACGAAGCCGCGGGCGCCACCGAGGTGACCGTCTACAGCGTTCCGGCAGCGGGCGCCTTCGCGATGTTTGCCGACCCCGCACAGGTCAACTGGGCAAAGGTCATCGGCATCCTGTTCATCCTGGTCCTCTACGTGACCATGGTCTACGGGCCGATCGCGGCGATCCTGGTCGAGATGTTCCCGACACGCATCCGCTACAGCGGCATGTCACTGCCCTATCACATCGGCAATGGCTGGTTCGGCGGCCTGCTGCCCGCGATCGTGTTCGCGTTCAGCGCCTACAAGGGCGATATCTACTATGGCCTTTGGTATCCGGTGGTGATCGCGGCGGTGACGCTGATCATCGGCATGATCTTCGTCAGGGATACTCTCGGCACCGACCTGCATACCAAGCAGTAGCCGACGGCTCTGTATCAAACAAAAACCCGGCGCGAGCGATCGCGCCGGGCTTTTGATTTGTGGGCCTGTTCGATCTATCAGCGCGGAAGACGCCTAGCTCTTGCGAGGCTGTTCGGCGTCCGCAATGGCGGCCTCGTGATACCAGGCCTCGCCATGGGCAAGCGGGTGATCGCGCAGCGAAGCAAGCTCTGCCGCAAACTTGGCCTTTACGCCTAAATTTGAGGCAGTTACACGCGATGCCGCCGGGAACATCAGGATTTTGGCCGACGGACGGGCTGAGGTGATTTCCATGGTCGGTCTCCTTTCTTCTGGAGAGGCTCTTCGATTCATCTTTCCATCAAGGTAGGTCCTGCAATCCTTTTAGGCAAGATGCCTAAGGAAAGATGGGCATTTGCCTGTTATTTAAGCAAATTCTGCCTTTGATTGATCCGGGCGCATTGCTTAGGCGGCTTGCCATCACCGGCGGGATAAAAGGGCATTTTTGCCGCACCCTGACCAACTGAAGTGGCACACGATTTGCATTTTATCGACCGGCAGCTGGGCTGCTGGATGGCTCGGCGCGCCGGCGTCATCCAGGTTCGGTGATCAAGCAACGAGAGGCTCTAGAATGACGAAATACAAGCTCGAGTATATCTGGCTCGATGGTTACACGCCGGTCCCCAATCTTCGCGGCAAGACCCAGATCAAGGAGTTCGCCGAGTTCCCGACGCTCGAGCAGCTGCCGCTGTGGGGCTTCGACGGTTCTTCGACGCAGCAGGCCGAAGGCCACAGCTCCGACTGCGTGCTGAAGCCGGTCGCAGTATTCCCGGACCCGGCCCGCAGCAATGGCGTGCTGGTGATGTGCGAAGTGATGATGCCCGATGGCGTGACGCCGCATGTGTCCAACAAGCGCGCCACCATCCTCGACGACGAGGGCGCCTGGTTCGGCTTCGAGCAGGAGTATTTCTTCTACAAGGACGGCCGTCCGCTCGGCTTCCCCGAGAGCGGCTATCCGGCGCCGCAGGGCCCGTACTACACCGGCGTCGGCTATTCGAATGTCGGCCCGATCGCGCGCCAGATCGTCGAGGAGCATCTCGACCTCTGCCTCGCAGCAGGCATCAACCATGAAGGCATCAACGCCGAAGTGGCCAAGGGCCAGTGGGAATTCCAGATTTTCGGCAAGGGCTCCAAGAAGGCCGCCGACCAGATGTGGATGGCCCGCTATCTCTTGCAGCGCCTGACCGAAAAATACGAGATCGACATCGAGTATCACTGCAAGCCGCTCGGCGACACCGACTGGAACGGCTCGGGCATGCACGCCAACTTCTCGACCGCCTATATGCGCGAAGTCGGCGGCAAAGCCTATTTCGAAGCGCTGATGGCTCAATTCGACAAGAACCTGATGGACCACATCGCCGTCTACGGCCCGGACAACGACAAGCGCCTGACCGGCAAGCATGAGACCGCTCCGTGGAACCGCTTCAGCTACGGCATCGCCGACCGAGGCGCCTCGATCCGCGTGCCGCATTCCTTCGTCAACAATGACTACAAGGGTTACCTGGAAGACCGCCGTCCGAACTCGCAAGGCGACCCCTACCAGATCGCTTCGCAGATCCTGAAGACCATCGCGGAGGTTTCGACCAGCGCGCAGGTTTCGGCGGCTGCCTAAGCATCTATAGCGGCGCAGGCTTCGTAAGCCTGCGCCGTAGCCTGCTGCTACCACGTCTACGGTCTGCTATTGGTCAAACAAAAACCCCGGCGTCTGAACTGACGCCGGGGTTTTTCCTTGTCGCTGAGGCTTATCGTTCAGACCGAATAGTACATGTCGTATTCGACCGGATGCGGGGTCATTTCGAAGCGCATCACTTCGGCCATCTTGAGCTCGATATAGCTGTCGATCTGGTCGTCGTCGAAGACGCCGCCGGCTTTCAGGAAGCCGCGGTCCTTGTCCAAGCTTTGCAGCGCTTCGCGCAGCGAACCGCAGACGGTCGGAATCTTCTTCAGTTCCTTCGGCGGCAGATCGTAAAGATCCTTGTCCATCGGCTGTCCCGGGTGGATCTTGTTCTTGATGCCGTCGAGGCCGGCCATCAGCATGGCGGCGAAAGCGAGGTAGGGGTTCGCGCCCGGATCGGGGAAGCGGACCTCGACGCGCTTGGCTTTCGGCGACGAGCCGAACGGAATGCGGCAGGAGGCCGAACGGTTGCGCGCGGAGTAGGCGAGCAGCACCGGGGCTTCATAGCCAGGCACAAGGCGCTTGTAGGAGTTGGTCAGCGGGTTGGTGAAGGCGTTGATGGCCTTGGCGTGCTTGATGATGCCGCCGATGTAGAACAGGCACGACTCCGACAGGCCGGCATATTCATTGCCGGCGAAGGTCGGCTTGCCGTTCTTCCAGATCGACTGGTGGACGTGCATGCCCGAGCCGTTGTCGCCGAAAATCGGCTTCGGCATGAAGGTGGCCGTCTTGCCATAGGCGTTGGCGACCTGGTGCACGACATATTTGTAGATCAGCATCTTGTCGGCGTTGCGGACCAGCGTGTCGAACTTGATGCCGAGCTCGTGCTGGGCAGCGGCAACCTCGTGATGGTGTTTTTCGACGCGCACGCCCATTTCGGCGAGCACGGTCAGCATTTCGGAGCGCATGTCCTGCGCGCTGTCGATCGGCGGCACAGGGAAATAGCCGCCCTTGACGCGCGGGCGGTGGCCGAGATTGCCGGTCTCGTAATCGGTGTCGTCGTTGGACGGCAGTTCGGTCGAGTCCAGCTTGAAGCCGGTGTTGTAGGGATCGGCCTTGTACTTGACGTCGTCGAAGACGAAGAACTCGGCTTCGGGGCCGACATAGATGGTGTCGCCGATGCCTTCGGCCTTCATGTAGGCCTCGGCCTTCTTTGCAGTGCCGCGCGGATCGCGGTTGTAGGATTCGCCGGAGACCGGATCGAGAATGTCGCACAGGATGACCATGGTCGACTGGGCGAAGAACGGATCCATGTGGACGGTGTCCGCATCGGGCATCAGCACCATGTCGGACTCGTTGATCGCCTTCCAGCCGGCGATCGAGGAGCCGTCGAACATGACGCCGTCGGCGAACATGTCTTCCTCGACCTCGATGACATCCATCGTCACGTGCTGCAGCTTGCCCTTCGGATCGGTGAAGCGCAGGTCGACGAATTTCACGTCGTTGTCCTTGATCTGCTTCATGATGTCTTTGGCTGTCGTCATGTCGTTTCTTCCCTGTGTGATGACGTTTCGAGGAGACGTTAATCTGAAATCAGAAAGCTCAGACGGCGTCCATCCCCGTTTCGCCGGTACGGATGCGAACGACCTCCTCGATATTGGAGACGAAGATCTTGCCGTCGCCGATGCGGCCGGTCTGCGCCGCCTTGCGGATGGCTTCGATGGCGCCTTCGACGGCGTCGTCGCCCAGCACCACTTCGATCTTCACCTTGGGCAGGAAGTCGACGACATATTCGGCGCCGCGATAGAGTTCGGTATGGCCTTTCTGGCGGCCAAAGCCCTTGGCCTCGGTGACGGTAATGCCTTGCAGACCGGCCTCCTGAAGCGCTTCCTTCACTTCGTCTAGCTTGAACGGCTTGATGATCGCTTCGATCTTTTTCATGTAAAAAGTGGCCTCCACTGCCAAAAAAACGGGTTGTGCGCCCCGCTTGCGCCTCCATCAAGCACGAACTGTGCCAATTTCAGCCCACGCGAAGCGGTTTCGCGCAATTCCAATGCCGCGCCGCGCCGGGATGCACATTCGCGTCATCCTCTGCTTCGGCTGCGGCAAAGCTGCCCGAAGCCTACACATTGCCGCTTCGGGCGTCTGCACGATAATTAGGCAGATTGCGCATTTTGCAGGCCCGCGCGGATCCGTGGCACCAGTCTGCGAAAGGATTGGCCGCACGCCAACGCAGCACCTGGCCGTTTGCTTCGAATCCGAAACTGGACAATGCTCGATAGGGACAAAGGGGTCGGCCTTGAACGAAATGCGGATCGGCAATCCATGAGCAATGAAGTCCTGTCGCCGGCCGAGATGGGCGAGGCCGACCGGCTGGCGATCGCGGCCGGTCCGCTCGACGGCTATGGCCTGATGCAGCGCGCCGGCGAAGCGGTCGCTGCTGTGGTCCTGGCACGCTATCCCGCAGCAAGCCGCGTGCACGTGCTGTGCGGCCCCGGCAATAATGGTGGCGACGGCTATGTTGTAGCGCGGTTGCTGGCCGAGGCTGGTGTGAATGTGGCGCTCTGGGCCGAAGGCAAGCAGAAGCCCGGGAGTGATGCGGCGCGAGCTTCCGAGGCCTGCAATCTGCCGGTCGAGCACATCGGACACTGCTACCCGGAACCGGGTGAAGTCGTCGTGGACGCGCTCTATGGTGCGGGATTGTCGAAGAAGATATCCCTGCATGCCTCTGCCGTCTCAGGATTGGCCGCGGCGGAGCGCGTGCCTGTGGTGTCAATCGATCTGCCTTCTGGTGTGTCGGGCGAGACCGGCTTGAGCAACGCTTATTTCAAGGCCGACGTGACGGTGACGTTCGTGCGGAAAAAGCCCGGCCATCTGCTGATGCCGGGGCGCAGCCTCTGCGGCGAGATCATCATCGCCGATATCGGCATTCCGGATGCGATCGTCGATGAGTTCAAGATCAAGACGTTCGAGAACACGCCTGACTTCTGGCTATACAGTTTTCCGAAAACGGCGGTCGATACACATAAGTATAAGCGCGGCCACGTCAGCGTCTTTTCCGGCGGGCCGAGCGCGACAGGTGCGGCGCGGCTGTCGGCGATGGCTGCAGCCAGAGCCGGGGCAGGGGCGGTGACCGTGCTCTCGCCTGAAAATGCCATGCAGGTAAACGCCGCGCATCTGACATCGATCATGCTGCGCGAGGCCGGTTCGATGGAGGAAGTGCAGGAATTTTTGTCGGCGAGGCACCCCGAAGTACTTGTGTTCGGACCAGGGCTCGGGCCGAAACCCAAAGTGGGGGATTTCGCGTTGCAATTGATCGCGACGGTCGCTGACCTAAACCGCACGTCGACGAGTTCATTCGGAATTCAGCGCCCTGCCATTGTCTTGGATGCTGACGCCATCACGTCATTGGCGCATCAGCCTCGGGCCCTGTTCGACGCCGCGCTGCTCCCGTTGGCGCCGGTATTGGTGCTGACGCCGCATGAAGGCGAATTCGCCAGACTTTTTCCCGACATCGCGAAGGACAAGAAGCAGTCGAAACTCGCCAAGGCGCGCGCAGCCGCTGAACGAGCCAACGCCATCATGGTCTACAAGGGCGCCGACACCGTCATCGCGGCGCCGGACGGCCGCGCGGTGATCAACGCCAATGGTGCACCATGGCTCGCCACCGCCGGTTCCGGCGACGTGCTGGCGGGCATTGTCGCCGCGCTGCTGGCGCAGGGCATGCAGGCATTCGAGGCCGCCTGCGCAGCGGTCTGGATCCATGCCGAGGCCGGCAGCCGCTTCGGACCGGGTCTGATCGCCGAGGATCTGCCGCTGGCGCTGGTGCCGGTGCTGCGTGAACTTGTCGAGGCACGGCAGAAGGTGCCGATCGGATGAAGCGTTTCGCGCTCGCCATTGCAGCCATCATCGCGCTGTTCGCCTCGCATGGCGTGCGCGCTGAGCAGCCGGTGACCATCGTCGACGATCCGGCGGTGCTCGCCGCCCTCGATGCCAAGGGGTTTGGCTTCGCCGGCATTTTCGCCGTCGACGGCGCGGACGATCTGAAGACGCTCTACAGTGAGGCGCCGGCCTATCGTGCTGTTGTCGACATGGTTGCGGCCGATATTGCCACGCTACGGGCCGAGATAAAGGCCGGCGGGCGCACGCTCTACGAGGTGACCGACGGCAATGTCGGCCGCATCATGGATATGCGCTGGCTGAAGACCGAGGCCGCGCGCTTCCGCCTGGTCGGCGTCGTCAACCGGCTCGACCGGCGCGATTTCAATGTTTTGGCTGGCGACAAAAGCTGTGGCGAGGTGCGCTTCATCTATCGCCTGGCCTATAGTTTCCGCAAGAACGGCAAACTTCTCGCTTCGAGGCTGCCATTCAATTTCAACGCCGTCTACAGCGTGGCGCCGGATGCCGATGGCGGCTGCGTCGGCATTGCCGGGCGCTGGACACCGCAGATCGACGAAAACGTCGATGCCGGCTGGCTGGCCGGCGGTTCGATGGCACCGGAGGAACTGACGTTCAAGCAGCTTGAACTCAATGCGCAGGTGGTGCGTTTTCCCTCGGGACAGGAGATCCAATTCGGCGGGCAGGCGGCCTATCTGATGCGGATCTTCGGTATCGATGGCGCTGCCATCAGCGAGAAGCCGCTGGAGAATACGCCTGACGTTGCGCGGCTCTCGGATGATGCCGCACTGAAGAAAGGGCTCGCCGACTATGTCAGCGCCAATGTCGCGGCCGTCGATCTCGGCGTCTACGAAATCCCCGACGAATTCCTGGCCAAGAAAATCATCTCGTGGTCGACCTTCGGCAGCGCGAGACGGGCCAACCATCCGTTCACGCCGCTGTTCCAGCCAGCGGATTTCGCCGGCTTGGACTATGCGGCGCTAAAGCTGGTGCGGACACCGGAGGCGCTGGTCGAGCGGCTGGACAATGGCGCCTGCCAGGGCTGCCACCAGGCGGGTTCGACGGCCGGCTTTCACTTCATCGGCCTCGACGACAAAACGACGTCGCCTCTCAACCGGATCGAGGTCGGCATCTCGCCGCATCTCCATGCCGAGATTCCGCGACGTGAGGCTTGGCTGCGCGCGACGGAAGAAGGCAAGGAGCCGAACCGCTACCGGCCGCTGTCCTTTGCGCCGCCGGCGACATGGACCGATGCCGGCGATGTCGACTACGCCCCGGCCGAGATGGCGATGACGTGCCTGATGCCGGATGATGCAAGACGCTTCGGCGCGACCTGGCAATGCGGTAGCGGCACCGTCTGCACGCCGCTGGCGACGGCCTCAGGCGTGCGCACCACGCTGGCGCAATGTCTGTTGCCCAAGGACAGTCCAAAGATGTTTTCGGGCCATCCCTGCCTGACCGGGTCGATCGCCAGCAACCCGTCTCAGCCGTTCAACGACCGCTACAAGATCACCGGCCAGTTCGCTGCTTTTGCGCCGACCTTTTCGCGGACCGCCTACACCTGCCGGCCACCGAAAATCGGCGTACCGGCAGGCATCGCTTATCGCGCCTGCGACGACAAGGACCGCAGCTTCGCCGCCTTCAAGACGGGCAAGCCGATGCCATCGGAAATTTGCGGCATGGTCGGCGGCAAGAAATTCGACACCTGCGTCGCCACCAACAATTTCGACCAGTGCCTCGGCGGCGCGGTCAACCGCGGCAACCGTCCCGCATGTTCG
Source organism: Mesorhizobium sp. LSHC412B00 (assembly GCF_000503035.1). NCBI lineage: Bacteria > Pseudomonadati > Pseudomonadota > Alphaproteobacteria > Hyphomicrobiales > Phyllobacteriaceae > Mesorhizobium > Mesorhizobium sp. LSHC412B00. The sequence continues at coordinate 216,662 of NZ_AYWB01000009.1, read as the reverse complement.
GCCGATCATTTCTGCCGCGAGGATTATATGTGCCAGTCGCTGCCGCCGGACACGCCGGGCGCCGCCAAGGTGAAAGGCATCGGCTACTGCTCGCCGACCTATTTCATCTTCCAGATGCGCATCGACAATCACGCGACGCCCTGGGCGAGCGCGACCAGCGCCCCCAGGGATGCGGGGTTCGGGGCGGCGGAAGAGGAGTGAGCCTGCGAGTTGGGCGACCACCAGTTCAGCGCTGGAGATAGTCTTCCATCCCCGCAGTCCATTTGGTGTCGAATTCCGAAATGTGGCGCTGTGCTACGCTCGAGTTCAGCAGCGTCGAGAGCGCGGTCACGGCGATCGGGTCCAGGTCGGGCGGCTCCGTGTAGCCAAGCGCCGCCAGCCGTTGAGCCCATGATGGATGGGTGGACTTTGCGTCATCCGGGCTTGCCCACGCCTTGCGGGCGCAAACATTGAGGCAAATGGGTTCTCGCAGCTGGCCGGCAGCTTCCAGCATGCGCTCGAGCGGCGGTCGCGGCGGACGCAAAGCACCTCGCAATTCATGCTGCAAAGGGTCATAGACCGTCTCCGCGAAATGCACGTCTGCCGTGGCAAGAAGCAACAGCGCGCGTGCGGCGTGCTCGGCATCGCCGGAGGATGCCGCGTGTCGATCTGCCTTGATCTCCGCTTCGCGCGAAAGCCGGATTTCTTCCCGCTCGAACGATTGCGACAGCCAGCCGATAGCGGCGTGGAGCAGGCTGCCTGTGATCGTGGTTCCGGGCGGGGCATACTCGAAGACAAATCCGAAACCGTTTTCGAACTCAGCGAGATTGAGGCTGCCATTGGTATCCTTGTTGCGCACATGCGCGTCCTCATGGGCAAGGATCGCGGCAAGCGCTCTTTCATCGGTCACTGCGAGGAGAGGGATGCCAATGGTTAGAAACAGCCGATTGCCGAGAAGGCCGAGAAGCGTGCGCTCCTCGCGCACGCTGGCGTTCAGGTTGCCCTCTAGTATGACAACCGTGCGCGCAGCACGGCGCGGTCCGGCGACGCTCCGCCACAGCGCCCACAGGCCGGGCGCTTCTGCTTCACTGACGCCTTTGATCTTGCTGCGTCGGAAGCCCGCAAACAATGTGCCGAACAGAAATGCCAAGGCCGTGGTGGCGATCGGCATGACGACGAAGCCGCTGGCCATAAACCAGATCGGATGGTTGTCGAGCAGGGACATCCAGACGCAGAAGATGACGAGGGCGGGAACAACGAAAAACAGGACCGTGAACCTGCCAAACCGCCGACCGGCGCTGATGATCAGTCGCGACATTGGATGTTACAACGGGATGTTGTCGTGCTTCTTCCAAGGGTTCTGCATGTCCTTGTTGCGCAGCATGCGCAGTGCCCGGGCAATGCGGCGGCGGGTCGAATGCGGCATGATCACCTCGTCGACATAGCCGCGTTCGGCGGCGACGAAGGGCGACAGGAAACGGTCCTCGTAAGCCTTTGTGTGAGCTGCGATCTTTTCGGCGTCGCCGATATCCTTGCGGTAGATGATCTCGACCGCGCCTCTCGCCCCCATCACCGCGATCTGCGCCGTCGGCCAGGCATAGTTCATGTCGCCACGCAGGTGCTTTGAGGCCATCACGTCATAGGCGCCGCCATAGGCTTTGCGGGTGATGACGGTGATTTTCGGCACGGTTGCCTCGGCGTAGGCAAACAAGAGCTTGGCGCCGTGCTTGATCAGTCCGCCATATTCCTGCGCGGTGCCGGGGAGGAAGCCGGGGACGTCGACGAAGGTGACGATGGGAATGGAAAAACAGTCGCAGAAGCGCACGAAGCGCGCCGCCTTGCGGCTTGCGTCGGAATCGAGCACGCCGGCCAGCACAATCGGCTGGTTGGCGATGAAGCCGACGGTACGGCCCTCGACGCGGCCAAAACCGGTGACGATGTTCTTGGCGAAGTTCTGCTGGATTTCGAAGAAGTCGCCTTCGTCGGCAACTTTGAGGATCAGCTCCTTGATATCATAAGGCTTGTTGGCGTTGTCCGGGATCAGTCGGTCGAGCGACAGATCATGGTCGGTGACCGACTGGTAGCACTCGATCTCAGGAAGCTCCGACGTGTTGGACGCCGGCAGCAGATCGACCAGCCGGCGCATCTGCAACAGCGCCTCGACGTCATTGTCGTAGGCGCCGTCGGCAATCGACGATTTGGTCGTGTGGACGGACGCGCCGCCAAGGCTCTCGGCCGTCACCGTCTCATTGGTGACCGTTTTGACCACATCCGGCCCGGTGACGAACATGTAAGAGGTGTCGCGCACCATGAAGATGAAGTCGGTCATCGCAGGCGAATAGACGTCGCCGCCGGCGCACGGGCCCATGATCACGGAAATCTGAGGAATGACGCCGGATGCGAGCACGTTGCGCTGAAAGATCTCGGCATAGCCGCCAAGCGCCGCCACGCCTTCCTGGATGCGGGCGCCGCCGGCGTCGTAGACGCCGATGATCGGCGCGCGGTTGCGTAGCGCCATCTCCTGCACCTTGATGACCTTTTCGGCATGAGCCTCCGACAGCGAGCCGCCGAAGACGGTAAAATCCTTGGCGAAGAGATAGACCGGACGGCCATTGACGGTTCCCCAGCCGGTGACGACACCATCGCCGGCGATCTTGGTCTTCTCCATGCCGAAATCGGTCGAGCGATGCTCGACATACATGTCGAACTCCTCGAACGAGCTTTCGTCGAGAAAGACCTCGATGCGTTCGCGCGCCGTCAGCTTGCCCTTCTTGTGCTGGGCGTCGATGCGGGCCTGGCCGCCGCCCATGCGGGCGATCTCGCGGCGGCGCTCAAGTTCCTTCAGCACGTCCTTCATCACTCGGTCCCCAGAAATGGCAGCTGCCTTTGTGGTAATGATGGCTGCAGGCGTGTGCAAGCGCCGCTTTCGGCCTCGATTATTGCGCTGCAACATGTGGCCCCTTGCATTCCGGAGCGAACTCAGCCATATGCAGCCCATAGGCGCTTGGGCCGGAGATTCCGGCCTTCTCGACAAATGAGACTGGTTGCGTCTGTTTTCCCTCTTTCCGGTATATCGGCCTCTCTTTCCGATACATCATCACGAAGTGGCGAAAGAGCCCCGTGGCATGACGCCTGCGGGCACGACAGCGCAGCCGAGTGGACGTTACCGTCCGCCCGCCTTGTCGTTTCATATCAAATTTTTCGACGGCAGGTTGCGCCCTGCCGCCATCGATGTTTGCGGCCAAGACCGCGTGAAAGAAGACTATTTTGACCAACGAAAACACCTCAGCCGGCAATTCCATCGTGACCGGCAGCACTGCGGAACTCACCGGTTTCGCAGCCCTTGGAATTACGGGCGCGCTGCTCAAGGCGACCCATGGCGCCGGCTTCACCGAGCCGAAGCCGATCCAGACGCAGGCGATCCCGCCGCAGATGGAAGGCCGTGATATCTTCGGCATCGCCCAGACCGGCTCCGGCAAGACCGCTGCCTTCGCGCTGCCGATCCTGTCGAAGATCATCGCGCTCGGCACCAAGCGCCGGGCCAAGACCACCCGTGCGCTGATCCTGGCGCCGACGCGCGAACTCGCCGTCCAGATCGAGGACACCATCAAGATCCTCGCCAAGGGCGCGCATGTCTCGACCGCTCTCGTGCTTGGCGGCGTCTCGCGCTTCAGCCAGGTGAAGAAGGTCGCTCCCGGCGTCGACATCCTGATCGCCACGCCCGGCCGCCTGACCGACCTGGTGCGCGAGGGCGACCTGATTCTCTCCGACACCAAATGGCTGGTGCTGGACGAGGGTGACCGCATGCTCGACATGGGCTTTATCAACGACGTCAAGCGGATCGCCAAGGCGACCGCGCCCGACCGTCAGACGGTGCTGTTCTCGGCCACCATGCCCAACGAAATCGCCGAACTGGCGAAGGGCCTGTTGAAGAACCCGATCCGCGTCGAAGTCGCGCCGCAGAGCACCGCGGCCGCCGAGATCGTGCAGGGCGTTGTCTTTGCCCGCACAAAGCAGAAGCGCCAGGTGCTGTCGACGATGCTCGCCGACGAAGCGATGAAGTCCGTCATCATCTTTTCGCGCACCAAACATGGCGCCGACCGGGTGACCAAGGACCTCGAACGCGACGGCTTCAAGGCCGCCGTCATCCACGGCAACAAGTCGCAGAACGCCCGCCAGAAGGCGCTCAACGATTTCCGCGAGGGCTCGGTGCACATTCTCGTGGCCACCGACATCGCGGCGCGCGGCATCGACGTCCCCGGCATCAGCCATGTGGTGAATTTCGATCTGCCGGATGAGGCCGAAAGCTATGTCCACCGCATCGGACGTACCGGCCGTAACGGGATGGACGGCATTGCCATCACGCTTTGCGATCCTTCCGAAAACAGCAAGCTGCGTCAGGTCGAGCGCATCATCCGCAGCAAGCTGCCGATCGTTGCCGACCATCTCGGCAGCCCGGATCCGGTGCGCAATCCGGCCGAAAAGAACGAGCGCTTCGAGCCCGCCAACGATCGCAACGACCGCAATGGCCGTCGCGACGGCAGGCGGCCCGGTGGCCAGAACAACGGCTTCGCCAAGAAGCGTTTTGGTGACAAGCCGGCCTTTGCGGGTGCAAGCGAGCGCAAGCCGGAAGGCGCCAAGGCCTTCAAGGGCAACAACAAGCGCCGCTTCGGCGGCAAGCGGCCCGCGGCGCGGGCTGCCTGATCAGACGAACCGGTCAGGCTCGTCGAGCCTGGCTTGATTGCTGACGATTGAATATGAGGACGGCCGGGGCAATGCTTCGGCCGTCCTTTTCGTTTGGGGCTGCCCGGTAATTGCCTTCACCCACACGACGATCCGCTGCGCCAGGAAAGCCGTGGTCGAGGGCGACAGCGCGTCGCCGGCAATGACGTGGTTGTCGGGATCGCCATTGTCGTCGACGGGCACCAGTTCATGCGGTGCGCCCCAGCGGCCGGCGATTTCGCGGGTGCGATCCTGGCGCACCACCTTGTCGGAATCCGAGAAGATGAACAGCGCCGGTATGGTTGCCTTCTCAACAGGCGCTGCGTAGGCAAGGTTGGTCAGCGCCGCCATCGGTAGCACGGCCGCCATTGGATAGGTGTGCGTCCAGAGTTTCTCGTGCAGCGCGTTGCGGGTCGGAAAGCTGCGCTCCTTGCCGCCGACGAACTCGGCGATCTGCCTGCCCCAGGGCATGGTCAGCAGCTCGGCGCCTGAAGCCCTGATGCCGAAATTCGGCGAGATGAATGCGATTGCAGCGACGCCGTCCGATGCGCCAGGCTCGGTCGCCGCCCATGCCGCCAGCGAGCCACCGGTCGAGGTGCCGACGACGATGACTTTGTCACCGATGGCCCGGCCGATGGCGAGCGCCTCCTCATAGTCGTTGATCCCGGCATTGACGCTGCCTTGCGCCATAGCAGCGCCGTCCTGCCCATGACCGGTGAGGCGGGTGTAGAAAAGGTTGGCGTCGAGTTGGTCGGCGACCTCGTCGGCCAGCGGGCGAACCTCGCCCTTCGATGCCGAAAAGCCATGGATATAGACGATCGCCGATGGCGTCCTGGCGTGAACCATCGGATCGGCCCAGATGATTTCTTTCTCGAGCCCGTCGCGGACGTTGGGCACGGCAGCCTCTTCACGCGCGATATACGCTTGCGGATCGTCGCCGATCACCTTGGGGTCGAAGCTGATTGTTGTGTCGACGGGAACGCGCGGACCAAGCAGGAGGGCCAGGACAAGGATGATGACGACGCCCAGCACCGCAAGCACGTTCCGTCGCCCCATCTCAGACTCCATTCTAAAGCCTATGGCGGCCGGTGCAGTCAGGCAACAGCCGGGCTGTGGACAGCTATTGGTTCGGCGGCTTGCGGTCGAAATTCAGCGGCCGCCCTGTCCAGCGGGTCGCCGTGCTGATGAACCACCGGCAGACTGGCCTTGGCAGCAGTGCCAGCAGCTTCAGCCCCCAGCTCAGCCGGTGAGGGAAGGTAACCTCGAAGCCGCCATGCTCGATGCCGCGCAGCATGCGTCGCGAGGCGCGGTTGACCGGCATCAGTCCCGGCATCGGCAGCATGTTCTTTTCGGTCAACGGCGTGTCGATGAAGCCCGGATTCATCACCTGGATGCGGACATTCATCTTGTCGAAATCGTATTTCAGCGACTCGGCCAAGATGTTGATCGCCGCCTTCGAGCCGCCATAGGCCGCCGTGGTCGGCCAGCCGAAATAGGCGGTGACCGACCCGACAAGCACGATATGGCCGCGCGCACGGATGCGCATGCGCTCCATGAGCGGGACGAGGCCATTGATGATACCGAAATAGTTGACCTCGAAGGTCTGGCGAAAGTCGCGGACCCTGAGGTCTTCGCCGGGCGTGGCGATGTAGTTGCCGGCGTTGAAGACGGCGAGCACGATCGGGCCGAGCTCCTTTTCGATCGCCGCCACCGTGCTTGCCATGCGCGGCTCATCGGTGACGTCGCAAGGGTAGGCGACGACACGTCCCGGCATCTGCGCAGTCTCGACGATGAGCGCGTCGAGTGGGTCGCCGTCGAGTGCGGTGACCGCGACGACAAAGCCCTTTGCTGCGAGGTCCTTTGCCAGCGCACGGCCGATGCCGCTGCTGCCGCCGGTTATCCAGGCGACGCCGTGCTTCGGGTTGGCCCGGTAAAGTGTCATTCTGCGCCCTGCCGATCTGTCATTAGTGCTCTAGCGGTGAAAAAATCGAATGAAAAGAGCGCTTTTCCGTACTGGTTGAAATGATCGTCATCGCGCGTTGTCCGGCCGCGGGAGATTGCAGTGCCCGAAATGCGACTGGACCAGGCGAATTCTTGCCTTGAAACGCAAGCTTCGGGTTTCTAGGGTCTCGCCGCAGCTACATAAGGAATCCCGGATGCCCCGTTCTGTGATCGAAGCGATCGGCAACACGCCCCTGATCCGCCTCAACAAGGCCTCGGAGCAGACCGGCTGCGAAATCCTGGGCAAGGCCGAGTTCATGAACCCCGGCCAGTCGGTCAAGGATCGCGCAGGCCTGTTCATCATCCGCGACGCCGAACAGCGCGGGCTGTTGAAGCCGGGCGGGGTCATCGTCGAAGGCACGGCAGGCAATACCGGCATCGGCCTGACGCTGGTTGCCAAGGCGCTGGGCTATCGCACAGTGATCGTTATTCCCGACACCCAGAGCCAGGAAAAGAAGGACACGATCAAGCTGCTTGGCGCCGAGCTGATCGAGGTGCCGGCGGTGCCTTACAAGAACCCCAACAATTACGTGAAACTGTCGGGGCGGTTGGCCGAGCAGATGGCGAGGTCGGAGCCGAACGGCGCGATCTGGGCCAACCAGTTCGACAACGTTGCCAATCGCGACGGCCACATCCGCACCACGGCGGAAGAAATCTGGATGCAGACCGGCGGCAAGGTCGACGGTTTCGTCTCGGCGGTGGGTTCGGGCGGAACGCTGGCCGGCGTCGCCTTCGGGCTGAAGGCCAGGAGCAGCAACGTCAAGATCGCGCTCGCCGATCCGCTAGGTGCGGCGCTCTATTCCTTCTACACGAGTGGCGAATTGAAGTCCGACGGCAGCTCGATCACCGAAGGGATAGGGCAGGGGCGCATCACGGCAAATCTCGATGGGTTCACGCCGGACTTCTCGTTCCAGGTGCCGGACGAGGAAGCGCTGCCGATCGTCTTCGACCTGATCCAGGAAGAAGGCCTGTGCGTCGGCGGTTCGACCGGCATCAACATTGCCGGCGCGATACGGCTGGCGCGCGAGCTTGGCCCCGGCCACACCATCGTGACCATCCTTGCCGACTATGGCACGCGCTACCAGTCGAAGCTGTTCAACCCGGAATTCCTGCGCGAGAAGAACCTGCCGGTGCCGGGCTGGATGGATGAGCGCAGCACAATTCCGGTGCCGTATGAGAAGGTCGCCTGATGGCGCACAGAACAGAAGCGCTGTTTCGCGATGACGCCTATCTCAGAGCGGCTGACGCCACTGTTGTCGCCATCAACGAGCGCGGCGGCATCATTCTCGACCGGACCATCTTCTATGCCACATCGGGCGGCCAGCCTGGCGATACCGGCACATTAGAGCGCGCCGACGGCAGCCGCATCGCCATTGCCGCCACCATCACCGGCGAGACCAAGGACGAGATCATCCATGTGCCGGCGCCGGAGCAACCGGCACCCGAGGTCGGCGAGCGGGTGAAACTCGCCATCGGCTGAGAGCGGCGGCATCTCCTGATGCGCATGCACGCAGCTTGCCATTTGCTCACCGTAGTCTGTCCGTTTCCGATTACCGGTGCTGCGGTTTCCGAAGATGACAGCCGCGTCGACTTCGACGCTCCCGATGCCGGCTTCACCAGGGAAGACGTCACCGCCGGGCTGATGGAACTGGTGCGAGCCGATCATCCGATCTTCATCAGGCTGATCACCGACGAGGAACTGGCAGCCAATCCTGGCCTGGTGAAATCCAAGAATGTCCGGCCGCCCGCCGGCACCGGCAAGATCCGCCTGGTCTGCATCGGCGACAACGCTTCGATCGACAGCCAGCCCTGCGGCGGCACCCATGTCAAAAGCACCGGCGAAGTCGGTGAAATCCATATCGGCAAGATCGAGAAGAAGGGCCGCGAAAACCGGCGTTTTCGCATTCGCTTCGGACCGCTGCCGGCGAATTAGGGTCAAATAGCACGTGGCCTCTATATTGCTCAGCCGGTCTGAGACACCTTGGCTTAACCAAGGTGTCGGAAACTGGACGGTGATCGCTCAACCCATGCTTCGATCTGCTCGGTGACAAACTTGGCTGCTTGATGGTGGATGAAGTGGCCAGCCCCGGGCAAAGCAATCACGGCGGTAACGTTGTCGACTTCTCGGAAGGTCCCGTCAAAAGCGCTTGACGGCACATAGGGATCGTCGGAGCCAAACAGCACAAGGGTCGGCGCCTTGACCAAAGGCAGCTGGCCCAGATCCGGCACCCTGCCAAGCGGTATGTTGGCCCTGTAGTAGCCCAGCATCGCTTCCGGATCGGATCGCCTGAGCGAATCTGTCAGGGCCTGCCTGTCCTGCGGATCGGCGACCCAGGTGGCGAGTTTGTCGATGTCCAGCATCTGGGTGGCGCCCGGGACCTGGAAGCCACGTACATATCCGATGATCTCGGCATTGGCCGGATCGGCGACCGCACGCAGATAGTTGCGGGGGTGCGGTGCCGACAGCAGGATGAGATGGCGCACGACCTGCGGCACGCGTATGGCCAGCCACCATGCGATGATGCCACCCCAGTCATGGCCGACAATAGCGGCCTGGGTCAGCTTTTCCGCTGCAAGAACAGCCAGCACGTCGTTGACCAGGTGGGTCAGCGCATAGTTGCCGTGGCCTTGTGGTCCATCGCTTTGTCCGAAGCCCCTCAGGTCCGGCGCGATCACCCGATATCGGTCGCAGAGCGCTTGCATCTGCCGGCGCCAGCCCATTCCGTGATCCGGAATGCCATGCAGAAACACAATCGGCGGGCCTGAGCCCGCCGCTGTGTAGTGCAGTTTGACGTTGCCATTGACGGCAACCCTAGATTCAAACGCCACTTCCTGTTCCGTCAATTGCAATCCATTCGAAGCAGTAGTCCGAGCTGGGAGGCTCGAACCGCCGGCCTACATCTTGACTTCGAGGCGCAGGAACGGGCCGTTGAATGTCTGGGTGCTCTTGTCCGCCATCTCAAGCAGATTGTGCCACTGTTCGAGCCGATAGCCTGCGGTGAACGTGGTATTTTCCCACGGTTTGAAAGTCACGCCACCGGAAAGGTCTATGCTAGTAACAACCTTGTTGGAATGCTGGCTTTCGCTGACGTTGATATCTGGATCAGGAGTAGGATCGCTTGGATCGCTCTCATGTTCGTGGAGGCTAAACTTGTCCGTCCGTCGGCCCCACATAGCCGAGCCCGAAACCGCACCGGTAAGACCCCACGTCTCACCCAGCGGATAGTAGACTTCGGCGCCGAGGCGCGGACCGATGCCGTAGAACTCGGATGAGCCAAGCTTGTCAGCGTTGCCGCCCTTGTCGGCCGGATCATTGGGAGTGGCGCTCACATTGAAATTCAGCTTCTCCTTGGAGTGCAGCAAGCGCAGACCGCCGAAGAACCGGATGTCGGCGCCCTGCGCCTCGACATGCTTGCCGACATCGAAGTCGAGCGTCTGGAAATTGTAGCTGTTGCCGAACGACAGGCCGATGACGCCGCCACTTTGCGGGACATTCAGACTAAAGTCGTTGTCCTGGCCGGCGTGAAAAGTACCAGCGAGCCTCCAGTCCACATCCGAAGAAATCGCTTTGGTGAGCGCCACTGATCCGTAGAGATCGCCGAAATCATTGCCACTGCCGAGCTTGTCGCTGGTATCGCCAAGCTTGTCGACGTTGGATTGATAGACCGCGCCTTCGAAGGCAATCTTGATGCGGGAATCGACCACTGCAGGATCGGTTACCTGTGCATCGGCGGCATGAGCCGCGACCACACCAACTGATGTCACCGAAGCGGCAGACGCTGCAACCGTAGCAAGAAGCTTACTTGAAACCTGATTTCGCATTTTTCCCCGCCTGGAATCGAACTGAATTGATATTAGCCCACTCGCACACTACCGCAGCGGCACCTTTCGTCATAGCTGCCATAATCATTTATCGGGCAGTGTTACGCGTTTGCCACAGAACCCGTTTTATCTCTGCGAATCGAATATGATAGCGTAGGAGTTTCTGGTCGAGATGTCGGCGCTGGCCGCCTGGTGTCTACGGCTGCGCGGGGGGCATCGATGGACGACCGGATACAAATCGAAAGCGTTCTCAACAACCTCGTCTATGCGCTTTTTGCTCATGGCGGGCAGGCGGAAACGAGTGGTCGGCCCAGCGACTTCGGCAACCTGGTTGTCTTTGACAATCCGGAAGCCGTCGACACAATCGTCAAGGCGCCGGAGCTCTTTCGGAAGAACTTCTCCCTGATCTCGGCGCTCGGTTTCAGCCGTTTCAACACGAACGATCAGGATTGGTCGGTCCGGCGTACCATCACCCAGGACGTCTATTTGGCGGCCGCCAAGCCGGCGCAGCAGCATCCCGTTGCGGAAATCTTCGCCACCTGTCTGTCCAGTAGCGACGCCACGCTACCAGCCATCCAGCAAGCGTTGTTCGCCGCGTCGATGACCATATTTTACCGGGCTTTCGGCCTTGTTCCCGATATGGCGGCGACGCTGTTGCTGCTCGACAGGGNGGTCGCCGATTTCGCATCGCTGCTGATGGCGGATCCCCGCGCCGCTGCGGAGATGGACCGCTTTAGAAGCGAAGCCACAGATATCGAAGGCTTCTCGCCGGTGGAGGAGTTTGTCATGAACTTCTTCGCAGGCGTCGAGACATCGGTGACGACCGCACTTTGGGTGATCGATCGACTCGGGGCAAACCAGCATGTGCAAGACCGTATCCATGCCGAGGTTCTCTCGGGCGATGCGCAGACGCCGTATACCGATTGCATGATCAACGAAACGATGCGCTTTTTCCCTCCGATTCCGTTCCTGACCCGGGAAGTCGGTGCCGACACGGTTCTCGAAGGTCGGCGTCTCTACGCCGGGCAATTGATCATGGTGTCGGTCGTCGGCGTGCACCAGAACCCGGCTTTCTGGTCAAACCCGCGTGTCTTCGATGCCAGCCGGAAGGAGTTCCTCGACAACAGCTTTGATCGGAGGGCCTTCATTCCTTTCCTCACCGGACCGCGCATGTGCGGTGGCGCACGTCTCGGCCGGCTGGAAGTTCGGGAGGCAGTCCTTGCCATTGTACGCCAGTTTGCTTTTAGCCGGGCCGACGATGTCATCCGGTTCGACTATGCGCTGGCACTGCGCCCGGCGCAGGGTGCCTCCGTCAGTGTTTCGCGTCGATGAAACGCAGGGTCAGGCATGGTCCTGCCAAAACCGAGCGACATAGTCCCCAAATTGCCTTTTGATCATCGCCTTGAGTTCGGCATCATGCGCATAGCGCGCACCCGTCGATACGGCTTTTGATTTCAACTCGAAACCTGGGAACCAGTTGCTCATCGTGGCGGAAACGTTTTCCTGCTGGTTGGCGACGAAGTCCTCGTAGCAGACCTCAGCCACTCTGCTCTGATCAAGGGTGTTCAGGTAATTTTTCCACCTGATTTCGCTGTCGAAAATATGTTGGGCGGTATCCCTGGCAACCCTCTCGGTCAAAATTGTCACCTTGGGGATTCCAGGCAGCGTCTCCCGACTGTCGAACGGCTGGCCAGTATGGAGCATCGAAAGCAGGCTTATGGTTTGATCCACCTTGTTTCTTCTTGAGAGGAAGACATAGAACGAGTTGCCGTCGTCGTTGCCGATCGAATTGCGTGCGAATGGCAGGTTTTCAAAAAAGATCTTGGCGGCGAACACACCGTTCTCAGTCCTTTTCGCCAGGAGCTGGCGACCATAGGCCATTGCCCGCTCGTTGAGTTTTTCAAGATCAATTGTGTTGTCGGCCGACCAGCGTATCGTCAGCGGCAAGGCATACTGCCACTGAAAATACTCGGTTGGGATTCCCAAGCCGAACTGTTGCAAGGTTTGGCAATAGGAATGCCCGGCCGTTCGCGGAGTGGTGCAAATCAGGATCTTGGCGGGATTTTCGGTTGAGCTTTGGCGATCATAGGTCGCCGAGATGTATTCACTGTACAAATCGTCGAAATGCATATCCGGAACCAACCCACAATCACACGCCAGATTTAGGCCGCAGACAGGAACCCCAGGATGAGCAGAGCCTGGTCCAGCGTCATCAGCGATGGCGGATCGCCAGCATCGATGTTGTCGACAAGCCACAGATCAGGCCGTGCGAGCCGTGTGCGCTCGATGGCCTGCCGGTCGACGAATTGGCTGTCGCGGCCGTACATCAACAGAACGTGGGCGTCGATCTTGGCAGCGATTGGGAAAAGATCGTATTGGCGGCCGGTCAGTGCGCCAAAATTTCCCGTCGTTGCGGGGTCATAGGCGAGCCGGAAGCCTTCGGGACCGGCTGCGATCCGGTTCTCCACATAGCGATTGAACACTGCGTCCTCGACCGGCCCCATGAGGGATCTGGTGGTGGCCAGATAGTCCTTGGCAGCCGCACGGCTCTCAAATTTAAGCGCACTTTCCTTCATGACGTTGTCTCTCATAGCGTCGACCTTAGGGCCGCCGAGCATTGGAACGTCGTTGAGAACGATTTTCGTGGCCTTGGAGCGAGTCATGTGCAGAAACAACAGCAAGATCGTGCCGCCCCACGAAGTGCCGATGAAGTGGTTCTCCGTGCCGGCGAACTCGCCAAGCGCGCGCAGGCACTTGGAATAGACGTTGATGTCGTAGCCGGAGCCCAGATAGGCGCTACGCCCGCGCCCCAACAGGTCTGGGCAGACAACCAGGAAACCATTGCGGCACAAGAATGTGGCGAGGTAGTTAAAATCGGCACCATTGCCGGTGAAGCCGTGAAGGCAGAAAACTGTGGCGTGAGGCGTGCCGGCTGGCCGCCAGATGCGCACGAACATTGCGGCATACCGGTCATCCAGCCGGATAAGTATTTCTTGCGTCAGTGCCTCGGCAGGCTTGGCCGAACTCATCAGATGTCGCGCTTGCGGACGGCACGCTTGACCGAGCCGCGGTTGTCAATGAAGTCGCGTTTCCAGAACACCGACTTGTCAAGGTTTATGAGCTTGGCGTTCTTGATAAGTGGCAGGATATGGGACGAAGACCGCGTCGCCAGCACCGTGACGGCGGTAGCGTCGCCGCCGGGAAAAGGATTGAGCGGACCGCCATTCTTCGCCCATGCCTCCGCTATCTCGCGACTGGTCTGGATCCATCCAACGTAGGCCACGATAACGTCGTCGATCGAGCCGATCATATGTGTCTGCTGATCCATTTGATAGCGTAGCGTCTTCACCATCAAGCCGAACTCGTAACCATCGAAAGGCGGATAGTGTGCAAGAAAATTGCAAACAAGCCCGAGCGAAGCCGGATTGCTCGGAGTTCGGGAAAACAAGAGATTGCTCATGTCGAGATTTTATTGACCCCGCCCATCCCAGATCATAACCATCACTCCGTACTCGCCACGAAACACGAAAACAATCAGAATCAACACACTGCTGCGGCTGACTACGTCGTGCGCTCGCCGCGCATTCAGATTGTCGGGCCAAACAGGATCCGGAACCGAATGGCCGCCAAAATATAGTAGTCGGCCAACAAGGCAGGAGAACAACGATGGCCGATGACAGCCCTTTCACAGTCGATGCGGACTGGTTGCAGAGCCGTCTTGGCGAGCCCGGCCTGACGATCGTCGATGCGTCCTGGTACCTGCCGGCGCAGAAGCGCGATGCACGCGCCGAATATGAGGCAGCGCATATTCCGGGTGCGCGCTTCTTCGACCAGGATGCGGCCTCGGACCCAGATGCCAAGCTGCCGCACACGCTGCCTTCGCCGCAGCATTTCGCGCAATATGTCGGCGCCATGGGTATTTCGGCCGACGACACCATCGTCGTCTATGACGGTCCGGGCTTCTTCTCGGCGCCGCGCGCCTGGTGGATGTTCCGTGTCATGGGCGTGTTCCAGGTCTATGTGCTGGATGGCGGCTTCGACCGCTGGAAGGCGGCCGGCCGGCCGGTGACGGCGGAGCCGACCAAGATCGCGCCAAACGTGTTCCACGCAGATTTCGACGCCGCCCGCGTCGCCAGCCTAGCCGACATGCGTCGCATCGTCGAAACGAAAGAAAGCCAGATTGCCGACGCCCGTGGCGCCGGCCGTTTCACCGGCACCGAGCCTGAGCCTCGCGCCGGCGTTCGCTCCGGCCACATGCCCGGCGCGCACAATTTGCCTTATTCGGCGCTGTCGCAGGACGGCGCGCTGCTGTCGAAGGACCAGTTGCGCAAGGCCATTGAAGATGCCGGCATCGATCTGTCGAAACCGATCGTGACCTCGTGCGGTTCCGGCGTGACGGCGGCGGTCATCACGCTGGCGCTGGAGACGCTCGGTCACACCGACAACCGGCTCTATGACGGCTCATGGACGGAATGGGGCGGGCTATCCGATACGCCCGTTGCAACGGGCAAGGAATGACGGCGATGGAAAACGGTGTGCTGGAAGACATCGAAGTCACGGTGACGTTTCTGGAAATGCATGTGCCGCCGGCCTATTCGCCGCCGGTGCCCTACAACAGGCAGATCGCGCTGTTGAAGACCAAGGACATTCCGCTGCATTTCTACCGCTATCTGATGGATCGGGTGGGGCGCAAATGGCATTGGGTCAATGTGCTGCGGTTGGACGATGAAGAGCTTGCGGCCGGCATTCACCGCGAGGACCGCGACATCCGGGTGCTTTATCTTGACGGCGCGCCGGCCGGGTTCTTCGACCTCAAGCCGCATCTGCCGGAAGAGGTCGAGCTCGCTTATTTCGGCATGATGGAGCATGCGACCGGGCTAGGCATGGGCCGCTGGTTCCTGGGCGCGGCGATCGCCGCCGCCTGGTCGTATCAGCCGAAGCGGGTGACGGTGCAGACCTGCACGCTCGACCATCCGGCGGCCTTGCCGCTCTACCAGAAGCTCGGTTTTGCGCCGGTGGCGCAAAAGAAGGAGATCGTGCATCCGCTGCCGTTCTCCGAGCGCTCGGCCAGCGTCATGAGGCCATGACATCCTAATTAGCCGGCTTGTTTTGCGAGACCGACCGCCATGCAGATTCATCGAGATTTCGATAGCGCCGGCTGATGATACCCAATTGACGCTTCGATACTTGGCAGGAATCGGGTGGGAAGCATCGGCATGGATGCATAATTTCTGGTCAACGACACCGGAGATTTCTGCCATGACCATTCAGTTCAAAGCCCTGCCAACCCAGGAGGTCAGAGCCCTGCAGTTTGGAGGCCCGGATGCCTACGGCCACACGCCCGAGCGAAAGATTTCCGACGGCGGCGGCATCCCTTGCCGGCACTGTCTGAAGAACATCGCCGCGGGCGACGTCTATCTCGTTCTGGCCTATCGCCCATTCCCGGATCTGCAGCCTTACGCTGAAACTGGTCCGATCTTCCTGCATGCGGAAGAATGCGAACGCGCCGCCGAGACCGAGCAGCTGCCAGAGGTGTTCGAAAGCCCCGACTACATCGTGCGTGGCTATGACGGGGATAATCGCATCGTCTACGGCAGTGGCGGCGTCATCGTGACCTCAGCAATCACGGCGCGGGCCGAAACCCTGCTCGAACGCGACGATATCGCCTACGTCCATGTCCGCTCGGCACGCAACAATTGCTATCAGTGCCGAATCGAACGTGCCTGACAAAAAAATGCCCGCCGTTGGTCTGGCGGGCAGTTGGGAACCGTGTGACGGCTCGATCCGTCAAGTTGGCACCCCTGTCTGTGCAGGTTTTTCGGATGGCTGATGTGAAACGCTTCACACAGCGCCGCGACTATCGCCGGCACACGGTGGCGCGCCGACTGGCGGCGAACTGTCGTACTGCCGTCGCATTCATACGTTCAAAGGTGAGTGTCGATGGGTTGCCGACCGCGGATGAACCGGCGGGGATCTCGATATCGAGGAAGCGGGGCTTTGGCTCCGCTTTTTGTTGCCGGTGTTTTGCCCGCAAGAAAAAACCCACCGGGATGAGCCGGCGGGCTGACGGGAGCAAGTCTTCCCAATTTAGGTGAGATCAGGATTTAGGTCTGGTCAGGCAGCCAGAACCACTTTCGGTTCGACCAGCTCATAGCCGAGTGCTTCGGCGACGGCGCGATTGGTGATCTTGCCCCTGTGGACATTGAGGCCGTTGCGCAAATGGTGGTCGTCGACCAGCGCCTTCAGGCCCTTGTCGGCCAGCTGCAGGCCATAATGCAGCGTCGCGTTGTTGAGCGCGTGCGCCGAGGTCACCGGCACGGCGCCCGGCATGTTGGCGACGCAGTAATGGATCACGCCGTCGACCTCATAGGTCGGCTCGGCATGGGTGGTGGCGTGCGAAGTCTCGAAGCAGCCGCCCTGGTCGATAGCGACGTCGACCAGCACCGAGCCTTTCTTCATGCCCGACAGCATTTCGCGGGTCACCAGCTTGGGTGCAGCAGCACCCGGGATGAGCACGGCGCCGACGACGATGTCGGCCGAGAAGCATTCTTCCTCAAGCGCCTCGACTGTGGAGTAGCGGGTGTGGACGCGGCCGGTAAAGAGGTCGTCCAGCTGGCGCAGGCGCGGGATCGAGCGGTCGATGATGGTGACGTCGGCGCCGAGGCCGACCGCCATGCGGGCGGCATGCAGGCCGACGACGCCGCCGCCGAGCACCGTGACCTTGCCGGGCAGTACGCCGGGCACGCCGCCGAGCAGCACGCCGCGGCCACCATTGGCCTTCTGCAGCGCGGTCGCGCCGGCCTGGATCGACAGGCGGCCGGCAACTTCCGACATCGGCGCCAAGAGCGGCAGGCCGCCCCNCAGGCCGCCGCGGTCGTCGGTTACGGTCTCATAGGCGATTGCGGTGACGCCGGACGCGAGCAGGCCCTTGGTCTGCTCCGGATCCGGGGCCAGGTGCAGATAGGCGTAGAGGATCTGGCCGTCGCGCAGCTGCGCCCATTCGTTGGGCTGCGGCTCCTTGACCTTGACGATCATGTCGGACTTGGCGAACACGTCGGCGGCGGTCCTGGCGATGGTGGCGCCGGCGGCGCGGTAGGCATTGTCATCGGCGCCGATGCCGGCGCCGGCGCCGCTTTCGACCAGCACTTCATGACCATGCGCGACATATTCGCGGACGGAGCCCGGCGTCAGGCCGACGCGGTATTCGTGGTTCTTGATTTCCTTGGGGCAGCCGACGCGCATATTTCTCTCCTGATCCGGCCCTTTGGGCTCGTTCCCTGTATCAACCGAGTGAACCACGAATCGTTGCGCAGGTGTTTGCGAATGCGCTTGCGCGGGGTCACGCGTTTCGATAATCGTTGCGCGAAATCAAGGAAATTTCGCAGGAATCACGAGAAATGCCGCTCGACAGGATCGATATCGCCATTCTCGAGGCTCTGCAGAAGGATGGGCGCATACCCAATGCGGCGCTCGCCGAAAGGGTCGGCCTGTCGCAGTCGGCCTGTTCGCGCCGGCTCGACAATCTGGAGAAATCCGGCACCATCCGCGGCTATCACGCCCGGCTTTCGAATGCCGCGCTCGGCCACCAGATGACGGCGATCGTGCACATATCGCTGTCGGGGCAATTCGAAAAGACGCTGTCGGATTTCGAGGCGGCGATCAAGCGCTGCCCCAATGTGCTGTCGTGCCACCTGATGTCGGGCGAATACGACTATATCCTGCGCATCGCCGCCAAGGATCTGGTCGACTATGAGCGCATCCACAAGGAGTGGCTATCGGCGATGCCGCATGTGACCAAGATCAACTCGTCGTTTGCCTTGCGCGAGATCGTCGACCGGACCGCCATGGGCATGAAGCCGGAACTGGCTTAGCCCTGAGCAGCCTCGGTCACCAGCCTATCCATTGGGATGTCGTGCGGCTGCGGGTAGATGGTGGCTATACGCTGCAGTTCGTAGCCGACGCCGATGACCAATGGCTTGAACGGCATGGCAGCCAGCGTGCGGTCGAAGAAGCCGCCGCCATAGCCCAGGCGGTAGTTTCGCGGGTCGATGCCGACGACCGGCGAGATGACGATGTCGGGCAGCACCGGGTCGCCTTCGGCGGGGATAGGGATGTTCCAGACGCCTTTTTCCAGCCGGTCGCCAGGCACATAAGCGCGGAAGATCAGCGGCTGGCCCTTCTCGATCACGATGGGCAGCGCCGTGCGGCCGCCGCGTTCGTTGATCGACGCCATCCACGGCCGCAGGTCCGGCTCGCCGCGAAACGGCCAATAGAGGCTGACCATGCGGCCGGCAATGTCGCCGATGGCCGCGTCGAGCCCTTCGGCGATAGCCCGCGACATCGCCACCCGCGCATCGGCGGAAACCGCCAACCGTGCCGCGATCAGACGCTCGCGCTCGGCCTTGCGCCAACGGCGCACATCGGTCCAGTCGGTCAATGGCGCGCGAAATTCCGGATCGAGTTCGTGCAAGAAGTAAGGCGGCGAAGAATATTGCGCCCGCCCTTTGCGATCTTTGTCATCGTCGTTGGCCATGCTTCACTCCCGTGGTTCCAGCCCCTGCAAGGCTATACCCGTCCAGGCTTGCCGACATAGGCATTCGCGACATCCGGCGACGAGTCCTGGGCAGCCTTACGCGCGGCAGTCTAGCGCGCCGCGACATTGTTGCGGTGCACAAAAATCACTAGATAAAGAGAGACAAACAGGGGTGAATGCGATGAGTGAAACCAGCCATCATGTCGTTGTCGTCGGCG
Organism: Mesorhizobium sp. LSHC412B00; assembly: GCF_000503035.1. Lineage (NCBI taxonomy): Bacteria > Pseudomonadati > Pseudomonadota > Alphaproteobacteria > Hyphomicrobiales > Phyllobacteriaceae > Mesorhizobium > Mesorhizobium sp. LSHC412B00. The sequence goes on along the minus strand of NZ_AYWB01000009.1, from coordinate 197,387 downwards.
CAGGGTTCGGCGGTCTCGAACTCACGCGGGCGCTGGCCGGCGCACCCGTGCGCATCACCATGATCGACAAGCGCAACCATCACCTTTTCCAGCCGCTGCTCTACCAGGTGGCGACCACCTCGCTGGCGACCTCGGAAGTTGCCTGGCCGATCCGTCATCTGCTGCGCAAGCGCGAGGACGTGACGACCCTGCTCGGCAACGTCACCGGCGTCGACCGTCCAGGCAAACGCGTGGTGCTTGAGGACGGCAGTTCTGTTCCCTACGACACGCTGGTGCTCGCCACCGGCGCGCGTCATGCTTATTTCGGCCACGACGAATGGGAGCCTTTCGCGCCCGGGCTGAAGACGCTTGAAGACGCAACCACCATTCGGCGGCGCATCCTGCTCGCCTTCGAGCAGGCCGAGCGCGAGACCGATCCGGCCAAGCGCCAGGCACTGCTGACACTGGTCATCGTCGGCGGCGGCCCGACCGGCGTGGAGCTTGCCGGCACCATTGTCGAACTCGCGCATGAAACGCTGCGCGGCGAATTCCGCAACATCGACACGCGTGAGGCGCGTGTGGTGCTGGTCGAGGCCGGAGACAGGATCCTAGCCAATTTCGCGCCAAAGCTGTCCGACTATGCGCGCAAGGCGCTGGAGCGGCGGGGCGTCACGGTCGAGCTTGGCCGCGCCGTCACGCGCCTCGATGCCGAAGGCGTCGTCTTTGGCGATACGCATCTGCCGGCGCGAACCATCCTGTGGGCCGCCGGCGTGGCGGCTTCACCCGCGGGAGAGTGGCTGGGCGCGCCGGTGGACCGGGCGGGCAGGGTAATGGTCGAGCCCGATCTGACCGTGCCGAACAGTCCTGAAATCTTCGTCATCGGCGACACCGCGCATGTCTTGCGGCCGGACGGCAAACCGGTGCCCGGCGTGGCGCCCTCGGCCAAGCAGGAGGGCAAGCATGTCGCCGCGACGATCAGGGCGCGGCTGGCCGGCGATGGCGCGCCGCGGCCTTTCCGCTACAAACATGCCGGCGACCTGGCGACGATCGGCAAGTGGGCAGCCGCGATCGATTTCGGCTCGATCAAGCTCACGGGATGGCTTGCCTGGTGGCTGTGGGGCGTGGCGCATATCTACTTCCTGATCGGTTTCCGCAACCGGCTCTCGGTGTCGCTTAGCTGGCTATGGATCTATTTCACCGGCCAGCGCAGCGCGCGGCTGATCACCCAGGGCGACGATGACAAGGGCTGAGGTTCTCAACCGCGGCCAAGGATATTCATCCAGCCGTCACCTTTTGCTGATCGACTGACTTCCCGATGGACATGGCCGGTTTTCGGCGCGAAGCTTCCGCCCGGGGCTGGGATCTTGTCACGTCGCTGGGAAGGAAAACCAATGCCGCATCTCAATTACCCCGTCTCCCGCCGTAGTTTTCTTGCCGGTACGGCCGCCAGCGGGGCGCTGATCATGCTCCATCCGTTTTCCGCCCGCGCGCAGGCCAATCAGGCGCATCTGAGGATCATGGAGACCACCGACATCCATGTGAATGTGCTGCCTTACGACTACTACGCCGACAAAGCCAACGACACGATGGGCCTGTCACGGACGGCCTCACTGATCGCGGCGGTGCGCAAGGAAGCCACCAATGCGATGCTGATCGACAATGGCGATCTTTTGCAGGGCAATCCGATGGGCGATTACATCGCCTATGAGAAGGGCCTCAAGGAAGGCGATCTGCATCCGATCATGAAGGGCATGAACCTGCTGGGCTATGAATGCTCGACGCTCGGCAATCACGAGTTCAATTACGGCCTGTCGTTCCTCGACAAGGTGCTGGCCGGAGCCAATTTCCCCTTCGTCTGCGCCAATCTGATCCGCGGCACCGAGCTTGCCGCCAAACCGCGCGACGACAAGCTCTACCTCAAGCCCTATGTCATCCTCGACAAGAAGATCAAGGACGGGTCGGGCGCCGAGCAGCCGATCAAGATCGGCATCATCGGCTTTGTGCCGCCGCAGATCATGGTCTGGGACCTGAAGAACCTGGAAGGCAATGTCAGGACGCGCGACATCGTCGAGGCGGCCAGGGCATGGGTGCCGCAGATCAAGGAGGAGGGCGCCGACATCGTCATCGCGCTCTCGCATTCCGGCATCGATATCAAGCAGGGCGACGGCATGGAGAACGCCTCCTTCTTCGTCGCCGGCGTCGAAGGCATCGATGCGGTGTTCACCGGCCATCAGCATCTCGTCTTCCCCGGCAAGAAGGATTTTCAGGCGCTCGAAGGCGTCGACACCGAGAAAGGCACGCTGCAGGGCAAGCCCGCCGTGATGGGCGGTTTCTGGGGCTCGCATATGGGACTGATCGATCTGCTTCTGGAACGGGACGGATCGAAATGGCGCGTAGCCTCGGCCACATCTGAGGCAAGGCCGATCTACGAGCGCGTCGACAAGGCAAACAAGCCGACGGTGGCGGACGACCAGCGCGTCGTCGATGCGCTGAAGGCGGACCATGAGGCGACACTTGCCTATGTCCGCCGACCGGTCGGCAAGACCTCGGCGCCGCTCTATTCCTATTTCGCGCTGGTCGCCGACGATCCGTCGGTGCAGATCGTCAACCAGGCGCAGAGCTGGTACCTCAAGGACATATTAAAAAGCACGCAGTGGAAGGACGTGCCGCTGCTGTCGGCGGCGGCGCCCTTCAAGGCCGGCGGGCGCAACGGCGCCGACTACTATACCGACGTGCCGGTGGGCGACATCGCCATCAAGAACGTCGCCGACCTCTATCTCTATCCGAACACGGTTCGTGCCGTCGAAATCACCGGCGCGCAAGTGAAGGAATGGCTGGAAATGTCGGCCGGCATTTTCAGGAAGATCGAGCCGGGCAAAGCCGACCAGGCGCTCATCGACACCGAATTCCCGTCCTACAATTTCGATGTGATCGATGGCGTCAGCTACGGAATAGACCTGTCGCAGCTGCCGAAATACGATGCCAAGGGTGGCGTCGCCAATGCCGGCTCGAACCGCATCGTCGGCCTCAGCTTCGACGGCAAGCCGATTGATCCGGCAGCGAAATTCGTCGTCGCCACCAACAATTACCGCGCCGGCGGTGGCGGCAATTTCCCCGACATCAATGCCTCGAAGATCATCTACGAGGCGCCGGACACCAACCGCGACGTGATCGTGCGCTACGTCGTCAGCGAAGGCACGATCAACCCCTCGGCCGACGACAATTGGTCGTTCACGCCGCTGCCCGGCACCAGCGTCGTGTTCGAGACCGGCCCCAAAGCGAAGGATTTCATATCTGGGGTGAAATCGCTCAAGATCGAGCCGGCCGGCGAGGGCGAATCCGGGTTTGCGAAGTATCGCATCCTGCTTTGAGGCAACGTGCAGCTAACAGGGAAAACGAGCGGGCATACGCCCGCTCAATCACGCTTCGGATCAGGCTTTGTAGACCACTTGGCGCACGTCGATGTAGCTGGCTCTAAAGCCGGCTTCGCAATAGTGGAGATAAAATTCCCAAAGCTTCTTGAAGCGGTCGTCGAAGCCGAGCGGGACGATCTTTTCCCACGACGCCCAGAAGCGGTTGCGCCATTCGGCAAGCGTGCGGGCATAGTCGTCCGGAAAGACGCGCTCGCGCAGATGGGAAAGGCCATGGTCGCTGCCCAGCGTCTTCAGGATCGACGGCGTCGGCAGCATGCCGCCCGGGAAGACATAGCGCTGGATGAAATCCGGCCGCGCCCGATAGGTGTCGTAAGCGGCCTCGTTGATGGTGATGATCTGCAGGCCGGCGGTGCCGCCGGGCCTCAGGCACGCCTTCATCTTGCCGAAAAAAACCGGCCAATATTTTTCGCCGACCGCCTCGAACATCTCGATCGAGGCGATGCGGTCGTAAGTGCCCGTTTCATCTCGGTAATCCTGCAGCTTGATGTCGACCTTGTCGGCAAGCCCGGCCTTCTGGATGCGCGCCTTGGCAAAATCGTGCTGTTCGCGGCTGATGGTCAGGCCGGTGACGCGGCAGCCGATCTCGCGCGCGGCAAATTCGGCAAAACCGCCCCAGCCGCAGCCGATCTCGAGCACATGGTCCTTCTTGCCGATGCCGGTATCCTTGGCCAGCGCGCGGTATTTGGCGGCCTGAGCGCTTTCCAGGTCGTTGGCGCCGGTCGCATAGAGCGCCGACGAATAGGTCATGCTGGGATCGAGCCATTGCTTGTAGAAGGCGTTGCCGAGATCGTAATGCGCCGAGATGTTGCGCTTCGAGCCGGTGCGGGTGTTTTCGTTGAACCAGTGGCGGATGCGCTGGACCGTGTTGATGAGCCAGCTGGCGCCGCCGGCAATGCGCTCGCCAACAGCCGAGTTGACGACGAACAGTTCGAGGAAGCTGGTTACATCAGGGCTTTCCCAGTCGCCGTCCATGTAGGATTCGGCAACGCCGATGGTGCCACCGGAAAAGGCACGGCCGGGCAGGCGCCAGTTCTTCAACACCAGTTCGGCATCCGGGCCGGGTCCGTTGCCGCCGACAAGAACCGCCCGGCCATCCGGCATCCTCACCTTCAGCGAACCGCGCGGCAATTTCATCGCCGCCGACAGCACCATGCGCGCCTTGGCCGGCAGGCCCTTGACCATCTCGGCGAAATTGAGTTCGTCCAGCCTGATGGCGTCGCCGATGCCTTTGTATTCCCTGACAGCCATCTCACACCCCCCTGGACTTCCGCGGGGGCGGCGCAAGATCTGCCGGCCTCCACATCCTCCACTTTCATTCGCCAGGCGCGAACGCCGTAGCCTGCTTAAAATTTTCGCCACAATCTTCCACCGCATCGACCGGAACTTCAAGAGGCAAGCCGTGCCCGGCACTGGCCCAGGTGGCGTGCCCTAGGCCAGAATCGATGAGGGCGAGCGACCGCCGGTGAAATCGCTATGGTTACGAACAGCCACATACGTTAGTTTCAGCCATGCGTTATGTCATCGTCATCGTCGCCATCGCCTTTTTCCTGATCTGGGACGGCCTCTACAATCAGGGCCGCTATCTCGACACGACGGTCAGGGAGATGTCGCGCGTCGTGCGCTACGTCACCGGCAAAGCCTAGCTTTTTGCGCCTCTGCAAAGTCGCCTGCCGGCATTGCCGGGCGCGACATCGTGGCGGTTGACGCGACGGTCCCGCTCACACAAAACATGCCGCAAATCGAACGTGGAGGCAGGCGTGATCCGGCATATCGTTTTCTTCAGCGCGCGGCGCAAGGACGATGTCGAGGCCGTGCGCACGGGCTTGCTCGCGCTGGGCAAGATCCCGCATTCAAGCCTCTTCGAGGTGACGCTCAACACCAAGGTCGATCCGCTGTCGGATGCGATCGACGTGGTCGTCTATGCCGAGTTCGAGGATGATGCCGCGCTTGCCGCCTACAAGGCGCACCCGCNCGGATGCGATCGACGTGGTCGTCTATGCCGAGTTCGAGGATGATGCCGCGCTTGCCGCCTACAAGGCGCACCCGCTCTATGCCGAGACGACCAGCCGGGTCAAACCATTGCGCGAATTGCGCTATTCGGCCGATGTCGTGGCGATGGCCTGATCGGGCTGGCAAGAGGCCTTGAACCGATTTCCGGAATGATGCACACCGCGCCGGCATGACCAGCACGATCCATCCGCTTGACCATCTTGTGTTGCCGACGGCGAGCCTCGCCGTGGCGCGGGCGCGGCTGACATCGCTTGGCTTCATCGTCGCACCAACCGGCATCCACCCTTTCGGCACCGAAAATTGCTGCGTCTTCCTTGCCGACGGCACCTATCTCGAACCGCTGGCGGTCGGGAATGAACAGGCTGCAGACGAGGCATTTGCCGGTGGCAATGTCTTTGTCGCGCGCGACCGGCTCTATCGCGCCAGGCTGGGCGATGAGGGCTTTTCCGCCGTGGTGCTGGCCACCGACGATGCCGATGCGGACCATGCGCGCTTTATCAAAGCCGGCCTGTCGGCGGGAGACGTACTGAGCTTTTCCCGCGCCTTCACCGACACGGCCGGAAAGAGCGACATGGCCTCGTTCAAACTGGCTTTCGCCGCCGGCGCCGAGACGATGGACGCCTTTCTGTTCGCTTGCGAGCGGATCAACGCCCCTCAAATCGACCGTACGGCGCTGCAGGCTCATGCCAATGGCGTGACCGGCATTGCCGAAATCGTTGCGGTCAGCGGCGTGCCATCCGAAAAGCGCCACCTGATCGAGACAGCGACGGGTTCGAGGCAGAGGAGCAGCACGGCGTTCGACCTGGCGAACGCGCGTTTGAGCGTTCTCAAGCCCGCGGCTTTCGCTGAGCGCTTCGGCATGTCGGCTGGCGCGCCGACGGACCTTCGCTTCGCCGCGATCGTCTTTTCGGCCCGCAGTGTCGGCGCTGTCGCGAGGCTGCTTGCAGACAACGCCGTCGGGCACGATATAGCGGGCAACGAAATCGTCGTGCAGCCGGCATCCGGACAGGGCGCGGCTTTCACCTTCCGGGAGACCCCATGAGCAAGCCGCAAGGGCCTAATTCGATGGCGCCGAATTCGTCGGTAACCGTCGGCAACGTCGTCTTCGACAACAGCGGGCCCTTGGCGTTGATCGCCGGCCCGTGCCAGTTCGAATCGCGCCAGCACGCTTTCGACATGGCCGGCGCGCTGAAGGAACTGACCGGCAAGCTCGGCATCGGCCTCGTCTACAAGACCAGCTACGACAAGGCCAACCGCACCTCGCTGTCGGCAACGCGCGGCGCCGGCATGGACGCGGCGCTTCCGGTGTTCGACGAGTTGCGCAAGGCGTTTTCGCTTCCCATTCTGACCGATGTCCACACCGAGGAGCAGTGCGCGATCGTAGCGCACCATGTCGATGTGCTGCAGATTCCGGCCTTCCTGTCGCGCCAGACCGACATGCTGGTCGCCGCGGCCAAGACCGGCAAGGTGATCAACGTCAAGAAGGGGCAGTTCCTGGCGCCCTGGGACATGAAGAACGTGGTGGCCAAGATCACCGGCTCCGGCAACCCCAATGTGCTGACCACCGAGCGCGGCGCTTCCTTCGGCTACAACACGCTGGTGTCGGACATGCGGGCTTTGCCCGTGATGGCCGAGATCGGCGCGCCGGTGATTTTCGACGCCACCCATTCGGTGCAGCAGCCGGGCGGGCAGGGCGGTTCCTCCGGTGGCGAGCGCCGCTTTGTCGAGACGCTGGCGCGGGCTGCCGTTGCCGTCGGCGTCGCCGGCGTGTTCATAGAGACCCACCAGGATCCCGACAATTCGACCTCCTCCGACGGGCCCAACATGCTGCCGCTGAAGGACATGCCGGCGCTGCTCGAAAGACTGATGGCATTCGACCGCATCGCCAAGAATGCTGCTGACCTGAACCGAGGCTGATGGATTCGGCGATGGCGCGCGCGCTGCCCTGCTTGTGGAAGGCATAAGCCGGCTGTAGGCTCGCTGCTGCAAATGAGCGTCTTGGCAGGAGGAAGCCATGTCCGTCGCCCGCGTCACCGAAATCACGTCGTCGTCGAAAAAGAGCTTTCAGGACGCCATCGAGAAGGGGATTGAGCGCGCCTCAAAGACCCTGAAGAACGTGGAAGGCGCCTGGATCCAGGACCAGAAGATCGTCGTCGAGGACGGCAGGATCGCGGCCTATCGCGTCAACATGAAGGTGACGTTCATCCTCGCGGAGTAACCGCCCGCCGCTCGAAAAAACGGGAACTTTCGCCCGCGCCCCTCATTGTCAAAGTATCGATCAACGACATGAGGAGCAGCAGCCATGACCACCCAGACAGGCCACACCGAAGCCATCGCCGCTTCGCGCGTCATCGGCACGTCGGTCTACAACACCGAAGGCACGAGCATCGGCAGCATCGAGGACATCATGCTCGACAAGACGTCGAACGGCATCATGTTCGCGGTTATCGGGTTCGGTGGATTTCTCGGCATTGGCGAGAAGTATCACGCCATTCCGTGGGCGAGCCTCGACTATGACGAGGACAAGGGCGGCTATGTCGTGCCGTTCTCGAAGGAGCAGCTGAAGGCAGCACCCGCCTATTCGATCAATGAACTGGCCGGCGCCGATGGCGAGGCCGCGCGTGATGCTTCCTATGATTACTACAAGGTCACGCCGTATTGGCATTGATCAGCTGCGCTGACGCCTGACGTGAAAAGGCCCCCGAATTCCGAAACGGGGGCCTTTTCAGTGCAACCCGACAGTTTCTAAATTATTCTGCCGCATGAAACGTGGACAGCTGCGTCGCCGCCCTTGGCGGCTGCTGCGTATCGCAGGACGTCAGGAACGCCGCCGCGATCAGGAACAAACTCACGATACCGCTCAACTCGGACATGGCGAAACTCCTCCTGTTTCGCCCCGCGCATCACCATCCTAGTCGACACAGAGATTGTTATCTCTGAATTATGATGACGTGGTGTTGTCGAACGTGATCCGAGGCATGCTCAGCCGAGGAGTCCGGCATTCTTCACCGCCTTGAAAACCTTTTCGTGCCAGGCGATCCGATCCGCTTCGCCATTGGCCTGCGTGGCGGAATTGGCGTTGCCGACGTTGATCGCGCGCGAGATCTTTTTGATCAGGCCGGCATCGGCAAAGGCATTGCAGCCTGACCCTTTCCATTCGGCGCAAGCTGCGAGCAGCGAAGTCTGCGGATCCTCGATCAGTTCAGGATGATTGGCGAGGTCAACCTTGGCGAGCTTGCCCTTGGCCGTGTACGCGTCGCGCCCGGTGGTCTGGAACGTGCCGCCGCCGCGGAAATTGAAGCCGTCCAACGTTCCTTTCACATTGCCCATGCGGCCGCCATAGGCCCAGTCGCCCAGGGCTTGCGGCTTGCGCAGCAGGTTGTCCCCGATCCACTGATCGGTCTTGCCCGCGGCTCGCGACCTCCATGCGTTCCGGATTGCCGCCACGGTCGTGTAGGTCAGGGATTCGCGAATGAGGGTGAAGCCACCGGTTTCCATCGCCGCTTGAGCGAAGAAATGCATCAGCCGATCATAGTTGTTGCACACCCCATGATCGCCAAGTGTCTTGAGGCCTTTTTCGGAGGTAAAGGCGCCGATGTAACCGTCATAGATTGTTCGCTTGGAACCGCTTGCCGGTCTGGGCGAGAATTTCTGGAAGACCGCTGCTGGCAAACCCTTGCTCGGATCGCCCGCAACGGCTTCGAGCACGCTCTCGACACTCTCGGTCGACAGCACCGGTTCGCCTTCGACGACCACCGAAGCATTGGGAATTCGCTTGCCGTTGCTTTTCGGGAAGCCACCGCCGGCAAAGGTTTTCAGATCGTCGATGAGGGCGATTACGCGTGTCCGGCTCTCCGTGAAATCCATGTCGGAAAGAGGACCGCTCACCTTCTTCGTCGGGTTGATGCATCCGACGCTGGACAGGAAATTGACGCCCGGATGGATCAGGATTTCGGTGCGCTTGTTGGTCTTCAGCAGTTCGAGTCCAGGTTTGGGTGGCGTCTTGCCGCCAGTGTAGCCGATGGTCACATATTTGCCTCCGGCCTGCGTCGCCAGTGGATAGGTGCCGGGCTCGATGCGCCTGCCATTGTCTTCTTTGGAATTGTCGCCTGGGCCGCGAGATTCACACACGAACCCCGATAGACCCGTTACTGCCGTGCCGTTGTGAAAGACTTTATAGGTACCAACTGTCCTGCGTCTGGTGCCCCTCGTATGCTCGACTTGGCGACTAATAAGAAGTTCCCAGCCAGTACCTGAAATCGCTGCCATTGCCGCCTCCCCAAAGAGTTCAAGTTTGTTGATTTCACTGTGGTCGCCAAATAGTTCGCGTTGTAGATGTGACCCTAACATCTTCGAATTCTCTGCATTGTGAAGTTTGTCACGTTGGCGGTAGCCTCTTTTGAAGCATCGGGTGGAGTTTGTGTGCCGCCTGGTTTCGTGACAAAGGCATTGCCGCAGGGGCGGGGCACCCACCCCATGCCGCGCCAGACATATGACGTCTGGGCGGGCTGTTTGCGTTCAGATGGCGTCGCCCATGCCCCACGGCCTGAGCGCATGGGGCGATCGTCACTATTATTTCATGCCATTCCTGATTGCCTTTTGCGGCACTTTGGCTAAGAGGGGCGCGACGCTTTCAATCGATCAATCGGGGACATCGCAATGACCGCCATCATCGACATTGTCGGGCGTGAAATCCTGGACAGCCGTGGAAATCCGACCGTCGAGGTCGACGTCGTTCTCGAAGACGGCTCGATGGGCCGCGCCGCCGTGCCGTCGGGCGCGTCGACCGGCGCGCATGAGGCCGTCGAACTGCGCGACGGTGGCGCCCGCTATCTCGGCAAGGGCGTGCTCAAGGCGGTCGAGGCCGTCAATGGCGAGCTGTTCGAGGCGATCGGCGGCATGGAAGCCGAAAACCAGATCCACATCGACCAGACCATGATCGAGCTCGACGGCACGCCCAACAAGAGCCGGCTCGGCGCCAACGCCATTCTCGGCGTTTCGCTGGCGGTCGCCAAGGCAGCAGCGGAAGCCGCCGGCCTGCCACTCTACCGCTATGTCGGCGGCACCAAGGCGCATTTGCTGCCGGTGCCCATGATGAACATCATCAACGGCGGCGCGCATGCCGACAATCCGATCGATTTCCAGGAATTCATGATCCTGCCGGTCGGCGCGCCGACGCTGCGCGAAGGCGTGCGCTGGGGCTCCGAAATCTTCCACACGCTGCGCAAGAAGCTGAAGGATGCCGGCCACAACACCAATGTCGGCGACGAAGGCGGCTTCGCGCCCAATCTGAAGAGTGCGCCGGTGGCGCTCGATTTCATCATGGAATCGATCGAGAAGGCCGGCTTCAAGCCGGGCGAGGAGATCGCGCTTGGTCTCGACTGTGCGGCGACCGAATTCTTCAAGGACGGCAATTACGTCTATGAGGGCGAGAAGAGGACCCGCGATCCCAAGGCGCAGGCCAAGTACCTGGCCAAGCTTGCCGCCGACTATCCGATCATCTCGATCGAGGACGGCCTGGCCGAGGACGACTGGGAGGGCTGGAAGTACCTGACCGACCTGATCGGCAACAAGACGCAGCTGGTTGGCGACGACCTCTTCGTCACCAACACGGCGCGGCTGCGCGACGGCATCCGCATGGGTGTCGCCAATTCGATCCTGGTCAAGGTCAACCAGATCGGCTCGCTTACCGAAACGCTCGACGCTGTCGAGACCGCGCATAAGGCAGGCTACACCGCAGTCATGTCGCACCGTTCGGGCGAAACCGAGGATTCGACCATCGCCGACCTCGCCGTCGCCACCAATTGCGGGCAGATCAAGACCGGTTCGCTGTCGCGCTCGGATCGCATGGCCAAGTACAACCAGCTGATCCGCATCGAGGAAGAGCTCGGCAAGCAGGCGCGCTACGCTGGCAAGTCGGTGGTCAAAGCCTAAATTCTGCCGAACTGGCGAAAACGATGGAAGGGCGGGATTTTCCCGCCCTTTTTCGTTGCGGCCGCTGGCTAATGCACCTGTCCGTAACCGTCCATTAAGCACAATCGAGCGACAAATGGCGGTCAAAGGATTGCGACCATGTGGACACGCCAGCACAAGCAGAGAAACACCGGCCGGCTGATCATCCCGTCCCTTTGCGTGGCGTTCCTGGCCTATTTCGGCTTCCATGCCTATCATGGCGAGTTCGGCATCAATTCCAAATATCAGCTCGAAGCGCAGACCATCGAATTGCAGGCCAAGTACGATGCCATCAAGGCGCGCCGGGTCGATCTGGAGCGGCGTGTCCAGCTGATGCATGAGGGTACGCTTGAAAAGGATATGCTCGACGAGCAGGCACGCCGGGCGCTCAATCTGTCCCAGCCCGATGAAATCACCGTCATGCTGCCGGCCAATTCGAAATAACCAAGTTTCAGTTAATCGCTGTTATCTCTAATGATTCTGGGCGTTTAGGCGCATGCCAGCCATGCATTTTTCTGCATGGCGAAACGCGGTCTCGCATGTTAGCTTCCCTCCAATCGGTGGGGAGGAGCTGATCCTCCCCGGAGCAGACATGGTCTGCTTTAGTGTCCGCAAAGAGACGCCAACAGGGAGTGATGCATGGCCACCGCCGCCAAAAAAGCGCCTGCCAAATCCGTTAAATCGACGTCCGCCAAATCAACGGGGCTTTCCGCCCCCAAGCCGGCTGACTTCACCAAGGACGAGGAGCTTGCCGCGTACCGGCACATGCTGCTTATCCGCCGCTTCGAGGAAAAGGCCGGCCAGCTCTACGGCATGGGCTTTATCGGCGGCTTCTGCCACCTCTATATCGGCCAGGAAGCGGTCGTCACCGGCATGAAGATGTCGCTGATCAACGGCGACCAGATGATCACCGCCTATCGCGACCATGGCCACATGCTGGCGATGGAACTTTCCCCGCGCGGCGTCATGGCAGAGCTGACCGGACGCCGTGGTGGCCTGTCGAGGGGCAAGGGCGGCTCCATGCACATGTTCTCCAAGGAGAAGCATTTTTACGGCGGCCACGGCATTGTCGGCGCGCAGGTCTCGCTCGGCACCGGTCTCGCCTTCGCCAACCGCTACCGCGACAACAACAATGTGTCGCTGACCTATTTCGGCGATGGCGCTGCCAACCAGGGCCAGGTCTATGAAAGCTTCAACATGGCCTCGCTGTGGAAGCTGCCGGTGATCTACATCATCGAGAACAACCGCTACGCCATGGGCACTTCGGTGTCGCGCTCGTCGGCCGAAACCAATTTTTCGCATCGCGGCGCCTCGTTCAAGATTCCCGGCATTCAGGTCGACGGCATGGATGTGCGTGCGGTCAAATCCGCCGGCGATCAGGCGACCGAATGGTGCCGTGCCGGCAACGGTCCGATCATCCTCGAGATGCAGACCTATCGCTATCGCGGTCACTCGATGTCGGATCCCGCGAAATACCGCTCCAAGGAAGAAGTGCAGAAGATGCGCTCGGATCATGATCCGATCGAGCAGGTCAAGGCGCGGCTGACGGCCAAGAAGTGGGCGACCGAGGACGAGCTCAAGAACATCGACAAGGAAGTCCGCGACATCGTCGCCGACGCCGCCGAATTTGCCCAGCACGACGCAGAGCCGGATCCGTCCGAGCTCTGGACCGACATCGTATTGTAACGGGAGGGCAAGGACATGCCGATCGAAATTCTCATGCCCGCTCTCTCGCCGACCATGGAAGAGGGCAATCTTTCCAAGTGGTTGAAGAACGAGGGCGACAAGGTCGTCGCCGGTGATGTCATCGCCGAGATCGAAACCGACAAGGCGACGATGGAAGTCGAGGCCGTCGATGAAGGCACGATCGGCAAGATCGTGGTTCCCGCCGGCACCGAAGGCGTCAAGGTCAATGCGGTGATCGCCGTGTTGCTGCAGGACGGCGAAAGTGCAGGCGATGTCGAAAAGAGCGGCCAGCCTGCCTCAACCCAGGATGCCGTTTCCGCTGGCGGTCAGCGGACCGATGCAGCCGAGGAAGGCTCAAAGGCGGCGGCTCCCCAGGATGCCGGCGAGGCTCCGAAGGCAGTTCCCGCCGCTCCGGCAGCCAAACCTGCCGCCGATCCGGATATTCCCGCCGGCACCGAGATGATCTCGACTACGGTGCGCGAGGCCTTGCGCGATGCCATGGCCGAGGAAATGCGCCGCGACGGCGATGTCTTCGTCATGGGCGAGGAGGTCGCGGAATACCAGGGCGCCTACAAGATCACGCAAGGGCTGCTGCAGGAATTCGGGCCGCGCCGCGTCGTCGACACGCCGATCACCGAGCACGGCTTTGCCGGCGTCGGCGTCGGTGCGGCGATGGCCGGCCTGAAGCCGATCGTCGAGTTCATGACCTTCAACTTCGCCATGCAGGCGATCGACCAGATCATCAACTCCGCGGCCAAGACGCTCTATATGTCGGGCGGCCAGATGGGCGCACCGATCGTGTTCCGCGGACCGAACGGTGCGGCCGCCCGCGTCGGCGCCCAGCATTCGCAGTGCTATGCCGCCTGGTACAGCCATATTCCCGGCCTGAAGGTGGTGATGCCGTACACGGCTGCCGACGCCAAGGGCCTGCTCAAGGCGGCGATCCGCGATCCGAACCCGGTCATCTTCCTTGAAAACGAAATCCTCTACGGCCAGTCCTTCGACGTGCCGAAGCTCGATGATTTCGTGCTGCCGATCGGCAAGGCGCGCATTCACAAACAGGGCAAGGACGTCACCATCGTCTCGTTCGGCATCGGCATGACCTATGCCATCAAGGCGGAAGCCGAACTGCGCGGCATGGGCATCGATGCCGAGATCATCGATCTCCGGACCATCCGCCCGCTCGACCTCGACACCGTCATTGCCTCCGTGAAAAAGACCAACCGCCTGATCGTGGTGGAAGAAGGTTTCCCGCAGAACTCGGTCGGCGACCACATCGCCAACCAGGTTTCGCAGCGCGCCTTCGATTTCCTCGACGCGCCGGTCATCACCATCGCCGGCAAGGACGTGCCGATGCCTTATGCGGCGAACCTCGAAAAGCTGGCCTTGCCCAATGTCGGCGAGGTCATCGAGGCCGTCAAAGCCGTCACGTATCGCTGAGCCGGTCGGGAGGACATCATGCCAATCAACATCACCATGCCGGCGCTGTCGCCCACGATGGAAGAGGGCAATCTTTCCAAGTGGCTGGTCAAGGAAGGCGACAAGGTTTCGCCGGGCGACGTGATCGCCGAGATCGAGACCGACAAGGCGACGATGGAAGTCGAGGCCGTCGATGAGGGCACGGTCGCCAAGCTGGTCGTTCCGGCCGGCACCGAAGGCGTCAAGGTCAATGCGCTGATCGCCATTCTCGCCGGCGAAGGCGAGGATGCAGGGGCGGCGGCAAAGGGTGGTGGCGATGCCGCGCCCGCGAAAGCCGATGCCAAGCAGGATAAGGCGTCAATCTCCCCACCCGTGGGGGAGATGTCGACGAAGTCGACAGAGGGGGGCGCTGCCCCGCCGACCTCTCAGTCTGTCGCGCCCCCCTCTGGCCTGCCGGCCATCTCCCCCACAAGGGGGGAGATTACCCTAAAGCGCGTCGCGCTGAACGGATTCATACGACGCGCTTTAAGTCTTTGTTTTGATGCATGTTGTTGTCCCAGAACCGCGGCACACTTCTGGGCGACATGCATTAAACCGCAATCCTCGGCCGACCCGATGCAACCGCCACCACATGCGCTTCGATAAACATCCGTTGGGCCTCAACCGTAGACACCTTGAACTCGGTCGAAACGTCGATCTCGGCATTATCCGTGCCGGCATCCTTCGCCCGCTCGGCCACAATCGCCCGCACATCAGCCTCCGCTGCCGCGATCGCCTCGGCCTCGTCCGTGAAGTCGCGCACCGTTTGCCCCGACGCCAAACGAAACAAACCTTCCCTGGGCTGGCTGACGCGGGCTTCGGCGGAGACGCGGACCTGGCCGACGACGGCGCCGAGCGCGTTGGCGACATCGGTATCCTCCGGCACCACGCACTCATTACCGACCAGCTCGGCCAAGCCGGCATAGTGCAGCGGCGCCGAGGCGCCGAGGCCAATGACCGGACGATCGAGCGCGACGCTGAGCCTTGCGATGCCGGGATGGGAATCGACGGCGCGCTGCACCAGCGCATGCGCGACGGTGGCGGCGCCATCCAGCCCATCCTCGGCAAAGGCTGTCTCCAGAATGTATTCTGCCGACCAGCGCGTGAGCGTCAGCAGCACGCGTTCGGAAATCACCTCCGGAGACGGCGCGATGTACTGGCCTCGCCCATCACGCTTGCGGGCAAACAGTTCGGCGGCGAGCCGGGCCGCAAGCGGGTCCCAGTTGGCCTGCTTGCCGAGCACATGGGCGGCGTCCGAGGGGGTGAAGCCCGAGATATGCACAAGACCGCGCGAGACCAGCCGGTTCAGCGTGGCGTTCTGGGCGTTCGAGGTGAGCAGCCTGTCGATGGCGAGCGGCACGGCACCAATCAGTTCATACAGTTTCGCCTCGGGCGCGGTCAGGCCGGCGGCGAGCCTGTCCGGCACGCCGGTGCGCAACGCGAAACGGCCATCCATGCGGCCGGGATTGGGCGCGCGCAGTTGGCGTTCGAGTTCGGATGTCACTGAAGCACCATGCATCATGCCGGCCAGCGCCAGTGGCACCAGGCGGCGCGGCCCGAGCAGGATTTTCGGGTTGAGCGCGCCATCTTCCAGCGCCACTTCGGAATCGCCGCCGAGGCCGAAGGTGCGCATGGCGACCGCCTCGACCATGGTGCGGAAGCCGCCGACAGTGGCGCCTTCGGGATCGAGCCGAGGACGGCCGCCGTCGAGCACGGCGACATCGGTGGTGGTGCCGCCAATGTCGGACACCATGGCGTTGTCCAGGCCCGTCATGTGGCGGGCGCCGACCAGGCTGGCGGCCGGGCCGGAGAGGATGGTCTCGATCGGCCGCTGGCGGGCAAACGCCGCCGAAACCAGCGCGCCATCGCCGCGCACCACCATCAGGGGCGCTGCGATGTTGCGGGCTTCCAAAAATCCTTCGGTTGCCGCCACCAGCCGGTCGATCATCGAGATCAGCCTGGCGTTGAGCAAGGTGGTGAGCGCGCGACGCGGACCGCCGAGCTTGGCCGACAATTCATGGCTGGCGGTCACCGGCAGGCCGGTCTTTTCGCGGATGAGGTCGCGCGCGGCGAGTTCATGCGCCGGGTTGCGGGTGGCGAAATAGGCGCACACGGCAAAGCCCGACACCGAGGCGCCGAGTTCAGGGAGTGCTGCTTCCAGCCCCGACAGATCGAGCTTGGCGGCATTGCCGTGCACGTCATGGCCGCCCGGACAAAACACCACCGGATCGGTGCCGAGCGCCGTCTTCAGCCCGTCGCGCGCAAGGTCGGCCCCGGTAAAGCCGATCATGATGAGCGCCACACGCCCACCCTGGCCCTCGACCAGCGCATTGGTGGCGAGCGTCGTCGACATTGACACGAGTTTGATCGCGGACGGATCGGTGGCGGATTTTCCCAGCACCGCATCGACCGCGCCGGAAATGCCGACAGCAAGATCGTGCCGCGTGGTCAGCGCCTTGGCCTTGGCCAGCACCTTGCCTTTTGGCCCGCCTTGTTCCGACCACAGCACGGCATCGGTATAGGTGCCACCGGTGTCGATACCGAGGAACAGGGGTTTTGGCTTGGCGGTCATGTCTGGCGGTCCGGGATTCTGCTCCCCCGCCCTTAGCCGATACGGCCCGGCGGATAAAGGCGGGAGAGGTGGGCCAGTTTGACCCTCGTCGCCGCTCATGCCCGCCAAACTTTGTAACGGTCACATTTTTTCATTGGTGCGTGGCCTGCCTTTGCGTGCACCATGCGCCGATCTCATCCCTTTCAGGACTTCGCCATGACCACGCTTCCCGGCATCGCCGACATCCATGCCGCCGCCGCGCGGCTCTCCGGCCTGATCGCCGAAACGACCTTGATCGAATCGCTGGAACTCAACAAACGCTTCGGCGGCCGCATCCTGTTCAAGCCGGAGACGCTGCAGCGCACCGGCTCGTTCAAGTTCCGCGGCGCCTACAACAAACTGTCTTCGCTGAGCGAAGAAGAGCGCAGCCGCGGCGTCGTCGCCTTCTCCTCCGGCAACCATGCTCAGGGCGTCGCCGCGGCGGCTGCCATGTTCGGCGTCAAGGCGGTCATTGCCATGCCGGCCGACGCGCCGGCGATGAAGATCGCCAATGTCCGCAAGATGGGCGCCGAAGTGGTGCCGTTCGACCGCTTTCGCGACGACCGCATGACGGTGGTGCGACCCTACATGGACAAGGGCATGGTGCTGGTGCCTCCTTTCGACGATCCGGCCATCATCGCCGGCCAGGGCACGATCGGTCTCGAACTGATGCGCCAGGCAAAAGCGCTCGGCGTCAGCCTCGATGCGGTCGTCATTCCCTGTGGAGGCGGCGGCCTGACGAGCGGCATTTCGATCGCCGTCAAGGATGCCTCGCCGGCCACAGCAGTCTGGGCCGTTGAGCCCGAGCATTTCGACGACACCCGCCGCTCGCTGATCGAAGGAAAAAGGGTTTCCAACGAGCCCGGCCACAGTTCGATCTGCGATGCCATCCTCACCGCAGAGCCCGGTGCCATCACCTTCGAGATCAACCGCAAGAACCTCGCCGGCGCCATCGCCGTCTCCGACAAGGCGGCCGCACAGGCGGTGCGCGACGCCATGGCCCATCTCAAGCTGGTGGTCGAACCCGGCGGCTGCGTGGCGCTGGCGGCGCTCTCGTCAGGCGAGATCGAACTGTCGGGCAAATGCGTCGCCGTCGTGCTGTCAGGCGGCAATGTCGATTTCACCACCTACGCCGAGATCATGGCCGCGGCCTGAGAACCGATATGGCAGACGCTGAGATAAGGGCGGCTCTCGATCGCCATTGGGCTGCCTCCGATGCCAATGATTTCGAGACGGAGCATCAGATTTATCGCGACGACGCGGTGCTTGACTATCCGCAGTCAGGCGAGCGCATCAGCGGACGGCACAACATCCAGCCGTCGCGCGCCGCCCAGCCCAACCGGAAGCGCTTTGCCTTGCGGCGGATCACCGGGTCAGGCGACCTCTGGATCACCGAGTATGTCCTGACCTATGACGGGATTCCGTCCTATACGGTGAGCATCATGGAGTTCGTCGATGGCAAGGTGGTTCGCGAGACCCAGTATTTCGGCGATCCATTCGAGCCGGGGCAGCGCGCGCGCAATGGGTCGAACGGATACCTTGAAACACGGCGGCGGTAGCATGACCAGCCACCATCCGCTCGATCGTGCCGAACTGCCTGATGATACGGCCGATCTCGCCCGCTATCTCATCGGCAAGCTCGTGGTGCGGGAATTGCCGGAAGGCATCGTCGGCGGCCGTATCGTCGAGACCGAGGCCTATGTCACCGGCGACGCCGCCGGTCACGGCTATCGCGGGATGACGCCGCGCAACCGTTCGATGTTTCTTGAGGCCGGGCACGCCTATGTCTATCTCGCCTATGGCGTCTCCTGGATGCTCAATGTTTCGAGCGAGGGGCCAGGGACCGGCACCGGTGTGCTGATCCGGGCGCTCGAACCGCTCGAAGGCATTGCCATCATGCGGCAGAACCGGGGCGTCGAACGCCTGCGCGACGTGGCGCGCGGGCCGGGACGGCTCGCACAGGCATTGCGGATCGACCGTTCGCTGGACGGCCTCGATCTGTGCCGCCAAGGCCCGCTATGGCTGGCAGCCGACGAGCACGAGCCCGGCGACATCGGCCAAGGCATCCGCATCGGCATCACGAAGGATGCGGACCGCCCGCTGCGGTTCTATGTCAGGGGCAGTCCGTTCGTCAGCGGTCCGCGATCGCTCAATTCCTGAACGCTCAGTCGAGCGTGCGCCTGAACCGCACCAATGCGACGCCGGCAAACAAGGCCACGAACCCGACCAGCCAGGCGATCTCGCCCGCAACCGCCGGCAGTTCGGCGCCCTTCAGCATCACCGCGCGGGTGATGCGCAGAAAATGCGTCAGCGGAAAAATCTCGCCGAAGGTCTGCGCCCAGCCCGGCATGCCGCGATAGGGGAACATGAAGCCGGACAGCAGGATCGACGGCAGGAAGAAGAAGAAGGTCAGCTGCAGCGCCTGCATCTGCGTGCGGGCGATGGTCGAGATGGTGTAGCCAAGCAGCACCAGCGCCAGCACGAACACCAATACGGCTGTAAGCAGCAGCGACATGGAACCGGTGAAGGGGATGGCGAAAAAGAGCTTCGACGCCGCCAGCACCACCACCACCTGGACGCCACCGACCACAAGATAGGGCAGCACCTTGCCCAGCATGATCTCGAACGGGCTGGACGGCATGGCGAGCAGGTTTTCCATCGTGCCGCGCTCGGTCTCGCGGGTCAGCGCGATCGAGGTCATCATCACCAGGGTCATCTGCAGGATGACGCCGAGCAGGCCGGGCACGATGTTGTATTGCGAGATGCCTTCCGGATTGTAGCGCTGGTGCACCACCACATCGAGCTGGCCCCTGGCGGCCTCACTCGCCGCCTCCTGCATGCCTTGCGCCCGAAGCAGCGCCTGGCTGGCCACTTTGCTTAGCGTCGAGATGGCGCCGCTGGCGGCGGCCGGGTCGGTGGCGTCGGCCTCGATGAGTATCTGCGGATTGTCGCCGCGCTCCACCCGGCGGCCGAAATCGGCCGGGATGGTGACGACGAAGGCGACATCGCCGCGCGCCATCAGGAATTCGGCAGCCTCGGCACTTTGCGCAACATGGTCGAAGCGGTAGTAGCCGGTCGTCTGCAGGGCCGCGACAATGGCGCGGGTGTAGGGGTCGTTGCTGGTCGCCACCAGTGCGGCAGGCAGGCTTTTGGGATCGTTGTTGATGGCGTAGCCGAACAGCACCAGCTGCAAAAGCGGCACGCCCAGCATCATGGCGAAGGTGATGCGGTCGCGCCGCATCTGGATGAATTCCTTGATCAGCAGCGCACCGAGCCTGGCGAAGGAGAAGACGCTGTTCATGCCATATTGTCCTTCGAGCCGGACATGAACTGGATGAAGACGTCCTCGAGGCTGGTCTCGCCGGGTTTTACGCTGACGCCCTTGTGCTCCTTCTCGACATCGGCGAGCGCCTTTTTGAGCTTTGCCTTGTCGGAGCCGACGACATGCAGCGTCGCGCCGAACGGCGCCACCTGGTCGACGCCGGGCCGGTCCCTGAGTGCATCGGCGACCTGGTCGAGGCGCGGTCCCTGCAGCACGAAGGTGGTCAGACCGGCATTCGTCACCACCTCGTCCACCGTGCCGGTGGCCAGCATCTTGCCGTAGGAGATGTAGCTGATGCGGTGGCAGCGCTCGGCCTCGTCCATGTAGTGGGTGGACACCAGCACGGTCAGACCGCCGCTCGCCAGCCGGTGGATCTCGTCCCAGAATTCGCGCCGCGCCTTCGGATCGACGCCGGCGGTCGGCTCGTCGAGCAGCAGCAGCTTCGGCTTGTGCATGATGCAGGCGGCCAGTGCCAGCCGCTGCTTCCAGCCGCCCGACAGCGTGCCGGCGAGCTGGTTGCGGCGGCTCGTGAGGCCAAGCTCTTCCAGCGTTTTCGACACATGCTCCTCGACCGGCTTCAGTCGGTAGAGCCGCGCCACGAATTCGAGATTCTCGCCGATCGTCAAATCCTCGTAGAACGAGAATTTCTGCGTCATGTAGCCGACTTCGCGCTTGATGAGGAGCGACTCGGTGCGGATGTTGAAACCCAGCACCGTACCTTCGCCCTCGTCGGGCGTCAGCAGGCCGCACATGATGCGGATGGTCGTCGTCTTGCCGGACCCGTTGGGCCCGAGAAAGCCGACGATCTCGCCCTCGGCCACCGTCATCGTCACATGGTCGACGACAGTCTTGTCGCCGAAACGCTTGACCAGGCCATGAACGTCGATGGCGTTCATTTTGCGGAGGCCGCCAGCTCGACATCGACGATCTGTCCCGGCTGCAGCGCTTGCGCCTTGCCCTGAGGCCGCGCCTCGACGAGGTAGACCAGCTTCTGCCGGTTCTCGAGCGAGTAGATCACCGGCGGGGTGAATTCCGGGTCGGGCGAGACATAGCTGACGCGCGCCTTCACCTCCGGCCCGCAGCCGTCGCAATGGACGACAAGCAGCGTGCCGACCTTGATCGACGAGAACGCACTTTCCGGGACATAGACGCTGAGCTTTACCGCACCGTCCGGCAACATCGAAATGACAGGCGCGGTCGGACCGGCGGTGTCGCCGGGATTGCGGATGACGTCATTGATGCGGCCGGGCGAGGGTGCCGCCAGCACGCGCTTCGATAGCCGCCACTCAGCCTGTTCCAACGCCGACTGCGCCTGTTTGACCTGATTGTCTGCCGCCTTGATCGTTTCGGGACGCGCAGGCAGACCGCCGACGGCGAGGTTGGCCTGCGCCTGGCCGACCTGCGCATTGGCGGTCTCCAGCGTCGCGGCGGCGGTGTCGTAGTCGGCCTGCGTGCCGGCACCGCGCTTGAACAGGTCGGCGGCGCGGTCGTATTTGCGCTTGGCATCCGTGGCCTGGGCCTTGGCCATGTCGACCTCGGCCTTCAGCACCGCGATCTCCTCCGGCCGCTTGCCGATCTGCAGGTCGGCCAGCTGCGCCTGCGCCTGGGCGAGCGCGGCCTCTGCCTGGGCGACGGCGATTTTTGCGTCGGCGCTTTCGAGAGTCACCACCGGCGTGCCTGATACAACACGGTCGCCGCGCTTGACCGCGACGGTCTCGACCTGCGCCACTTCGATCGGCGCCAGCAAGACATAGTCGCCCTCGACATAGCCGACGGCAAGCGGCGCTGCCGGCGCGCAGGCGCCGAACAGCTGGGCTGCGAGCGGCAGGGAACAGAGAAAACTCATCGCTTGCCCTCCTTGCGGGCGACCGGATTTCGGGCCGCCAGTATGGCGCCAAGATTGCTTGTGACCGCCGCCGCCACCTTGGCGGCTTCGGTGTTACCGATCTCGCGCCAGCCCATACGACGCATCACTGCTTCGCGGCCGATGCGGAAATAGATGACCTGGCCGATCAGCGTGAAGACCACGAGCTTGGTGGCCTCGCTTTCGGCCGGCTCGCCCGTCGCCTGTTCCCAGATCTGGCAGAGGCGGCGATGCGTCGGTTCGAACACCCCGTCATAGATGCGGTCGAGGGCGGCCGTCGGATGCGACAACTCTCTAAGTACGAATTGTACGATCTCGCCCGCCTCCGGCCTGGCGACGACAAATCCTACCATCCGCTCCAATGCGGTCGAGAGCTGCGCCCGCGCCGTCTCTGAACTGGCTTGACCTTGCAGCTGCATGCCGCCGAGCGCCTGGCCGGCAACCGCCTGGATGGTCTCAACGATGTGGTCGGCGGCGGCCCCGCGCAGCCCTTCCTTGCCGCCGAAATGATAGGCGATGGAGCCGATGTTGGCCTTCGCCTCCGCCGCGATCTCGCGCGTCGAGGTGCCGTCGAAGCCCTGCCGCCCGAACAGTTTGAGCGCGGCCAGCACCAGTGCGGCGCGCGTCTGCTCGGCGGGCGATGTCTCCTGGCGGGGCATTTTGTCGGGCGCGGATTTGATCATGTCGGCGTGTTTAATCAATCGATTGATTAAAGTCAAATTGATTATCTACGGCCGCTTGCCATGTCGGGCCGCAGACGCTTTAGTGCGCGGCCATGGGCAAGGAAGTCGAACGCAAGTTCCTGGTCTCCACCGCCGAATGGCTAGAAATGGCCGAGGCAAATATACGCATTCGCCAGTTCTACCTTGCCGCAGCACCTGGCCGCACCGTGCGCGTGCGCATCAGCGACGGCAGTTCGGCGAAGCTGACGCTCAAATTCGGCAGCAAGATCCGCGAGCGTGACGAATACGAATATGAAATTCCACTGGCGGACGCAGAGGAGATGCTGGCCTTCGCCGTCGGACATGTCATCGAGAAGACACGCCACCATGTTAGGCATCGCGGCTATCTCTACGAAGTCGATGTTTTCGGCGGGATTCTAGCCGGCCTTGTGGTGGCCGAACTGGAGACGCCGGAGGATGTACCTGACGAAATGCTGCCTGATTGGCTCGGCCGCGAAGTGACCGGCGAGCAGAGATTTTACAACGCGTCGCTCGCCCTAGAGCCGGATGATTTTAGGTCGGGTCGACCTAAAATCGGAATCCGGCTCTAAATCAAAAGAGATGGACCATGATGTCGTCCGAAAACCGCTTCACACTTTTCGGCATCATGCTCTAGGGGGATTCCGGAGATCGCCGCATGAGCTTTCGCATCGATCCGCGCCTGCCGCTGACCGGCGAGGTCAGGCGTATCCTTGGCGAGGACATCGGCAAGGCGCTTGCCCATCTGGCCGTCGCGCGCGACCAGCCGGAGCAGGCATTGCACAAATGCCGCAAGCGGCTGAAGAGCGCGCGCGCCTTGCTGCGGCTGGTCCGTTCCGGAAATGAAACATTCTGTCGGACTGAGAACCAATGCTACCGTCAGGTGGCGGCGCTGCTTGCCGGGCCGCGCGAGGCGACCGCGCTGGTCGAGACCGTCGACCGGCTGGCAGCCGCCTTTCCCGAGCAGGTTGCCGGCGGCGGCCTCGACAGCGTGCGCGACCGGCTGATTGCCCGCCAGCATGAAACGCATGCCGGCGCCGGCCTCGACGCCGCCATAGGCGCGGCCACCGCCGCCTGCGAGGAAGGCCTCATCAGGATAGAGCGGCTGCTGCTCCCCGATCTGCCTGAGCATGCAGCCGATGTGCTTGCGGAAGGCGCTCGCAAGACCTTGCGCCGTGCCAGGAAGGCGCTGGACCGGGCGGGATCGCGCGGCGAAGCAGAGGATTTCCACGATCTGCGCAAGGCTGCCAAGACCCACTCGATGCATTTGTCGCTGCTCGGCCGGCTGTGGCCGACGCCGATCAAGGTGCGGCGCAAGGCGGTCGACGAACTGGGCGAAAGGCTCGGCGAACTGCACGACGTCTTCGTCATGCGCGTGTTGCTCGAGGCCGACGGTGAGCCGCTCGGCGATGCGCAGGATACAAGGCTTCTTGGCAAGCTTTTGAAGCGCTCGGAAAAAAGCCTGAAGAAGAGCTGCCTCGCCGGAGCGGCCGAGCTGTTCGGCGACAGCCCCAAGCGCTCGACAAAGAAACTCGCGCGCAATGCGCGCGACGACCTCGCCGGCCCGGTATTGTCGAAAGAGGTCCCGGTCGGTTGATCATGGCCGAGGACGTCACCTCGTGCTAGTCACACTTTGCCATGACCGCGCCGCGCGACACGCTTCTCGACCGACTTGGCCGCTGGCTTGCCGGCCGGCTGCAGGACGAATCCTCGGGCTATGAGCCCTACACGCCGTCCGACGCCGAGACGTTGCGGCGCACGCTCGAACCCGGCGACATCCTGCTCATCGAAGGCAACCAGAAGATCTCCGCGGCGATCAAATACCTGACACAGTCGACCTGGTCGCATGCGGCCTTCTATATCGGCGATGCGTTGTCCGAACCGGAGGACGGATCGGAACGGCGTCGGCTGATCGAAGTCACGCTCGGCGAAGGCTGTGTCGCCGTGCCGCTGTCGCGCTACCGCACCTACAACACCCGTATCTGCCGGGCGAGCGGGCTGGCGCCGGAAGACCGCGACCATGTCGTCGCCTTCATGATCGGCAAGCTCGGCCTGAAATACGATCTCAAGAACATTTTCGACATGCTGCGCTTTTTCCTGCCGACGCCACCGGTGCCGGTGCGCTGGCGCCGCCGCATGCTGGCTTTCGGTTCCGGCGATCCGACGCGCGCCATTTGCTCGACGCTGATCGCCGAAGCCTATGGCGAGATCCGCTACCCAATCCTGCCCGAGATCACCCGCGCGCCCGGCCGCGCCTCGGCGCAGTCGAACTATTCGCGCCGCGAAATCCTGCACATCCGCCACCACTCGCTCTACACGCCGCGCGACTTCGACCTGTCACCCTTCTTCCGCATCGTGAAACCGACGCTGGAATTTGGGTTCGACTACCGGGCGGTGACCTGGGAGGACAAGGCAGGCACCGACGCCGCAGCCGCGAAGGCTGGCGCAATCGCCTCAGACACGTGATGGGTTCGGCCTGAGTCATGAGGTGCAGGCATTTCACATGGTGGCCGGCATCACGCCGAAACCGCAATGGCGCCCTGGTTTTCGGCTCTGTGTTCGACCCAGATATGGACCGGTTCGTCCCGGCCGCGGATGCTCACCGGCCCATGATCGCGCGCATTCAACCGTGTCGTTGGCGATTCCGCCTTCGCGGCCTCGATCAGTCGTGACCCAAAGCAAATATTCGCCTGAAGCTCACGGCAGAGCGCCTGCAAACGGCTGGCGACGTTGACGGTGTCGCCCACCACCGCGAAGGACAGGTTGCGCTCGCTGCCGACCGCGCCGAGGACGACGGCGCCATATTGTGCACCGATCCGAACGTCCAGCGGCGGATATCCTCTGGACACCCGCTGGACATTCCAGTCTTCGATAGCGGCGATCATCGCTTCAGCGCACCGGATGGCCCGGGTTGCGTCGTCATGGCTGGCTTGCGGAACCCCGAAGGTCGCCATGATGCAATCGCCGATATAGTTGTCGACGGTGCCATGGTGGTCGAAAACGACCTGCTCCATGCGACGGTGGAACTGACGCAGTAGTTCGAACACTGCTTCGGCCGGATGATCCTCGGAATAGTGTGTGAAGCCGACGATGTCGGCGAACAGCACCGCGATATCCTGCCGGCGGACCGGACCGAAGGGCTCGTCATCCGAGGCGAGCTGGTCGACGACATTGGGCGAAAAATGCCGGGCGAGATTGGCGCGGGCGCGCTCTGCCTTGACATAGTCTTCCGACAGATGCCGGGAACGGGAGACGACCAGCGCCATGATCGCGCCGATAATCAGCACAACCAACACATTGGTCGCCTGCGCGAACGTATCGACGAAATTGGGGTTGAGATAGAGATTCAGTCGCTCTGTCATCGGCAGCGAATAGAGGTTCGTTGCCGGAATGACGGTTCCCGCATGAAAAACCACCCATCCCACCCCGATCGTCCACGTCAAGGCCGCGAGCGCGCCGAGATAGAGCGCCAATCGTGTCGAAAGGGTCAGCGCGCCAAGGCATACGAAAATCAGCAGGAATTTGAAGCTGCCCTCGCGCAGTTGCATCGCGGCCGGCGCGACCTCGAGGGAAAACGGGTTGGGCGTTACCAGCAGAACGGTCAACAGAATGATGTCCAGCGTACCGACGAGGTAACCGATCCACCATGGCGCGTTGCGACGGCGCGCAAAGCGAAACTGGATCAGGCCGACGAGTTGGAACAGCGCGAGGCCCGCCAGCACGAAGAGCAGCGAGGCATCCCAGCGGCTGATCAATGAAAAGAAGCAGGAGATCACGGCGAGCGATGCCGTGCGCGCCCAGAACTGCAATGCAGCACCCTGGCGTTCTGCGCGCTCCCGCAAATTTTTCAGGCGCGAATAGCGGCGAAGTTCAAGTGTTGGCGCGGTCGGCATAGGATCACTTCGATTTTGCGGGGACGGTCACGCATTCGGCAAACCCGCCCCGTACAGTCTGGCAAATCAGCGCGCGAACTCTATCATGAATGTGGCTTCATTTTTGAAGCACCTCCGGACTGGAGCGCGACAAGCTCAGCCGCCAGATGCAATCCTGCTCGGATGATGGCCCACTCAAGCCGGCAAAGGACGGCGTCCTTTTGCAGCAGCGGCGGGCCGGTCTGACGCCCCGGCATCCCTGGGGTGCGGGCCGATCGGCATGATCGCCGGAAACGGGGTTGCGCCAAAAGCAAATGTCCATTTGTAGCCGGTCAGCCCGTCTTCCGGCGTCGTGTGCTGGTCGTGATGGGCGAGCAGTTTGGCGCGCTCGGCCAGTTCCTCTGCCTCGCGCTTCACCATCTCCGCCGTCTCCGGCCGCATCCGCCTGGAGAAAGAGACGAAGGTCGCTTCCCGCTCCAGATGGGTGATCGCCCAGCCGATGAAATTCTTGTTTGTCATCTCGAACAGCGGCCTGAGCGGCCCTTCGAAATTCCACTGGATCGGTGTGTCGACCAGCAGCCGTGCCGACAACCCGCTGCCCAGCGCAATGAGGCCGAGCGCTTCGAGATCGCGCAGATAGAGGAACATCGACGCTTCGCTCAAGCCTTGCGAGCGCATGACGCCCTCGGGCGTGAATTTCTCCGACAGCATGACGAAGATGAACAGCAACGCCGGCCGGCCGGCAAGCTTGCGCTCGACCTCTGGCGCGATGCGGTTGACCGGTCCCGGCCCCCGGTTCATCGACCCCAGCACGTTTTCCAGCTCGACGCCGGCGGCAGCGCAGATCCCGACGAGACGGTCGAGCTTGCAGTTGCGCTCGTGGAAGATGCGCTTCACCGTCGGCTCGGAAACGCCCACCCGCCCGGCTAGCTCACGATAGGTGACGCCCTTGGCCTTCAGCGTCCGCTTCAGCGCCTCGAAGATCAGGCCGTTCATGGGATGCACCTCTTTTGCGCCATTTCGTATCGGTTTCCGATACTAGCTCGAATCGCCCTTCCGGAAAAGTATCGAAACTCCTAGCTCTCCGCCATCCACCACAGGAGACCTGGCCATGAAAACCCTCATCCCCTCTATTTGTCTCGCCGCCTTCGGTATCGCGCTTGTGCCTGCGGCCGAGGCCGCCGAACTCTGGCGCGCCTCGGGCTTCGAGCAACCCGAATCGGCGCTGTTCGATGCCGCCAACAATCGCATCATCGTCTCCAACATCGTCGGCAATCCCGGCGAGGCCGACGGCAACGGCTATCTCTCGGTGCTGTCGCTGGACGGCAAGGTCGTTAGCCGGCACTGGACCGACGGCATGGATGCACCAAAAGGCTTGGCGATCTCCGGCGGCAAGCTCTACGTCGCCGATATCACCAAGGTGCGCATCGTCGATCTCGCCAGCGGCAAGCTCATCTCGACCATCGATGTGCCCGGCGCCGTTTTCCTCAATGACGTGACATCGGACAGTTCGGGCAAGGTTTATGTCACCGACATGCTTGCCGATGCGATCTACCGCATTGACGGCGACAAGCCGGAACTGTTCGTGAAGGATGCGAAGCTCGCCGCACCCAACGGCATCTTTGCCGATCGCGATCGGCTGATCGTGGCATCCTGGGGCAAGGGCATCAAGCCGGACTTCAGCACTGCCGCGCCCGGGGGCCTGCTGTCGGTCGATCTCGCGACGAAAGCAGTGACGCCGCTGCCTGGCGCACAAAACTTTGCCGACCTCGATGGCGTCGTCGCCATCGGCGACAGCATCTACGCCACCGCCTTCATGACCGGCACGCTCTATCGGTACAAAGTCGGCGAGGCGCCGGAGGCTGTAGAGCAGTTCAAGCCGGGCAGCGCCGATATCGGCACAGACGGCACGCGGATTTTCGTGCCGCTGATGAATGAGGGCGAGATCGTGGTGCTGAGCCTGGACTGACGGCGCACATTTGCCGGCTCAGCCAACGGGCGCGGCTTTGAGTTGCGCCCGCGCATCCTTGATCGAAGCGGCAAAGGTCACCAGCGGGCGCTTGACGCCGTGGTTGATCAGCATGCGCCGTGTCTGCGGCGAGGCACCGGCGATGATGAAACGCACCCCTGCGCGCTTCGCCTTGTGCGCCGCGCCCTCGATGACATTGGCCGCGGTGGAATCGAAGAACGGCACCGCCGAGCAATCGAGGATGAAGTTCTTGCGCTGGTCGGCGATGCGGTCGAGCACCGTGCCGACAGTAGAGGCGGCGCCGAAGAAGAAGGCGCCGGAGATGCGATAGACGACGGTGTCGGCGTCGCTTGCCTCGCTTGCATCGTAGGCGCGGCCGCTGCTGTCGGCGACATCGTCCTGCACCAGCGGCAAATCCGCCTCCACGGCGATCGACTTGGCCATGCGGTCGATGAACAGGATCGAGCCTAGCGCGAAGCCGACGACGATGCCTTCGGTGAGGTCGCGGAAGACGACGATCAGGAAGGTTGCCATCAGCACCAGGGCATCGCCGCGCGAAGCGCGCAGCAACGTGGCGAAGGCCTGCTTCTCGAACATGTTCCAGCAGACAACCGCCAGCACCCCGGCAAGGGCGGCAAGCGGGATGTAGCTGGCCAGCGGTGCGGCCACCAGCATGAAGACCAGCAGAAAAAGCGAATGCAGCATGCCGGAAACCGGCCCATGCGCGCCGGCCCGCACATTGGTGGCGGTGCGGGCGATGGTGCCGGTGGTGCAGATGCCGCCGAACAGGGCAGACGCGATGTTGGCAAAGCCTTGCGCCACCAGTTCGCAATTGGAACGGTGACGCCGCCCGGTCATGCCATCGGCGACCACGGCCGAGAGCAGCGATTCGATGGCGCCGAGCAGCGCAAAAGCCACCGCATCCGGCAGCACCGCAATCGCCTTGTCGAGGTTGAGTCCCGGCAGTGCCGGCAACGGCAGGCTGCGCGGAATGCCGCCATAGCGGGTGCCGATCGTTTCCGCCGGCAGCGAAAGCAGCGCCACGACAAGGGAGGCCAGTCCGACGGCGATCAGCATGCCCGGCCAGCCGGGCCGCCAGCGCTTCACCCCGACGATGGTGGCGATGGTCAGCGCCGCCACCAGCGTTGCCGAGATATTGAGCGTGCCGGCCGCGTGGCCGATCGCCATCAGCTTCGGCAGCAGCGGCCCGGGCTCCGGCCCGGCAAGCCTCAGCCCGAACAGTTCCACGATCTGGCCGGAGAAGATGATGATCGAGATGCCGGCGGTGAAGCCGACCGTCACCGGGTAAGGGATGAATTTGATATAGGTTCCGAGCCGGAGATAGCCGATGGCGAGCAGGAAGATGCCGGCCATCATCGTCGCCAGCAGCAGTCCGTCGACGCCTTCGCGCTGCACCGTCGCCGCCACCAGCACGATGAAGGCGCCGGCCGGGCCGCCGATCTGGAAGCGGCTGCCGCCGAGCGCCGAGACGATGAAGCCGCCGACAATGGCGGTGAACAGGCCGCGCTCCGGCGTCACGCCCGAAGCAATCGCAATCGCCATCGACAGCGGCAACGCGACAATAGCGACGGTCAGCCCGGCCATGAAGTCGGCCTTGAACTGCGGCAGGCGGTAACCTTCGCGCCAGACCGTCACCAGCTTGGGCGTGAACAGCTCTGAAAATGTCGGCTTTGCCGACTTCTGGGCCGGTTGATGCACTGCCCGCCGGATCTGATCCATGGACTGCCTTCCGCTTGCGTGAAGGCGGCGGGATCGTCGGCAGGACTGTCGGCGGTCGCCGTCGCGACTATATGCCGGCTCAGCCTTGCGGGTTCGGCGGCGCGACCGGCTTGAGGCGCACGCCCCGGCCGCCGCGCTCGCTGGTCTGGTTCTCGCCGATGAGCTCCACCCCGGCCTCGTCGAGAGCCTGGATAACCTTCATCAGCGTATCGACCACACCCCTGACCACGCCGTCACTCGCTTCCATGCGCTGGATTGTCGGAAGCGAAACGCCGGCACGCTCGGCGAGTGTCTTCTGATCGATGCCGGCCAGCGCCCTCGCGGCGCGCATCTGGGCGGCAGTGATCATCGGTCGGAACCCCCGTCTGAGTCTGCGGAGACGACGTGTAATACAATCATAGTGATGTTTCAACCATCATAAAGCATACATGAAACATGATCTCCTCACAAAGCCGGATGCCGGGATACGGGATGAGCATGCTACGTTAACCGCCTTGGCTCTTATTGGCGGGGAAATATCAGTTGAAGATTTTCAGGACCTTGACGACGTCGGCAGCCTTGCTGTCGGCGGTTTTTCTGCTGGCAGGCTGCGGACACGGGCTGATCAACCGGCTGATTTGAATGTCGCTCCGGATCGTCAGTCTTCGGGCTCGTTGCCACCGGCCACCGCCTTGTTCCGCTGCAGCATTCGCGCCGCCAGCCAGCACAGCGTC
Organism: Mesorhizobium sp. LSHC412B00; assembly: GCF_000503035.1. NCBI lineage: Bacteria > Pseudomonadati > Pseudomonadota > Alphaproteobacteria > Hyphomicrobiales > Phyllobacteriaceae > Mesorhizobium > Mesorhizobium sp. LSHC412B00. The sequence goes on along the minus strand of NZ_AYWB01000009.1, from coordinate 166,097 downwards.
GCCCAGGTGAAGCCGGCGCACCATCCCGCCAGCACGTCGGAAGGCCAGTGGACGCCGAGATAGACGCGGCTGACGCCGACCAGCAGCGTTACCAGCACCGCCAGGCTGAGGACATAGATTTTCGTCGTTCGTCCCGGCAGGAAGCGCGCTGCCAGCGAGCCCAGCGTGAGATAGGTCACCGCCGACAGCATGGCGTGGCCGCTGGGAAACGACAGCGACGTCTCGTTGGCCAGGTGCGAGACAAGATCGGGGCGCGGCCGGTCGATGCCGGCCTTGAGCAAGGTCGACAGCAGCTGCCCGCCAGCCACCGCGACAAAGATCAGCAGCGCCGTCCTCGGCCTACGGATCAGCAGGAGGTAGACGATCACCGCCGTTACGATCAGCACCAGCACGCTGGAGCTGCCGAGGCTGGTGATGTCGCGCATCGCGCCTTCCAGCCATGCCGGGCCGACGGGAACATCCGGCTGACCCACTTTTCGGAAAGCAAGCAGGATCTCAGTATCGAAAGCGTGCGGCGTGGTGGCCCGCGCCACCTCCATCAGTTCCTCGAAGCCCCACAGCCCGGCGGCTATCACCAGCCCGGCCAGCAGCACCGGAAATTCAAGCCAGTTGGTGAACGCACGCGGGGTCTTCATCGGATTACAGTCGCCCCTGCAGGTAAGGCCCGAGCGAGATCAGCACCACCGCCGCGATGGCCAGCACGATGCCGGTCGCCTGCAAGGCATTGACGCGTTCGCCGAAGAACACCAGCGCCACCACATTGACCGCCACCAGCTGGATCACCGCCGACAGGCTGAACGACACCGACATGCCGAACTCACGAACCAGCCGCAGCATCATCAGATTGCCCGCCGTATAGAGCGCCAGTGTCAGCACGATCTTGCCAAGGCTTGGCGCCAGCCCCCATTGCTTGGCCGCGATGGCCGCCAGCAGGAAGATCACCGTCGAAATGACGAGCTGCGCCAGTCCCCAGAAACTCACTTTTGTGCCTCGCTGTCCTTTGTGGCAGCTCTTGTTTCGCAAGCGTGGCGGCACGTCAAGCAGACTGCGGCGGAACAGGCCACGGCCGAGGTGCTGAATGAATGGCAGCGCGATCGCGGTCTGACTGCCACGCTCGGTCGGATTCGTGCAAACCCAGGCAGCTGCGCTCAAGCATTGGAAAAGAATGGACTTTTAAACATGGCGTCCTACGTCTTCTGGAGGAGAGTGCCATGCCAAAGTCCGTCTATGACCGTGGCCTGCTGAAACCCGACGACATCGCCAGGCTGCAACGCGTGTTCGACGAAGCCTGCCGCAGGCGCGACGTGCATCCCGATTCGGCGGAGGCGCGGGAGATCGCGCTGAACCTGCTTGCGCTGCACAATGCCGGCATGGTCGAGGAAGATATGCTTATGGAAACCGTGGGTTTCCGCCGGTTGGAGCCGAAATCAGCCTGAGGACCGCAAGGCGGCCTGGAGCAATTCCAGGAAAAGTGTGAAGCGGTTTTCCGTCCGGAATTGCGTAAAAATAAAGGCCTAGGAGCGGTTCGCCGTTTCCGTGAAACGGTGAAACGCTTTAGCCGGCGCGCTGCACGACGGCCACATTCATCTCTGCCCTCAGCCTGAAGCCGATGGACTCGTACAACCGGACCGCGCCGGCATTGCTGGCATAGGCATGCAGGTAGGGAACTTCGCCGCGCGCAAAAATTCGGTTGGCCACGAACACCGACAGCAGCCGGCCGAGGCCGCTGCCGCGAAATTCGGGATGCGAGCAGACGCCGCTGAGTTCGCTGTAGCCGGGCTGCTTCATGCGCTCGCCGGCCATCGCCGCCAGCCGGCCGTCGATCTTCACGCCCCAGAACTCGCCGAGGCTCAGCGCCTTGAGGGTGAACGGGCCGGGCTTGGTCAGTGACGCCAAAGCAAGCATCTCGGCCGCGTCGTCCTGCGTCAGCTGCTGCACACGCTCGTCCGACACGGAAGGCAATGGCGCCTCGGCAACCATCTGAACGCCGAAGGCGGTCACGGTCGCGGTCAGTTCCGGCGGCAGGGCAATGGGGTCCGCCTGGAGCATGAACACGCTCTCACCTGCAGGAATGAGGCTTGCGAGCGCCTGCAGGCTCTCAGCGTCGTCTGCCCCGGAAGCCGCGAAGGGGACGATCGAGGAGGGATAGCGCCTGGCGAGCCTGTCGCCATACGCAAAGATCCGATGCCGCGTGTCGAGCGCGCTCCAGACCGGACGATCGAGGACATGGCTCATGGCGCGACATCCTGTTTCACACGACGGTCGAGTGGGGCCGCCGCCAGGCCGTCCTCTATTGCCGAGAGTTGTTCGAGAAGCGGCCCTGCAAGGTCTTTGCACAAGTCGGCAACGGCGTTCTCGATGCGCGGCCAAACGTCCCGCTTCGCCACATCGACCAGGCGCTGGCCGTTCGCGGTCAGCGAGATCATCCTGCGGCGCTGGTCGTCGTTCGATGGCGCGGCCTCGACCAGCCCCAACTCGGCCAGCAGCGCCACGCTGCGCGTCACCCCCGGCTGGGTGATCCCCATTGACTGCGCCAGTTCGCCGACAGGCAGCGGCCCAAGCCGGTCGAGCGCGGCCAGCAGAGGATACTGGCTGGACTGCACCGGCACCTCCAGCCCATTGAGCATGCGCTGCGTATCGGCCTGCAACTGCTCGCCGATGCGCTTCAGCCTGCTGCCGAGGGTGAGATAGCCAAGGGATCGAATGATGTCTTCCATGGGTGGTCCGTCTCCTGGATAAGTATAACATGTTATATAATGATGCAATGAACGAGTTCAAGCGCCTGCTTTGGAGGTTGGCCGCAAGCATCTCAACTTCGTCGTCCTTGGGCGAAGCAGGAGCGAAGCTCCGTCGCGGAGACCCAGGGATCATGCCTTGGCCGTGGAAGCAGCGGAGCAGAACCTGCAACGCAGCGTAGTTCAGAAGTCACGGCATGGATCCTCGGGTCTGCGCCGTCGCTACGCTCCTTGCTTCGCCCGTGGATGACGACGGGATCGGCGTTTCAGCCAATCGCCAGGATATTCGATCCGTCTTGCAGATGCGTTGAACCACTAGTCCGCGCCATAGCAGCAGCCCGAAGTGCGCGGTGTTTCTCCGTCCAGAAGCGCTCGTCTACAACCCCTTGGCGATCTGACGGGCAATCGCTTCGGCCTGCAGGCCGGCGCTGTGAAAATAGCTGGTCAGACTTGGCCGCATGCCGATGAACCACAGGCCGGGCTGGCCGCTCGGGGTGCCGCCATTGGCCTTCGGCACGCCCTTGGCGTCGAGCACGCCGAGATCGCCCAGCATGGCCTCCAGGCCGGTGCGATAGCCGGTTGCCGCGATCACTACATCCGGCTCGAGCACCGTGCCGTCGTTCAGCCGCACGCCGGCGCCTTCGAAAGCCGCCACCGGCGCCACCACCGAAATCCGTCCGGCCTTCAGCGCTGCGACGGCGCCGTCGTCAATGGCAATAGCGATCTGCTCGACGCCGAGCCGGCTGGCGCCGCCCTTCGGCGCCGGCGGCAGGCCGAAGCGGGTGAGGTCGCCGAACACCAGCCGCTGCGTCGCGGCAATCGCGGCATCGGCAATCCACGTCGGCAGCATCGCCATGAAACCGCCGAAGCGCGCCACGGCGACCTTGCCGATCCGTTTCGGCATCAGCGACGGACCCTGCCTGGCTGACAAGCAGATGGCCTTTGTGTCGGCACGGGCGAGGTGGTTGAGCACGTCGAAGCCGGAATTTCCGGCCCCGACCACCAGCACGCTTTTGCCCACATAGTCCTGCGCTGTGCCGAAATCGGCGGCGTGGACAAGTTTGCCGGTGAAAGTCGCCTTGCCTTGCCAGTCCGGCGTCCATGGCAAGCGGTCGCGGCCGGTGGCGACGATGACATTGCGGGCGCTCAGCGTTTCCCGGCCCGTATGGACGAGCCAGCCATTGCCTCTGCGTCCGATCCGCTCGGCGGCGGTGCCGAATTCGACCCTTACGCCGCGCGCGCGGGCAAAATCCTCGAGATAACCGACGATGGCATCCTTGTTCGGAAAGGCGGCGGTGCGTGGCGGATAGGCAAGGCCGGGCAGGGCCGACAGCGCGCGATGCGTGTTGAGGGTCAGCTTCTCGTGCCGCCCTCGCCACGGTTCGGCGATCCGCGGCTCCTTTTCAAGCACGACGACCCGCACGCCGCGCCGGCCAAGCGCGTCGGCGGCCGCCAGCCCCGCCGCTCCGGCGCCGATGACGATAACCGTATAGTCGAGTCCTTTCGGCCCCGGGACGATAGGCATCGTTTCGCTTGTCGTAGCCGCCATTCGGTCGAGATTTCCTTTCAGGTGCGCCATGGGGACCCGTCCAATATGGCACGTCCCATATGGCACAGGGGCGATATGATCGATAATGAGGTCGCGTCAATGCGACTGATTCGAGGCCTTGGGGGCAAGCCTCTGTTTATCATCGGCACGCGGAAGCTCGACCATGCCCTCCTTGCGCATCTTTCTCGACAGACTGCTGGAGGGCGCCGCAGCCAAGGTGCCGCGCCAGGATTTTTCGCATGTCGAGCGGCTGGCGCTTGTCCGCCAGCACGGCGACTTCTCGCTGGCCTATTCGACCGCCGTGCAGCAAAAACTGTCCTATTTCGGCGACGCCGACGGCTACATCGCCTTCGGCACCAAGATGAAGCACCATTTCGCGCTAGGTGACCCGGTGGCCCATCCGGCCGATCGGTCCGACTATATCAGGCGCTTTGTCGAAGCCGCCGACAGCCCGTGGTTCGTGCAGATCGGCGAACCGACGGCGCGCGTGCTGTCCGGGCTCGGCTACCAGGTCAACCGTCTCGGCGTCGACACGCGGCTGGAACTGCCGGCTCACGATTTTTCCGGCAAGCGCAACGAAACCGTGCGCTATTCCGAACGCTGGCTCTTGAAGAAGGGGTTTTCCTTTGGCGAAGGAGCGGTCTATCTCGACGAGGTCCAGCGCCTGTCGCAGAACTGGCGGGCAGACCGCATCGTCAAGCGCTGGGAGATGGCGTTCCTCAACAGGCCCTTTGCCGATCATCTCGGCATCGATATGCGCCGTTTCGTGCTCTACAGCCCGGAAGGCGAGCTCGTCGCCCTGCTCGATTTCGATCCGATGTTCAGTGGCGGCAAGGTGATCGGCTACACCACCTCGTTCAAGCGCAAGCACATCGATGCCTCGCCGCATGCCGAAATCGGGCTGACCAAATTCGCCGTCGACCGGTTTCGCAATGAGGGCATTTCTGTCGTCACGCTCGGCCTGTCGCCGATGCTCGACGTCGGAGCCAACGGCTTTGCCGAATCGAGCTTCTGGCGCAACGCCTTCGAGCGGGCCTATGAGTCGCCCTGGGTCAACCGCAGCAAGTTCAACCTCAAGGGCCAGGCGGCGTTCAAGCGCCGCTTCCACGGCGTCGAGGAACCCACCTACATCGCCTTCCGCCAAGGCAGGCTGATCGAGATGCTGGGGTTGCTGCGCCTCATCAAGGCGATCTAGCAAGAAAACGCGACGCGCTTTAGAGCGGCAGGGTCAGTTGCGCAGCCGGTAGCCGGTGCGGAAGATCCAGGCGACGATGGCGATGCAGATGGCGAGGAACACCATCGTCATGCCCAGGCTGACGGCGACCGAGACATCGGACTTGCCGTAAAAGCTCCAGCGGAAACCGCTGATCAGGTAGACGACCGGGTTGAACAGCGTCACCGTGCGCCAGGTCTCGGGCAGCATGTTGATCGAATAGAAGCTGCCGCCGAGGAAGGTCAGCGGCGTGATGATCAACAGCGGCACCAGCTGCAATTGCTCGAAGCTTTTCGCCCATATGCCGATGATGAAGCCGAACAGGCTGAAGGTCACCGCCGTCAAGACAAGGAAGGCCAGCATCCAGAACGGATGCTGGATGGTGAGCGGCACGAACAGCGAGGCCGTCGCCAGGATGATCAAGCCGAGGATGATCGACTTGGTCGCGGCGCCGCCGACATAGGCGATGACGATCTCCAGATACGACACCGGCGCCGACAAGAGCTCGTAGATGGAGCCGACGAATTTCGGGAAATAGATGGCAAAGGAAGCGTTGGAGATCGACTGCGTCAACAGCGACAGCATGATCAGGCCGGGCACGATGAAGGCGCCGTAGCTGATGCCGTCGATCTCGGTGATGCGCGAGCCGATGGCCGAGCCGAAGACGACGAAATAAAGCGATGTCGAGATCACCGGCGAGACGATGCTCTGCAGCACGGTGCGGAACGCACGCGCCATCTCGACCCGGTAGATCGCCCATACTGCTCGCCAATTCATGGCTCTTGCCTCAACAGATTGACGAAGATCTCCTCGAGCGAGCTGTTTTGCGTATCCATGTCGCGGAACTGGATGCCGGCCGTCTCGAGTTCGCGCAGCAGCGATGCGACGCCGGGGCGTTCGCTCTGATTGTCATAGGTGTAGGTCAGCTGTGTGCCATCGCCCGACAGCTCCAACGCGTAGTGCGAGAATGCATCGGGAATGGCGGGGAGCGGGTTGCGCAATTCCACGATCAGGCGCTTGCGGCCGAGCTTGCGCATCAGTTCGGCCTTGCCCTCGACCAGGATGATCTCGCCGCGGTTGATGACGCCGACACGGTCGGCCATCGCCTCGGCCTCTTCGATATAGTGCGTGGTGAGGATGATGGTGACGCCATCGTCGCGCAACCGTCGCACCATCGCCCACATGTCCTGGCGCAGTTCGACGTCGACGCCGGCCGTCGGTTCGTCGAGGAACAGGATGCGCGGCTCATGCGACAGCGCCTTTGCAATCATCAGCCGCCGCTTCATGCCGCCCGACAGCGTGATCGCCTTGGCGTCCTTCTTGTCCCACAACGACAGGTCGCGCAGCACCTTTTCGACGAAGCCCGGATTGGGCGCCTTGCCAAACAGGCCGCGGCTGTAGGTGACGGTTGCCCAGACGCTCTCGAACGCATCGATGGTCAGCTCCTGCGGCACCAGCCCGATCAGGCTGCGCGCCGCGCGGTAGTCTCGGTTGATATCATGGCCGTCGACGGTCACCGTTCCCGACGAACGGTTGACGATGCCGCAGACGATCGAGATGAGCGTCGTCTTGCCGGCGCCGTTCGGCCCCAGCAGCGCGAAAATCTCGCCGCGTTCGATGTCGAGGTTGATTTCCTTCAGCGCCTTGAAGCCGGTGGCGTAGGTCTTGGTGACCCCGGAAATCAAAATGATGGAAGGCAAATTAGTGGAAGACATGAGGCCGAAAACGACTGTTTGAAAGAGGCGGGGATTATTATTGCGCTGAATGTCGGTGCGCACGGCGGGAAGTCAATGCCGCTGCTGACAATTGTGGACAAACGTTCCCCTCTTGCCGTTTCGTCATGGGGGTATCGGGGCACTGACGGATTGATCCCATCTGCTGCGACAACGCGCCCCGCGTGACGCCAAGCCGCTTTGACCGGACCGCATCCGCCGCCTATTCTGCGCCAACAAACAGCAGCCGGAGCCCGCATGGACCCGCTCATCCTGTCGCGAATGCAGTTCGGGGCGAATATCTCGTTCCACATCCTGTTTCCGACCATCACGATTGCGCTTGGCTGGGTGCTGCTGTTCTTCAAGCTCCGCTACAACACCACCAATGATTCCGCCTGGATGCGCGCCTATTTCACCTGGGTGAAAGTGTTCGCACTGTCCTTCGCCATGGGCGTGGTCTCCGGCGTCACCATGAGCTTCCAGTTCGGCACCAACTGGCCGGGCTATATGGAAAAGGTCGGCAACATCGCCGGGCCGCTGCTTGCCTACGAGATCCTCACCGCCTTCTTCCTCGAAGCGGCCTTCCTGGGCATCATGCTGTTCGGGTTCCGCCGCGTCTCCAACCGCGTCCACACGCTGGCGACGGTATTGGTCGCCGGCGGCACCACGCTGTCGGCCTTCTGGATCATTGCGCTGAACTCCTGGATGCAGACGCCGGCCGGCTTCGAGATGATCGATGGCAAGGCGCATCCCGTCGACTGGTGGGCGATCGTCTTCAACCCGTCCATGCCCTACCGTCTGACGCATATGCTGCTTGCCTCCGGCCTGACGGTGTCGTTCCTGATCGCCGGCCTGTCGGCGCTGCGCTACCTCACCGGCGACCGGTCGGAATCGATGTGGAAGGCGCTGCGCACCGGCGTCTTCACCGCCGCCATCCTGATCCCGATCCAGATCTTCGCCGGCGACCAGCACGGGCTGAATACGCTGGAGCACCAGCCGCAGAAGATCGCGGCCATGGAGGCCAACTGGAACACCGGCCCCAACGTGCCGCTGGTGCTGTTTGCGCTGCCCGACGAGGCGGCGAAGGAAAACAAATTCGAGATCGCCATTCCCGACGGCGCCAGCCTGGTGCTGCGTCACTCCACCAGCGGCATCGTGCCGGGGCTCAACGACTATCCCGGCCTGCATCCGCCGGTCTTCCCGGTGTTCTGGGGCTTCCGCATCATGGTCGGCACCGGCATTTTGATGCTCATCGTCTCGTGGTCGGCGACCTTCTTCCTCAAGCGCCGCCACAGCCTGCCGAGGCCGCTGGCCATGCTGATGGTGCCGATGGCGCTGTCGGGCTGGCTGGCGACGCTGGCCGGCTGGTACACCACCGAAATCGGCCGCCAGCCCTGGCTGGTCACCGGCGTGCTGAAAACCGCCGACGCTATCGGCCCGGTCGCCGGCAGCCATGTCGCGCTGACGCTCGCCATCTATCTCATCCTCTATGTGCTGCTGCTGATCGCCTATCTTGGCGTGCTGGTGCACCTGGCGCTGAAGGCCGCCAAGGACGGCGATACCTCGCCGCTGCCGGGCGTCATGAAGACGGCGATGTCGCAACCGGCCGCAGCGGAGTGAGGAATGGTCCGCGTAGCGGACGAAAAGCCAACGATTTGGCTTTCCGAATGACGAACGCCCGGAGCCATAGCGAAGGGCAGAACCGTTGATGAGAGGGATGACAGACCGATGAGCTTCGACTGGCCAACCGCGCTGCCCCTGATCTTCGCCGGCCTGATGGGCCTCGCCATCCTGATCTACGTCATTCTCGACGGTTTCGATCTCGGCATCGGCATCCTGTTCTCGGTCGCCGAAGATGCCGAGCAGGACACCATGATCGCGGCAATAGGCCCGTTCTGGGATGCCAACGAGACCTGGCTGGTGCTGGCCGTCGGCCTGCTCCTGGTCGCCTTCCCGCTGGCGCATGGCGTCATCCTCACCGCGCTCTACATTCCGGTCTTCGTGCTTTTGGTCGGCCTCATCCTGCGCGGCGTCGCCTTCGATTTCCGCGCCAAGGTGCCCGCCGGCAAGAAGCATCGCTGGAACCGCATTTTCTTCCTCGGTTCCGTCATCGCCTCGCTGGCGCAAGGCTATATGCTCGGCGTCTATGTGCTTGGCCTCGATGTCGGCTTTGGCGGCATCGCTTTCGGGGCGCTGGTGGCGCTCTGCCTGTCGGCGGCCTATGCAGCGATGGGCGCTGCCTGGGTCATCTACAAGACCGAGGGCGAATTGCAGAGGAAGGCGGTGGCCTGGCTGCGGACAGCCCTGGTGCTGACCGCGCTCGGCATGGCGGCGGTGTCGCTGGCGACCCCATTCGCCAGCCCGCGCATCTTCGCCAAATGGTTCGTCTGGCCCGAAATGCTCTTTCTGTCGCCGCTGCCGATCCTGTCGGCGCTGCTGTTCCTGTGGCTGTGGCGGCAGACCTTCCACCTGCCCAAGCCCGACGACCGCCATGCGCTGCGGCCGTTCCTGACGCTCGCCGCCATCTTCGCGCTCGGCTTTGCCGGGCTTGCCTGGTCGTTCTACCCCTTCGTGGTGCCCGAGAGGCTGACCATCTGGCAGGCGGCGTCGGCGACGGAAAGCCTGGCCATCATCCTCGCCGGCACGGTGGTCGTGCTGCCGGTGATCATCTTCTATTCGTTCTATGCGTATCGGGTGTTTGGGGGCAAGGCGACGGATCTGACGTATGATTGAAGGGGAGCTGATCTCCCCCCTTGAGGGGGAGATGGCCGGCAGGCCAGAGGGGGTCGCCGCGCGTGGAGCGCTAACCTTCTTCTGCCGCAGGAGGTCGCGTCCGGTCGGACCGACCCCCTCTGTCGCCTCCGGCGACATCTCCCCCTCGAGGGGGGAGATTAGGTGCTCAGCTCTTCCCCGCCAGCACGAGCACCGGCTTCTCGCTATACAACCCCGGGAACAGCGCCTTCAAATTCGCCACCTTGGGCAGGTCGTTGTAGACGATGTAGGGGTAGGTCGGGTTCAGCGTCAGAAAGTCCTGGTGATATTCCTCGGCCGGATAGAAGGTTTTGCCCGTCTCCAGCGTGGTGACGATGGGTTTTGAAAACACCTTGGCCTGGTCGAGCTGGGCGATGTAGCTCTGGGCGATCTTCTGCTGCTCGCCATTCTCGGCAAAGATGGTCGAGCGGTACTGGGTGCCCGAGTCCGGCCCTTGATAGTTCAGCTGCGTCGGGTTGTGGGCGACCGAGAAATAGACCTGCAGCAGCTGGCCGTAGGTCACCTTGGACGGATCGTAGGTGATCTCGACCGATTCGGCGTGGCCGGTGCGGCCGCTGCCGACCGTTTCGTAGACGGCGTCATCCTTGGCGCCGCCGGTGTAGCCGGAGACGGCCTTGGTCACGCCCTTGACGTGCTGGAACACGCCCTGCACGCCCCAGAAGCAGCCGCCGGCGAAGATAGCCTTCTCGCTGCCGCTGGCGGCCTTCTCGTCCGCTGCCGGCGGCGGGATCACCACCGCGTCCTCGGCCGAACGCGCCGGGCTCTGCCAGAAGGCAGCCGCCGCGGCGGCGACGATGAGCGCGGCAAGCGCGCTCTTGAAGATCGGCGTTCTCGTCCTTGCAATCCCGGTCATGTCTGATCTCCTTGATGGTGGCGAAGACTATACGACAGAACGTCCCGCCTGGTTTCTCAAATTGCCGTGCGCCGGCCCGGCCATTGTGCGGCCGGGCCATGGGACCAAGCCTTATTGCGCGGGCGCCATGGCGTCCGCCGGCTTCATCGCATCCGTTGCGGGTTTCATGGCATCGGCCGGCTTCATGGCGTCGGTGGCGGGTTTCATCGCATTCGTCGCCATTGGGTCGGCGGGCTTCATGGCACCGGTCGCCGGCGCCATGGCATCGGTCGCGGGCTTCATCGCCTCGGTGGCCATCGCCGGCTTCATGGCGTTGGCCGCTTCGTCGGCACGGGCGCCGGCGGCGAAGGTGGTCATCGAAAGCGCAAAGGCGAGCGCGGTCAGGGTCTTGTTCATGATGGTATTTCCTCCTTGAAGAGGGCGCGCGGATGCGAGCCCGGTTATGCCGCGCTAGCGGCGTTGGGTAGAAAAAGAATCAGTCGGCTGCTGCAGCCAGGATCGGCCCACCGCCCTGCGCCTGCACCAACACCGCGGTGCTCAGCCCGCCGTTCGCCGCTGGCAGCGGCAGCGTGGTGGCGTCGCCGCTCCAGCTGCCGAGTTTCTCCAGCGAGTGCACGACATTGGCATGCGGCAGCGTGCGGCCGGTGTTCTCGCCGCGCGCCACCGGCACTTCGAGGACGCCCTTGTTGTAGCGGACCAGCCAGACATCGGCGCTGCCGGCCGGCGCGGAACCGGCGCCGATGCTGATCTTGCCGCCGTCGAGCGACAGCGTCGGCCCGTTCGTGCGGCCACTTGCGGAAATCAGCTGCTCGATCTCGCCTGATGCCGCGCCCACCGCATCGGCACCGCCATTGACCACCACCTGCGGCGTGAACGGGCCGGAGCGGCCGAGCGACGGCTCATAGCGCACCTGGCGCTGGGTGAATTCCTCGCGGCCGAAAATGTCCTTCCAGCCGAGATAGTCCCAGTAGGTGACGTTGAACGACAGCGCCAGAACGCCCGGCTGGTCCTTGACCTTGATCAGATTCGCGTTGGCCGGCGGGCAAGACGAACAGCCCTGGCTGGTGAACAATTCGACCACGGTGAGCGGCTGGGCAAAGGCGGTGCCGCCAAGCATCATCAGCGCCGCGCCTGCGGCAGCCAGCATCGCGCTGCGTTTTGGGTTAAGTCCAGTCATCGGGGGTCTCCGTTGCGGCGGGTTCATCCCACACTTCGCCGCTGCCCGAGGCTTCGTTACATGGTTCACCGCTTCGTGATTGGGGGCGGACGCGTCGTTGCCTTCTCCCNTTCGCCGCTGCCCGAGGCTTCGTTACATGGTTCACCGCTTCGTGATTGGGGGCGGACGCGTCGTTGCCTTCTCCCCTTGTGGGAGAAGGTGGATCGGCGCGAAGCGCCGAGACGGATGAGGGGTGTTCCAGCGGAGTGAGACGTTGGTTAATCTAACGTCATGCCACATCAGCCCGTCGCTCCTGCCAAACGAAACTTTGCCCGTTCGCTCCGACGTGAAATGACGGAGGCGGAAGACAAACTGTGGCACGAACTACGTGACCGCAGGCTCGATCGGATCAAATTTCGGCGCCAAGTTCCTGTTGGAAAATACGTCGCCGATTTCGCTTGTCTTGAATCACTCCTCATCATCGAGATCGATGGGAGTCAGCATGCGGACTCAGAGTCAGACCAGGCCCGTAGAACGGAACTGGAGGCGAGAGGCTTTCGTGTGTTGCGCTTTTGGAACGACGATGTCCTGAAAGACATGGACAGCGTCTGCACCACGATAATCGCTTATGTAAGGGATGTCAGTTTGCAGCCATGGCGGTGAAAGAACGCCGGCGTCAAGCTGGAACACCTCTCATCCGTCTCGGCGCTGCGCGCCGATCCACCTTCTCCCACAAGGGGAGAAGGCAAGGGCACCGCCACCCCGCTTGCCCCTGCAACCCGCCCCTGCTAAAGCGCGCGCCATGAGCACGCCTCTCGACCACATCCGCAATTTCTCCATCGTCGCCCATATCGACCATGGCAAATCCACGCTTGCCGACCGGCTGATCCAGTCCACCGGCGGGCTGGAGCTGCGCGACATGAAGGAGCAGGTGCTGGACTCGATGGACATCGAGCGCGAGCGCGGCATCACCATCAAGGCGCAGACGGTGCGGCTGAACTACCGCGCCAACAATGGCGAGGACTATATCCTCAACCTCATCGACACGCCCGGCCATGTCGACTTCGCCTATGAAGTGTCGCGCTCGCTCGCCGCCTGCGAGGGCTCGCTGCTGGTCGTCGACGCCTCCCAAGGCGTCGAGGCGCAGACGCTCGCCAATGTCTACCAGGCCATCGACAACAATCACGAGATCGTCGTGGTGCTGAACAAGGTCGACCTGCCGGCCGCCGAGCCCGAGCGCATCCGCGAGCAGGTCGAGGAAGTCATCGGCATCGACGCCTCCAACGCCGTGCTGATCTCGGCCAAGACCGGCCTCGNCCTGCCGGCCGCCGAGCCCGAGCGCATCCGCGAGCAGGTCGAGGAAGTCATCGGCATCGACGCCTCCAACGCCGTGCTGATCTCGGCCAAGACCGGCCTCGGCATTCCCGATGTGCTGGAGGCCATCGTCCACCAATTGCCGCCGCCGCGCGAAGGCGATGCGTCAGCACCCCTGAAAGCCATGCTGGTCGACAGCTGGTACGACGCCTATCTCGGCGTCATCGTGCTGGTGCGCATCATCGACGGCGTGCTGAAGAAGGGCGCGACCATCCGCATGATGGGCACCGGCGCAAAGCATCTGGTCGAGCGCACCGGCGTGTTCACGCCCGCCCGCATCAATGTCGACGAGCTCGGCCCCGGCGAGTTCGGCTTCTTCACCGGCTCGATCAAGGAAGTGGCCGACACCCGCGTCGGCGACACCATCACCGAGGACAAGCGCCAGACCGCGCATGCTTTGCCCGGCTTCAAGCCGGCGCAGCCGGTGGTGTTTTGCGGCCTGTTCCCGGTCGACGCCGCCGATTTCGAGGATCTGCGCGCCGCCGTCGGCAAATTGCGCCTCAACGACGCCAGCTTCTCCTACGAAATGGAGACCAGTGCCGCGCTCGGCTTCGGCTATCGCTGCGGCTTCCTCGGCCTTTTGCATCTCGAAATCATCCAGGAGCGGTTGGAGCGCGAGTTCAACCTCGACCTGATCGCCACGGCGCCGAGCGTCGTCTACCGGCTGCTGCTTACCGACGGCTCGACGAAGGAGCTGCACAACCCGGCCGACATGCCCGACGTGGTGAAAATCTCAGCGATCGAGGAGCCGTGGATTCGCGCCACCATCCTGACCCCCGACGACTATCTCGGCGGCATTTTGAAGCTCTGCCAGGACCGGCGCGGCATCCAGGCCGACCTGTCCTATGTCGGCAAGCGCGCCATGCTGATCTACGATCTACCGCTCAACGAAGTCGTCTTCGACTTCTATGATCGCCTAAAATCGATCTCCAAGGGCTACGCCTCGTTCGACTATCACCTGACCGACTATAAGGAAGGCGATCTGGTGAAGATGTCGATCCTGGTCAATGAAGAGCCGGTCGACGCGCTGTCCATGCTGGTTCACCGCACCGCGGCGGAAAAGCGCGGCCGCCAGATGTGCGAGAAGCTGAAGGAGCTGATCCCGAACCATCTGTTCAAGATCCCGATCCAGGCCGCGATCGGCGGCAAGGTCATCGCCCGCGAAACCATCTCGGCGCTGCGCAAGGACGTGACTGCGAAGTGCTATGGCGGCGACGTCTCGCGCAAACGCAAGCTGCTCGACAAGCAGAAAGAGGGCAAGAAGCGGATGCGCCAGTTCGGGAAAGTGGATATCCCGCAGGAGGCGTTTATTCAGGCGCTTAAGATGGGTGATTGAGGTGGCTCAGCCCATTACGATCTTGGTGACTCGGTCACACTCCGCCATGAGACGCGTCCGTTGGTAGGGCTGAGCAGCCAAATAACGTTTGATTTGCAGAAGCTCGTCGCTAACTGAATTTCGTTCGTGTTTCGCCCCAACTTTCTTTGCCCAACTCTCGGCGGCTTTAAGCCCGATGCGTAAAAAGTACGACGGCGCAAACTGGTACTTCAGGCACTTCACCACGAGCCGGAAAACATCGAGATCCTTCCGATCGGAGGACTCTTGCATCTGAATCGCGTTGACTGCCCCAGTAGCTGCCTCGTGCATAAGACATCGCAAGTTATGGAAATAGCCCATCGCCTGCCTGTCCGTTATATAGCCGTCAGCCAACTGTAAGGCTTGAGTGTAGTACTTAATGGCGTCGTCCACCCCGCTCCCTTTCGAGGCCCTCTCAGTCTCCAAGGTCCGATCAGCAATCTTTACAGCGGCAAAGACATGGCAGCAGTTAAAAATTGGAAAGAACTGCGCAGTATCCTTCTTTCGGACGTGCAGATTAAATAATCCTCGCCAGTCTTTGTTTCTTATCTTAAGCATATACCAATACTTTAACAAATCGAAGGCATTGCAGCCATATTTGTCAGCAGATTCGAAGTCCCTCTCTATTTCACTTGGTTTACGTCCCCGCACAGACATACGCGTCCGCCCTCTAAGGCAATAGAGGTCACCTGTTTTATTATACTTTGATATTTCTTTAGAAAGGTATGATTCAGCTACCTCATAATTTTGAGCCTTCCAATGGCGCACTGTTTGAGAAACTATTAGCGCTATCCGCCTAGCCGGATCTTCATTATTCTTCCGTGCAGATATGCACGCTCTCTCAATATGCTTCCTTCGCGCTTCCGGAAGTTTGTTCTGGGTGATGTCGTGCATAAGGCGGATAGGCTCCGGCACCTCCAGAATAGTTCCGGCTACAGGGTCACCCTTCGTCGCGTACAGATGATAGTTCTTCAGAGTGGCGAGATCCTGCTCAAGCTCCACTGATGTTATTTCACAAATTTCCTTAACTTCGTCAGTTCGCGCGCGAGAAAGCAATTGCATTGCGAATAGTATTTCTTTCTGTGTGGCAGAAAGCTGGTCAATTTCCTTCTCAAATGCAAACGATCGTATCTGCTCACCATTCTTACCTCGCCAATCACTCACCGCCCGACCCAATTCATGCCCTAATGAGACTAGGCGAATAATTGAAGTTATGAAGATTGGTGAGCCTGCAGACGCTGCCAGAAGTTTATCCCGATTGAGCCGTATCTGTTTCGCCTGCCCTGGGTCCTCAATTAGATAAGCCAAGTTCACTTCAAGGTATTCTACGAAGTCTCCACCTTCAAATCCAGACATTCCGATCCGCTGTTCCCGACCCGTCAACAACTCCAGCCTCGAGGTGAAAAGGACACGGCTATTATCGTTCTGCACGTTTGCTGAAATTATTATCTGAGAAATAACCGAATATAGGTCGTTCTGTTCCTCTTTCGGAAGAGAATCGACGTCATCTATAATTAAAAGAATCGATATCGTAGAAAACGCTTCGATACACTTTGAGATCTTCTCTTCTCGATCAGACGCTATACGAACTTCGTCTTCCGTAAAGCCAACCTGGATCAAGAAGTTGTCAAGGAGATCATCGATGTTCTCGAAGTCACAGCGGGTCGTCGGAACGAGCTTGCCTAGCAGTGGGGCGAAGGTAATTTTCTTTCCAGACAGCCATACTATTTTTTCGAGCCCAGCCCCTGGTCGGTCCAGGAGTTGGGTCGCGAACTCGTAGGCGACAGTGGTCTTTCCAAGGCCACCAGCAGCAGTCAGCACCTTCATTGGGCGCCTAGCCTCGGTGATCCAATTCCACAAGGCCTCAAGATATCCCTTTCTGCCAACAAATTGGATCAGACTTGGATCTTTGGGCGGGAGGTTATTTTCTGTCTTTGCCCCGACCTGTAAGGCGTTTGAGTTATCTCTGTCAGAATATAGAAAGTTTAGTAGCTCAATATCCTCATTGGCCGGCTTGCACTCATGCTCATAGCGGCAATATAGACCGCCTTTTGCGAATACAAACTTAGGCTTATCTGGCGCGCCATAGTTGAAGCCGTTCTTAATAAACGGTCGTGGCTTTTCATTTATCGGCCGCTTTGGGACGAACGTCAGGATGATGTCACGCTTAACGTTGTCGACAGCGCCAGCGGTTACAAAAATGCGAACGCCTATATTCTTGCCTATGAAGCTTGACAGCCGCTGGTTCAGCTGATCGTTGTTCGATAGAAAATTATATACTGAAGAATCTGTGTGGTTCGTATCAAATAACGAAATTATGTATCCACCCATGGAGTTATAAAAGGCAGCAAAGTCTTTTATTAGCGAGTCCATGCGCGCGTCTGCATGCGATCCGTTATCCTGACCGACAAAGGTTTTGTAGTCGTAGAGAAACGACTCGAAGTCGTGAGGCCGGCCGTGAGGTATCAATACGTCGATTATAGATTGATCGAGGATACCCGCGCGATGCAACTCCGCGATCCGTCGATCAACGGACAGATGAAGCATATTCCCCCCCCAGTACTCAGTCGCCCAGCGTCACTAGATTACTTCTACGGCTAAGGTGTCAAGCCCTCGATATCCGGGTTAAGCTAAATGGATCGGATGACGAGATGCAGCGCAGTATCTTCACCGTACGCCCGCCTTCGCGTAATCTCGGCACGGCTCGGGGAGACGTCGCATGCGCACCACTTCAGACACCGTCGCAGCCATCGGTCTCGCCATTGGCGGCGCCTTCGGCCTGGCCGGGACATTCGTCTCCAGCGCGCCGCTCCGCGAAACGCTCTGGGCGATCGACGGCGTGGCGCTTGTGGTGGCAACCGCGCTGCTGACCATGAAATACCAGCGGCTGGGCAATGACTGTGTAGCTGCGGGGTTCCTCACCTTCCTCGCCGGCGAGACCTTGCTTTTGGCCGGCAATGCGGCGGGGCTGGAGGCCAGCGTTCCCTCCTATGTCGGCGGCATCTCGCTGTGGGCGGCGGCGGTCGTGCTGATCGGCGCGTCGAGCACCGTTGCCTGTGGATGCGGCTCACCGGCGCGCCATCCTGTTTGTCGTGACGGTGGCCATGGTGCTGTGGGCGCGCCGTTGCTGCCGATTTCGGCGCCGCTGCCCGCCGCCGGCTGTCCGTTCCTGGTACTGGCGTTTGCCGGCTGGATCTGGACGTTGCTGAAGTCGCCGAGGTGATTGACGCGATCCGACGGCTGGCGCCGCATGTCAAGTGGGGCAGTAGTGGGCGTAGGGTATCACGAGGCCGCCCCCTCATCCGGCCGCTTCGCGGCCACCTTCTCCCCGCTGGGGAGAAGAGGCGAGCACCAGCGCCGAGCGAGCTCCTCTCCCCTCGGGGAGAGGTCGGATTGCCCCGAATTGCCTTTCGCAATTCGGCTGGCAATCCGGGTGAGGGGGACTTGCCTAGCCGTGGCTCTAGGCCCGGCCCTCGCGGCGTGCGACCCTCGCATCTCCGATTCGGATACCCCATCATGCTCCGCCTCACCCTTACCGCCCTGCTCCTCGCCACCCCAACCCACGCCGCCGATATGGCGTTCTTCGTCAAGAACTTGCGCAGCCAGGCGGTGGCGGTGGAGCTGTTCAGCCGGGACCGCAAGATGTCGTGGCCGGGCGGCGACCAGGTGTTTCTGATCGAGCCCAGCTCGCAGAAATCGGTGCCGATCTCGTGCAATTCGGGCGAAAACATCTGCTATGGCGCCTGGGTGAATGGCAATGATGCGGTCTCCGCCGGGGTCGGGCCGGATAATGACCAGCCATGCGATACGTGCTGTTTCATCTGCGTGGAGAAGACGACGGAGACGATCGATCTGGTGGAGTGAGGGGCGGGGCGCCGAAGCTGCTGATCTCCCCCCTCGTGGGGGAGATGTCCGGCAGGACAGAGGGGNCCCCCTCTGCCTTGCCAGGCATCTCCCCCACGAGGGGGGAGATCAGCAGCTCCACCAACCTCTCCCAATCCCCCCAAAATCAGTCACGCCCCGCCCTTCAATCTCCGCCGCCATCATGCGATGCTGATTCCCTCGGCCGGGGGGCCGATTTGCCTCGGGGGAACACCATGTCTTTCACTTGTCTGCGCCGCGTCGTCGTCGCGCTCTCGCTGGCCGCGCTGTTTGCGCCGGCCGCGCACGCCGCCGACATCACCTTCGCCGTCAAGAACAGCCATCCCAACGCCATGCGCCTCGAGCTCTACAGCCAGGACCGCGACTATGTCTGGCCGGGCAACGACAAGGATTTCTATCTCGACGATGGCGAGACCAAGCAGATCCCGGTGTCGTGCGACGAGGGCGAGTCCATCTGCTACGGCGCCTGGGTCGACGGCGACGAGGGCACCTATTGGGGCGTCGGCCCCAACAACAAGGAAAGATGCGAGGATTGCTGCTACACCTGCAATGGCGGCGAGACGGAGGAAATTGAACTGACGCCTTAGGAAGTACAGCCAATCTCCCCCCAAGTGGGTTCCAAGTGGGGGAGATGTCCGGCAGGACAGAGGGGGGCGCCACAGAGCGCCTGCCAANCAGACGTGTGCTCTTCCGATCTATTTCCGATTGCCGCCTACATCGTCGATTTCGCTTGCCCGGAGAAGAAGCTGGTCATCGAAGTCGATGGCTCCCCGCATGCGGACGCCGGCGCGGCTGCCGGTGATGAAACGCGGACATCGCACCTCGAACAAGATGGCTGGACCGTCCTGCGGTTCTGGAATGACGACGTCATCCGCGACGTCGACAATGTCTGCCAGCATATTGTGATTGCGGCTGGGCTTGGACGCGCATCCTGAACGGTGCCGGTGCTGGGCTTTAGGCAGGGAAAGGTCGGCGGGACAGCCCTGGCCTGCCGGCCATCTCCCCCACGAGGGGGGAGATCGGGTTTCGCCTTGGCTTTCGCCAATTATCCCAGCAATGCCCTCTGCCGCTTCGGCCCGCCCGCCTTGCGCCAGGAGTTGAACCGGTGCGTCGCGGCGGCAAACGAGATCTTCATCTGCTGGGCGACCGAATAGCGCGACTTGCCTTCGTCGAACAGGCGGTAGCAGCATTCGACGCCCTCCTCGGTCAGCTTGCCGTCGGGCGCCTTGTTGTGCGGATTGGCGGGGTCGAATTTTTCGACCTGCTGTTCGACCAGGCCTTTCAGCCGCTGCAAATCGGCCTCGATGCTGGCGATAAGATCGAGGACGGGTTTCGGATCGAAGTGGTCGTGCGGCTTTGCCGTCATCTCTTGGATACCTTTCGCTTTGCGTGTCGCGACCCATATAGGTGAACATTTGCCGATAATGAAGGGCGCGTTGCAATCCGGCGCTTCAACATTTCTTGACTGGTGATTGACCGCGGAGATTGCAGCGCCTAGTTTAGAATTGTTCTAAACTGGGGTGAATTTCTCATGCTTTCCCGTGTCTTCGGTTTCGGCCGCCGTCCTTTCGAAACGCTGTCGGAACAGGAGATCCTGGCGCTGGCAATTTCATCCGAAGAGGATGACGGGCGCATCTACCGCGCCTATGCCGACGGGCTGGCGGACAGTTTTCCGCAATCGGCGAAAGTGTTCGAGGCGATGGCGGAGGAGGAGGACGGCCATCGCGATTCCCTGATCGAGCTTTACCGCAAGCGTTTCGGCGAGCGCATTCCGCTGCTGCGCCGCGAGCACGTGAAAGGCTATTACGAGCGCAAGCCCGACTGGCTGGTGCGGCCGCTCGGCATCGAGCATGTGCGGCGCCAAGCCGAAGAGATGGAGCGGCAGGCCTATCGCTTCTATGTCGAGGCGGCCAAGCGCACCGGCGATGCCTCGACGCGGAAACTGCTCGGCGACCTGGCCGCGGCCGAGCAAAGCCATGAGAATTCGGCGCATCGGCTGGAGCAGAAACTTGTGCCGGGCGAGGTCAAGGACGAGGAAGCCAGCGCCGAGCAGCGCCAGTTCATCCTGACCTATGTCCAGCCGGGACTGGCCGGGCTGATGGATGGCTCGGTGTCGACACTGGCGCCGATCTTTGCCGCCGCGTTTGCCACGCACGACACCTGGCAGACGCTGCTGGTCGGCCTCGCCGCCTCGATCGGCGCCGGCATCTCGATGGGCTTTACCGAAGTCGCTTCGGACGACGGCAAGCTGTCGGGGCGTGGCTCGCCGATCAAGCGCGGCCTCACCGTCGGCATCATGACGACGCTGGGAGGCCTCGGCCACGCGCTGCCTTACATCATCCCGCATTTCTGGACGGCGACGGCGGTCGCGGCCGTGGTGGTGTTCTTCGAATTGTGGGCGATCGCCTTCGTGCAGAACCGCTACATGCAAACCCCGTTCCTGCGCGCGGCGTTTCAGGTGGTGCTGGGTGGGGCGCTGGTGTTTGCGGCCGGGGTGCTGATCGGGAATGCGTGAGCGCCAAGCGCCCCCTCACCCAGCCTCCGCTTCGCTCGGCTGACCTCTCCCCGAAGGGAGAGGAGATTTTCGAAGCCTGCGCCAGTCTCTTCTCCCCAGCGGGGAGAAGGTGGCCGCGAAGCGGCCGGATGAGGGGGCCTGGCGCGACGCCGATACCTAGTCACCCATTCACCGCCCTGCTATCCTCTGGCGCCTCGTCCCTCTCCGTCAGCCCGTAATCCCGCACCACATGCGCAATCCGCAACCGATATCCGGCAAATATTCCGCCGCGGCCCGCATGCTGCGCCTGCCGATGCTCTTCCGTGTTGCGCCACGCCTCGACCGCTTCCTCGTCGCGCCAGAAGGACAGCGACAGCACGCGGTTCGGGTCGACCAAGCTCTGAAACCGCTCGATCGAGATGAAACCGTCTATGCCGTCGAGCAGCGGCCTGAGTTCCGCGGCGATACCGAGATAGGCATCGCGCTTTCCCTCAGCCGGTTGCACCTCGAAGATGACAGCGATCATGCTTTCTCCTTGACCGCGGTCTGGAACAGCTGCCGCGGTCCATGCGGCCCCGACACCAGCTTCAGGAAGATGCGGTCCTCTTTCAAGATGAACTTTTCGCGGCGGGCGAATTCGTAATTGGCCTTGCCCGCCGGATCCGCGGCGAGACGGGCGCGATATGCTTCGTAGGCGGCGAGGCTGTCGATGTTGTAGGCGGCGTAGGCGGTGGTGGCCGAGCCCTCGTGCGGGGCGTAGTAGCCGATCAGATCGGCGCCGCAGCGCGGGATCGCCTGGCCCCAGGCCTTGGCATATTGCTCGAAGGCCGGCTTGCCGAACGGGTCGATCTCATAGCGGATGAAGCAGGTGATGGTCATCGTGATCTCCTTGGGTTTCGCATCGATAGTTCGAGCGGCGTCGAAACGTTGTGCCGCAGGGTCTGCTAAGCAAAAGCGCTGGCGGTCAGGCCTGCCAGAAGGATTTTGCGCATTCGCGGCGCACATCCTCACGGGTCAGGCCGAGATCGCGCAGCAGATGGTCGTCGACCTCCGCGAGGTCTAGCCGCTGCAGATGGCGGTCGTACCAGCGGGCGAGAAGCCGCCGTTGCAGCCAGGTGACGAACGGGAACGGCCGGCGGCTGGCGAGTGGGACGGAAGCGGTTGGCATCGGCGTTCTCCTTGATCCCGCCCGACAATAATGCTTATCTGACGAGAATGCTTCGATGGAGGCCTAACTATGCGTGAAGGACCCGACATTGCCCGCATCGCCAGCCTGGTCGGCGATCCGGCGCGGGCAAACATGCTGAATGCGCTGATGGGAGGCACGGCTTTCACGGCGAGCGAACTGGCGCTGGAGGCCGGCGTGTCGCTGCCGACCGCGTCCTCGCATCTGTCGAAACTGATGGAGGGCGGGCTTTTAACTTTGGCCAGCCAGGGACGGCATCGCTATTACGGCCTCGCAGGGCCGCAGGTGGCCGGCATGATCGAGGCCATCACCGGGGTGGCCGAAGCAGTCGGTCCCAAGCGCGTGCGGCCCGGCCCGCGCGACGGCGCCATGCGCGTCGCCCGCGTCTGCTACGACCACCTCGCCGGCGAGCAGGCGGTGGCGATGCTGGACCGGCTCGTCGCGCGCGGCATCCTGTTGCGCGACGACATTGAGATCAGGCTGGGGCCAGCAGCAGCCTCGCATTTTTCGGCCATCGGCATCGATGTCGGCGCCAAGCCGCGCCGGCCGGTCTGCCGCGCCTGTCTCGACTGGAGTGTGCGCCGCTCGCACCTCGCGGGAACGCTGGGCGCGGCTATTCTGGACAAGATCCTGTCGGAGAAATGGGCAAGGCGGGAGAAGGACAGCCGCGCGGTGGTGTTTTCACCGCCGGGGAAGCAGGCGTTCGAGCGGGTGTTTTTGGCGTAGAGGTTCGGCGGCGCTAATTGGGCGACGCTGGCGGGACAGCACCCCCCTCTGGCCTGCCGGACAGAGGGGGGTGTGACGGAACGCTTGCGTAGCAGGTGAGGCGCGCGACGCTTACCCCCGCTTCAGCACCTTCCCCTGCTCGAAGAAATCCACCCACGGATCGGCCTTCTCCAACTCCTTCAGCGTCGTCTTGTCGCCGATCGGGAAGGAATTCGGCGGCAACCCCTTCTCAACTTCCGCCCACGTCACCGGTACCGACACCGTCGCGCCCTTCTTGGCGCGGGAAGAGTAGGGCGCGACGGTGGTCGAGCCCCTGCCGTTGCGGAGATAGTCGACGAAGATTTTTCCCGTGCGCGCCTTTTTCGACAGCGTCGCGGTGTAGCGGTCGGGCGCGGCCTGCTCCAGCGCCTTGGCGAAATCATGCGAGAAGGTTTTGACTTCCTCCCAATCCGCCGAGGGTTTCAGCGGCACCAGCACGTGATAGCCTTTGCCGCCTGACGGCTTGACGAAGTTCGGCAGCGACAGATCGTCAAGCTTGCCTCTGACGTCGAGTGCGGCCTCGCGCACCGCCTTGACGTCGACGCCTTCATCGGGATCGAGATCGAAGATGATCTGATCCGGCTTTTCCAGCTCCTCGATCTTGCAGCCCCAGATGTGGACCTCGACCACGCCATACTGGACCAAGGCGGCAAGGCCGTCGAAATCGCGGATGAACAGGATTTCCTCGCCATCGGTCGGGTCCTTCATGCGGGCGATCTTGTCGCTCATGCCGGCCGAAGCATGTTTCTGGAAGAAGCGCGGACCGCCGATGCCGTCCGGCGCCCTGACCAGGCTGAGCGGCCGGTTGACGACGAACTGCTCCATGCGCGGCCAGACCAGCGCATAGTGCTCAAGCAAAGCCTGCTTGGATATTTTTTCCTCGGGCCACAGCAGCTTGTCGGGATGGGATAGTTTTACGCTGGTCGTGATCGTCGCGGGCGCCTTAGCCCCGGCGGCCTTGCCGGCGCTGCTTGCCGCCGGCTTTGCCTTGTTCGCCGCCTTCGATGCCTTTTCCTGCACGACTTCCTCCGCCGGCTTGTCCTCGCGCAGTCCCTGGAACGACGCGTGGCGTATTATACGGTCCGACGTCCAGCTGCGGAACTCCACTTCGCCGACAAGTTCGGGCCTGACCCAGACCAAACCCTTGCCCTTCGGCACGGCGGCGGCAAAGGGCGAGGCGTCTGCCTTCAGCGCATCGAGTTTTTTCTTCAGATCGGTGGCGCTCCTGGCTGTGAAGCCCGTGCCGACGCGGCCGGCATAGTGGAGCTTGCCGCCCTCGTGGTAGCCGACCAGCAGCGAGCGCAGGCCGCGGCCGGTCTTGTCCGAGGGCAGATACCCGCCGATGACGAATTCCTGGCGGGCCGTGCATTTCGACTTCACCCAGCTTGGGCCACGGCCGCTGCGGTAGGGCGCATCGGCGCGCTTGGAGACGATGCCTTCAAGGCCCATGCGGCAGGCGTGCTGCAGCATGATCTTGCCCGGTTCCGCGAAATGGTCGCTGAAGCGAACAGCGGCATTTTCGGCCGTCTCGCCGAGCAGCTCCTGCAGCGCCTGCTTGCGCTCGACCAGCGGCTCGCGGCGCAAATCCTTGCCGTCAAGCCGCATCAGGTCGAACACATAGTAGGTGAAGCGGTCGGTTCGATTGGCGGAGAGATCCTGCTGCAGCAGCGAGAAGGACGAAACGCCGCTGTCGGCGAGCACGACGATCTCGCCATCGATGATGGCGTCGCTGCATTTCAGCTGGGCGAGTTCCGCGACGATCTCGGGGCCGAATTTCCCCGTCCAGTCGAGGCCGGTGCGGGTCAGCAGCCGCACCTCCGTGCCGGCGATCTGCGCCTGCATGCGGTACCCGTCGAACTTCACCTCATGCAGCCAGTCCTCGCCGGGCGGCGCCTCGCGCTCCAGCGTCGCCAGCTGCGGCTCGACGAAGTCGAGGCGCTTGCCGGCTTTCGCCTTGCTGGATGCCGCGGGCTTGTTGGAGTGCCAGACCTTCGGCTTCTTGCCGTCGGCGGTCTTGCCTTCCGCGACCTCTTCGATGGTCAGGCCGGACTTCACCGATTTCGGTGCGTCCTTCAGGATATCCTCGCCGGGGCGGGCGGCGGCATCGTCGGATTTGATCAGCAGCCAGTTGTCGCGCTTTTCGCCCGGGCGGGGTCTTAATCTGACCAGATGCCACCGCCCATTCAGCTTCTGGCCGTTGAGTTCGAAGTCGATATGGCCCTTCTTCATCGCCTTGGCCGGGTCGATCTCGGGCGTCCATGTGCCTTCGTCCCAGACGATGACGGTGCCGCCGCCATACTCGCCCTTGGGAATGGTGCCCTCGAAGCCGGCATAGTCGATCGGGTGGTCCTCGACATGCACGGCCAGCCGCTTTTCGTGCGGGTCGAGGCTCGGGCCCCGCGTCACCGCCCAGCTCCACAACACGCCCTCATGCTCGAGGCGGAAATCATAGTGCAGCCTGGTCGCGTCGTGCTTCTGGACGACGAAGATGCCGCCGGGCTGCTTGCCGCGCGCGACCTTGCCCGCCGGCTCGGCCGTCTTCTTGAAATCGCGTTTGGACTGATATTGTTCGAGGCTGGCCACGGCGCCGACCCTCAAGCCGACTTGCGCTTGGGCGCAGAAGCTTTCGCCTTGCCGCTTTTTGCCGCCGGCTTGGCCTTCTTCGCCGGGCCTTCCGCCTGGCCGCCATCGGACAGGCTCTTCTTCAGCGCGTCGAACAGATTGACGACATTGGACGGCTTGGGCGCGGCCTGCGCTTTCGGCGCCTTCTTGCCGGCCTTCTTGGCGCGGATCAGTTCGAGCAGCGCGTCCTCATACTTGTCCTCGAATGTCGACGGATCGAACTTCCCCTTCTTCTTGTCGATGATGCGTTCGGCCATATCGGTCATCTCCTGGTCGGTCTTCACCGCCTTGATGTCGCCGAAGATGCTCTCCGGCTCCCGCACCGTGTTGCCGTAGCGCAAGGTGGTCAGCACCATGCCTTTGCCGCGCGGCTCGATGACCACGGGCCGCTCGCGGCTATAGAGCACGACGCGCGCCAGCCCGGCCATCTTCTTGTCCGCCATGGCATCGCGAATGACGGCAAAGGCCTCCTCCGACACCTTGTCGGCGGGCGTGACATAATAGGGCGTGTCGAGATAGATCTGCTCTATCGAGGCTTTGTCGACGAAGCCATCCAGCGCCATCGTGTGCGAGGACTCGATCTGCACCGCTTCGATCTCTTCGTCCTCGATATGGACGAACTCACCGGGGCTCACCTCATAGCCCCTGATCTCGTCGCCATCGCCCAGCGGCTTGCCGGTTTCAGAATCGACATAGATGCGCTTGACCGTGTTGCCGGTCTTGCGGTTGAGCACCCGGAACGAAACTTTTTCGGCGTGGGTGACGACGTTGGTCAGTTCGACAGCGCAGGTGACCAGCGACAGTTTCAGATAGCCCTTCCAGGCGGGGCGAGGTGCCATGGCGAACTCCTGCGCGATGCGGTTAAAGCGAGAACGGGCAAGGCCCGTTCCGGTTCCGGGCGCGCAACCAGGGGCATTTCGGCAGCGAGCATGGAAATTTCGAGAGGCTCGCCAAATCTGAAACAGAACCGCGCTCAAGCGACATCCAGACGAAACATATGTGATGCAAAAGTCACAATGCCGGGAATGGCGACGAACCACACCGAAAGACCCCCAAACAGCCGCATTCCGGCCACGAAGCATGGGGTTTTCGACCAAAGATTAACATCGTGTTCACCGACTATTCACGCCTCGACACTATGATCCCCGCAATCGGACGGGACATCCGAAAATCGGGACAGGGACTTGAGTAAAATGAAATTCTGGGGCCACATCGCCGGCTATGCCGCCGCCATCCGCGAGTTCATCGCGCCGACCTATCGGCCGGAGCGCTACTACATGCGCGGCCCGGGTCCGGCCTGCGCCCGTCGCGGCAGCTCGCTCGGCGCGCATTGATCATGACATTCGAAACGCGTCACGACAGCCGGATCTGCAGACCGGAGGCCGATCCCCGCGCAACCACCTATCGCGCCGAGCGCCCCGCGCTGGCCGCGAGAAGCCGTGCGACAACGCCGCGGCTTTGATCCCGCTGCCGGCGGGCTTAGTGTCTGAAGACACAAGCTGCCGGACGTCCCGTGACTTCTTCTCCTGAACCCTTCGATGCCAGCCAGCCATTGATCGTTTTCGACGGCGTCTGCGTGCTGTGCTCGGGCTTCGTACGCACGGTGGTCGGGCTCGACCGCAAAAACCGCTTCCGCTTCGCCACGGCGCAGTCGCCCTTCGGCGAGGAGCTGTTCCAGAGATACGGGCTGCGCACCGACAGCTACGAGACCAATCTGGTCCTTGTCGGCGGCGCTCCCTTCATCCGGCTGGACAGTTTCATCGCGGTGATGGCCGAACTCGGCTGGCCGTGGCGGGCGGCGAAGGCGCTGCTGCTCATCCCGCGCCCCTTGCGTGACTGGCTCTACGAACGCATCGCCAAAAACCGCTACGCCATGTTCGGCCGCAAGGACAGTTGCGAGATCCTGTCCGCCGCGATACGTGCGCGCGTGATCGGCTAATCGCATGTCACTCAAAAGTGACCTCGGTTCCGGGAAAACGACATACGCAAAAAGAGCGGCGCCATGAGGCTTCTGGTCGTTGGCGGCTATGGCATTTTCGGCGGCCGCATCGTGCAATTGCTGGAGAGCGAGCCACGCCTGATCCTGCTCGTCGCCGGGCGCTCACTGGGCAAGGCCGAGGCCTGGTGCAACGCCCGCACCGGCGCGGCGGCGCAGCTCGTGCCGGCGCGCTTCGGTCGCAACGGTGACCTCGCGCAAGGCCGGCCTGTTCGTTCGCGCCTCAGTCCGGCAGCGCCGCGACGGCGACGATCTCGATGACGATGTCTGCCTGGGCAAGCGCTGCGACGCCGATTACCTCCGAACGCGGCGGATTGTTGTCGCTGCAATGCTTCGGACAATACTCGGCGAAAAACGCGTCCAGCACGTCGAGACGAAAATTAGGCGAGCTGAGGACGCCGCCGTCGGGAAATGCCCCTTTGACGAAAAAGGTCAGCCTGATGAGATGGTCGAGCCCGCTGCCAAGTTCTTCCAGATCCGATTTGATGTTGCCGAGAACTTCCCGCCACTGAGCCGCGGCATCGCCGGCGAAGCCGCCACCCTTCTTGCCGGCCGGATCGTAGTCAGCCGATGTCGCGGTGTTGCCGCAGAGATAGACGGTGCCTTTCGCACCGCTGACGACCGTGCCTTTGCCCCATGGCATCAACCGGCCGTTCTTGAATTTCTTGTGGGTCACGAGTTCCATTCTCTTCTCCCATGCCTCGTGTGACGTGCCCGCCAACGACGGAGGATAGTGCTGTGCGGAGCCACGGCCAGTCCGCTGCCGGTCATCCGCCAGCAGACGGAGGAACATCTGGTCCTTGCGAAATCTCCTGGCGGAGGCGAAAGTTTTTTCTGAAGCCCGTCGAAATCGGCCGCCGCCGCGCGACATACGTCTGGCCCCGCTAGAACGCGGCCTTCGAAACCACGGGAGAAGACCCATGCGATACATGCTTTTGATCAACAGCGACGAAGCCGCGCAGGCGAACACGCCAATCGAGAAGGCTCAGCAGATGAGCGCAGCATATGCCGCCTATACCGAAGCGTTGAAGGAATCCGGCGCATGGCTCGCCGGCGAACGGTTGCGCCCGACCCAGGCGACCACCTCGGTGCGGATCACAGACGGCAAGACCAACGTGATCGACGGCCCCTATGCCGACACCAAGGAGCAGCTTGCCGGCTTCTACATGATCGAGGCGGCCGATATCGATACCGCCATCGACTGGGCGGCGCGCTGTCCGGCGGCGAGCGCCGGCACGGTCGAGTTGCGGCCGATCTGGGAAATGGCCGACTACATGCCCAAGAAATGAAACCGTGATGGACAATCGCCCGGAGATCGCGCGGGCGGCGGCGGAAGCGGCCGCCCGGCAGAGTTACGGCAAGCTGGTCGCCTGGCTAGCGGCGCGCACCCGCGACGTGGCCGGCGCCGAGGACGCGCTGGCCGAGGCCTTTGCCGCGGCCCTTGAGCGCTGGCCACAGACCGGCGTGCCCGAGAAGCCGGAAGCATGGCTGCTGGCCGTGGCGCGCCGGCGGCGCGTCGACGCGGTGCGCCGTCGGCTGACCAGCGAGGCGAGCCGCGACCATCTCAAGCTGATGGCCGAGGAGATGGAGGCGAGCATGGAAGACGAAGACCTTCCCGACGAACGTCTCAGGCTGATGTTTGCCTGTGCGCATCCGGCGATCGAAGCCAGCGTGCGGGCGCCGCTGATCCTGCAGACGGTTCTGGGTTTCGACGCGGCGACGATCGCCTCGGCCTTCCTGGTTTCGCCGGCGACGATGGGCCAGCGTCTGGTGCGCGCCAAGAGCCGCATCCGCGAGATCGGCATTCCGTTCCGCGTGCCGGATCGCGCCGAACTCGGCGAGCGGCTGGGAACGGTGCTGGAAGCGATCTACGCGGCTTTCGCCGAAGGCTGGACCGACCCGGCAGGGACCGAGACGAGAGCGCGCAATCTGGCGACCGAAGGCATCTGGCTCGGGCGGCTGGTGGCATCGCTGATGCCGGACGAACCGGAAGCGCTCGGCCTGCTGGCGCTGATGCTGTTTGCCGAGGCGCGCCGCCCGGCGCGGCGCGATGCGGCTGGAGATTATGTGCCGCTCGCCGAACAGGATTGCCGTCTTTGGGATCACGCGCTGATCGACGAAGCCGAGTCGCTGCTGGGCCACGCCGCCACCATTGGCGTCATCGGCCGCTACCAGCTCGAAGCGGCGGTACAATCGGTGCATGCGACGCGGCGACGGACCGGCCAAACCGATTGGGCGGCGATCCGTAACTTCTACGATGCGCTGTCGGCGATATCAGGCTCGCCGGTGATTTCGATCAACCGCGCCGTGGCGATTGCCGAGGCCGAAGGGGCGGCGGCAGGACTGGCGGCGCTCTACGTGCTGGGCGACGACAAGCGGCTCAACGACTATCAGCCCTATTGGGCCGCTCGCGCCGGCCTGCTGGCCAGGCTCGGCAATGCGGCGCAAGCGGTCGAAGCCTATGACCGGGCGATCGGCCTTGAACGCGACCCCGCCGTGCGCCGCTTCCTGCAGGCGAAACGGGCGATCCTGCGAAATTGAAACGTCCGTTCAGGCCGGCCACATCTCATGCGTGGTGTTGAGCCGTTTCATCAGCGGATGCGCGCGCAGCGCCGACCATAAGCGTTCGATGTTCGGCCAGTCGGCTCGCGCCTTGTCCATATCGGGGTGCCAGGCCACCAGCATGACGAGGTAAATGTCGGCCAGCGACATCGCGTCGCCGACCAGCCAGCCGCGCCCCTCGAGGGCTGCATCGACAATGGCGAAGCCGCGGTCCATCTCGGCAATGGCTGCCTGCTTGACGGCTTTCTTGCCGTCGGCATCGGTGGTGTAGCGATGGGCATAGTAGAGGCGCAGGATGGCGGGGTAGAGCACCGATGACATGAACGCCATCCAGCGCAGGAAACCGGCGCGATCCGGCGATCCGGCGGCCGGCGCCAGACCCGCCTCCGGATGGCGCTCGGCAAGCAGGATGCAGATCGCCGCCGATTCGGTTATCGATTGACCGTTGGGCAAGGTCAGCACCGGAACCTGGTTCAACGGGCTGATGTCGAGGAAAGCCGGGTCCGGCGGATCCTTCTTGGGCACATCGATCTGGTCGAATTGCGCGTTTGCCAGCGCCAATGCGGCCTCGACGACAAAACCGCCGCTGCCTGGGCGCGTGTAAAGCTTGTACATGTGATTCTCCCCCTGCCCGCGCGAAGCAGGCCGGGGCGATTTGACCCTGAAGCCGCCTCCCGCTCAAGCCGGTGGCGGACGCCACGGCCGGGTTTTCTGCGGTCCAGCCATGAGACTTCCGATGTCGGAGGGACAGCACCCCCCGATGCCCGGCAGGGCAGAGGGGGGTGCGAAGGATCGCCGCCTATCCAGTTAAGACGTTAAGCTCCCAGCCCGTCGAACAGGATCGTCGACAGATAGCGCTCGGCGAAGGACGGGATGATCACCACTAGGTTCTTGCCCTTGTTCTCCGGCCGCGACCCGACGGCGATGGCGGCCTGCAGGGCAGCGCCCGACGAGATGCCGACCGGCACGCCTTCAAGGCGGGCGACGAGGCGGGCGTTGGCGACCGAATCCTCGTTGGAGACCTTGACGATCTCGTCATAGATCGAGGTGTCGAGGATCTTGGGCGCAAAGCCGGCGCCGATGCCCTGGATCTTGTGCGGGCCGGGCTGGCCGCCCGACAGCACCGGCGAGGCCTCCGGCTCGACGGCGACGACATGCACCGAGGGCTTGCGTTGCTTCAGCACCTGGCCGACGCCGGTGATCGTGCCGCCGGTACCGATGCCGGCGACGAAGATGTCGACCCCGCCATCGGTGTCGTTCCAGATCTCCTCGGCGGTGGTGCGGCGGTGGATCTCCGGGTTGGCCGGGTTTTCGAACTGCTGCGGGATGACGGCGTCAGGCAGGGTGGCGGCCAATTCGTCGGCCTTGGCGATGGCGCCCTTCATGCCTTTCGGCCCTTCCGTCAGCACCAGTTCGGCGCCGAGCAGCGCCAGCATCTTGCGGCGCTCCACCGACATGGTTTCGGGCATGGTCAGGAGTAGCTTGTAGCCCTTGGCGGCGGCGGCGAAGGCGAGCGCGATGCCGGTATTCCCCGAGGTCGGCTCGATCAGCGTCGTCTTGCCGGGTTTGATCCGGCCCGACGCTTCCAGCGCCTCGATCATGGAAACGCCGATGCGGTCCTTGACCGAGGCGATCGGATTGAAGAATTCGAGCTTGGCAAGAAGGTTGGCAACGACGCCCTTCTCCTTGGCGAACTTGTCGAGCCGCACCAGCGGCGTGTCGCCGATCGTCTCGGTGATCGAGTTGTAGACACGGCCGCGGCCGGGCACGCGCGCGGAAGGCTTGTTCATTGGTTTCGCTCCCAAATCAGATCAGGCAATTGGCGTCGGCGGACAGAATAGGGCTTTCGCCCGCGCAAGATAGGCTGCCGGCCGAAAATATCGAGTGGGCCGCTTGCTGAAAACGCTTGTCTCCTCAAGCCGCATTTTCCGGATGGACCGATCGGCGGAATGGATGGGCCTGAACCGATCTACTGACGTGCGGCAATGGCAGCGGCCGCGCCCACCATGAAGCCGGCGGCGGTGCGGTTAAGCGCCTTCAGCGCGCGTGGCGATTTCAGGAACCAGCGCGCCTTGGCGGCCAGCGCAAGATATGGCACCAGCACCACGAAGAGCACAATGACGGTGAGCGCGACCAGGATGCCGTAGTCGGCGAGCGTGATGGTCTTCAGGTCGACGATGGTCGGCGTGATGGCGAGGTAGAAGATCATCGTTTTCGGGTTGCCCAGCGTGACGGTGAGGCCGGCAAGGAAGCTCGATACCAGGCCGCCCTTGCCTTTCCTGGCCTCGACAGTCTCGGGCGTGATCCCGGCCGTCCAGAAACGCCAGCCGAGGAAGGCGAGATAGGAGACGCCCAGCCATTTGATGGCTAGAAACACCATGCCGAAGCTTTGCGCGACAAAGGCAAGGCCGAGCACCACCGCGGTGAGATAAATGAGGTCGCCGAGCATCAGGCCGAACGACATCGCCAGCGATGAGCGGAAGCCGGATCCGAGCGCCCGCGCCACAAGCGCGGTGACGCCGGGCCCGGGAATGGCGGCGGCGATGCCCAGCGCAGCACTATAGGCAAGGAAGCCGGTGAGGGTCATGACGGTCGCACCTCGTGAAACGACTCTGATGCCATGAAAGCCTGCAACGGCAAAACGGATTCGATTGCGCCAAGCAGGACATGAAAGCCGGTCATCCTCGCCTGAAAGCGAGAGATGGGTTCACTTACGCCCCGAAGGCGGTCGGCTATCTCGCATGGCTCCGAACGGCAGGAGCACCCATGTTAGCCAAAAGACTTCACATCCAGCTCATGAAGTGGATGCCCAACAACTATTCCGAGGCACGCGGTCACGTCCACGAGCTGGAATGGTATCTGTGGTTCGATGGGCGTCAGGCTTTCAGCCTGTTCGACAAGGGCGATAGCGATGTCGTTCCGCAGACTGGATATTTTACCGACAGCCGGAACCCTGGCGCCTACCCCGTTCGTCCGATGATCTATCCGCTGGTCGTCAACAACCGCTTCAAGGTGCGGCTGGTGGCGATCGAGCGTGACGGACCGCAAAAGATAGACCCCGACGACACCGCCAAAGGCGAATTCTACATCGACCTCGACACCAAATATCCGCCGGTCTCGGACTGGCGCATCATTGCTGCCGATCCGCGCAATACCGACCTCAACGTGGAAGCGTCGTTCCAGCTGCAATGGCTGGATTATGTCGATACCGCCGAGATTGCCGAGGATGGCCCGCCACGCATCATCGACAAGTCCAATTATCCCTATCCCTGGGGCGCCAATGTGATGGTGTTCGAGCACTGGCTCGGGCTTGGCCGCAAGGCGCCGCTCAAACTCATCGACCCGAACCGCGCTTCGCGCCGCGAATACTGGATGATCATTGGCAATGCGGCCCGGCGCATGGTGCAGGACCTCTATCGCTTCAACGTCAACCAGCTTGGCCTCGCCAACGACACCATCAGCAGTGTTTACGTGCCGAAGCTCAATGCCGGCCACGTCACGGTGACGCTTTACGAACACGATTTCAGCGACGGCCGCTTCGCGCAAGGGGCGAAGAAGTCCTTCGGCTCGGTCGGCCGCTTCAATCTCAGGGATACCGGTTTCGATGACCGCGTCTCATCTGCCGAGGTGATCCATACCTATCCCAAGGTGATCCATCGGGACGTGCATTAGGGCCGGATTGCGCTGTTCGCCGGCTCAGGATGGGCCATCGACATGGGTGATGCGCCAGATGGTGCCGTTGCCATCCTCGGTTACGATAAGCGCGCCGTCCTTGGCCACCGCGACGCCGACCGGCCGGCCCCAGACGGCGTCGTCGGAGAGGACGAAGCCGGTGATGAAATCCTGGTACTCGCCGGTCGGCTTGCCGTCGCTGAATCTCAGCCGCACCACCTTGTAGCCGGTCCTCATACCACGGTTCCAGGAGCCGTGCAGGGCGACGAAGGCGTCATCCTTGTACTCTGCCGGGAAATTGCCGCCGTCATAGAAGGCGATGTTGAGCGGCGCCGAATGCGCCTGCATCAGCACGTCGGGCACGGCGACCGAGCCGGCGAGGTCTGGGCGCGCGCCCTCGTGACGCGGGTCCTCGTTGGCGCCGATATAATACCAGGGCCAGCCATAGAAGGCGCCGTCCTTGACTGAGGTGGCATATTCGAACGGCACATCGTCGCCGAGACCGTCGCGCTCGTTGACGACACACCACAGCGCGCCGGTGGCCGGCTGCACGGTCATGCCCGAGCAATTGCGCAGGCCGGTAGCGAGGATGCGGCCATTCTTGCCGTCGGGGCCGAAGGCCAGCACGTCGGCACGGCCATCCTCGGAACCCCAGGTGGCGCCGAGTGGCTGTGATTTTGCCCAGGCGTCAAGGCCGCCCTTCGGTGCCTTCTGCATGCCCTCCGCGACGTTCGATCCGGAGCCGACCGAGAGATACAGCGTCTTCCCGTCCGGCGAGAAGGCGATATCGCGGGTCCAGTGGCCGCCGGTAGGGATGTCGGAGACAATCGTCTCCGGTTCGCCGGAGGCTTTAAGGTCGCCGTCGCGGTAGGCGTAGCGGACCACGCTGTCGTTGTTGGCGACGTAGACCCATTGCGGCTTGTCGCCAGGCGGGTAGAAGGCGATGCCATAGGGCTGGTTGAGATTGTCGGCAAAAATGCCCTCTTCGGCCGGCTTCGCGCTACCCTTGGCCAGCCGATAGACGCGGATCTGGTTGGCGTCACTGTCGGCGACGAACAGGTCGCCGTTCGGCGCCACGCGCACGACCCGCGGATTGGAAATGCCGGAAGCAACCAGTTCGGCCGAAAACCCAGGCGGCAGGACGGGCTTCGCGCCCTCGGGCCGATCGCCGAGGCCGGCGCTGTTGGAGGCGGATCCGGTGATGTTGGGTCTTTTCAGATCATCCGGCCTAATCAGCCGGCGCACACCTGGCTTGTCGGCCTTCCAGTCGCCGAAAGCGTCCTTGCCGGTCAGCAGCAGTTGATCAGCCTGCTGGGCGAAGGCGCTGGTGGCCAGAAGCAGGGCAAGGCCTGCGAAGCCGGCAATCCGGATCATGCTGTTCTCCTCGAACTCGCGCCGTCGGCGCGTCACGACAAGGGAGATATTGTGCGGCCGCCGCAAAAGAGAAGCGTGCGCGCGCAGATTCGACGAGAGAACCGCTCAACTTTCCTCTTCGACGTCCAGATCGTCGTCGAGACGCTTTTCCAATGCGACAAGATCTTCCGGCAGCGGCAATCCCATGGCGCGCATTTCGCGCAGTTTTTCGCGCAGCTGCTCCTGGATTTCGTGCTCGTCCTCCGGCTGGTTGACCATTTCTTCGAGCAGCATGCTGATCTGGGCCTTGAACGATTCAAGCGCCATTCTGCGCCCTCCTTTACGGTGATCACGGCTTCGGAATTATCTTAACATCCGGGTAATCAATTGGGCCGTGTAGTCGACCATCGGCACGATGCGGGCATAATTCAGCCTGGTCGGGCCGATGACGCCGAGCGCGCCGACGACGCGGGCGTCCTTGTCGCGGTAAGGTGCCACGACCAGCGACGAGCCGGAGAGCGAGAACAGCTTGTTTTCCGAGCCGATGAAGATCCGCACGCCGGGGCCGTCCTCGGCGAGGTCGAGCAGCTGGATCAGCCCGTCCTGCGTCTCCAGATCCTCGAACAGGTGGCGCAGCAATTCGATATCGGCCTGGGCGGTGACGTTTTCGAGTAAATTGGCGCGGCCGCGCACGATAAGGCGCGCCGGCAGGCCGCTGTCGGCGCCGGCCCACACCGCCAGGCCTTTCTCGACCAGGTCCTGCGACAACGTGTCCAGCGCTGCCCTGGTCTCGTCCTTGATGCGGGCGATCTCGATGCGCGCCTCGGCGAGCGTGCGGCCCCTGATATGGGCGTTGAGGAAGTTGGAGGCCTCGTGCAGCTGCGAGACGGTGATGCCGGCCGGCAGGTCGACGACGCGGTTCTCGACATCGCCATTCTGCGACACCATCACCGCCAGCGCCTTGGTCGGCTCGAGCTGGATGAACTCGATGTGCTTCAGCGCCACCTCGTTCTTGGTGGCGAGCACCAGGCCGGCGCCGCGCGACATGCCCGACAGCATCTGGCTGGCCTCGGTCAGCATGTGTTCCAGCGTCGCGCCCGAGCCGGAGGCGCGCACCTGCGCCTCGATGACCCGGCGTTCCTCGTCGGAGAGATCGCCAAGCTCCATGAAGGCATCGACGAAGAAGCGCAGGCCGGTCTGGGTCGGCAGGCGCCCGGCCGAGATGTGCGGGGCATAGATCAGGCCGAGATGCTCGAGGTCGCTCATCACGTTGCGGATGGTGGCCGGCGACAGCGACGACGGCAGGATGCGCGACAGGCTGCGCGATCCCACAGGCTCACCGTCCTTCAGATAGGATTCGACGATGCGCCGGAAAATGTCGCGCGAACGCATGTCGAGCGATTGCAGCGCGGGCGCCAGCAGACTGGGTTCGGTGACTGCCTTGGTCATTCGAGCCAAAAACCTCCGGCCCAAGGATATAGACTTCCATCGCCGCCGCGCAACCCGGCGTCGCACTTGCGATCGCCCCAGCGTCTGTGCCGGGGCCTTTTCCTTTGCGCCATGGGCTGCATGCGTCTACAAGCCGCCGACGCAACCGTAAAAGAACAGAAAGAGGCCTCGATGCGCCCTTCTAAACGCCAAGCCGACGAAATGCGCGCCATCTCCTTCGAGCGCGGCGTCTCCAAACACGCGGAAGGCTCGTGCCTGGTGAAATTCGGCGACACGCATGTGTTGTGCACGGCGAGCCTGGAGGAAAAGGTGCCGGGCTGGATGCGCAATTCCGGCAAGGGCTGGGTGACGGCCGAATACGGCATGCTGCCGCGTTCGACCGGCGAGCGCATGCGCCGTGAAGCCTCGGCCGGCAAGCAAGGCGGCCGCACGCTCGAAATCCAGCGGCTGATCGGCCGCTCCTTGCGCGCCGTTGTCGACCTGCAGGCACTGGGCGAACAGCAGATCACCGTCGACTGCGACGTCATCCAGGCCGATGGCGGCACCCGCACGGCCTCGATCACCGGCGGCTGGGTGGCGCTCTACGATTGCCTGCGCTGGATGGAAGCGCGGCAGATGGCCAGTGTTGCCAAGGTGCTGAAGGACCATGTCGCGGCAATTTCCTGCGGCATCCACGACGCCAAGCCGGTCATCGACCTCGACTATATCGAGGATTCGTCTGCCGGCACCGACGCCAATTTCGTCATGACCGGCAAGGGCGGCATCGTCGAGATCCAGGGCACCGCCGAGGGCGAGCCGTTCTCGGAAGGTCAGTTCGCGGAGCTGATGGGGTTGGCCAAGAAGGGCATTCAGCGGCTGGTGAGCTTGCAGCAGATGGCTGTGGCCTGATTGAATTTAACGTGATGACGTCGGCGATCCTTCACACCCCCCTCTGGCCTGCCGGCCATCTCCCCCGCAAGGGGGGAGATCAGAGGTCGCTACCGTTTTCGCCAACCATCAACGTTGAGACGCCGCCAGCGGAACTGCCAATCTCCCCCCTTGCGGGGGAGATGCCCGGCAGGCCAGAGGGGGGTGCCTGATGCAACCCTCCGCTATTCTTGAGTCAGCGCTTTACGTCACGGATCTCGCCGCTGCCGAAGCCTTCTACTCCAACGTCCTCGGCCTCCCTCTCCTCGGCAAGGTCGACGGCCGCCATCTCTTCTTCCGCTGCGGCCCGGGCGTGCTGGTGGTCTTCAACGCCGAAGCCACCAAAATCCCGCCGGCGCCCGATGCGCGGCTGAAAGTGCCGCCACATGGCACGGTCGGCGAGGGCCATCTCTGCTTTGCCGCAAGTGCGGATGAACTCGCACAGTGGAAGGCGCAACTTGAGGCGAAAAACATCGCCATCGAAAGCGAATTCGAATGGCCGCAGGGCGGGCGCTCGATCTACATACGCGACCCCTCGGGCAATTCGATCGAATTCGCCGAGCCAAGGATCTGGGGCCTTTGATGCATTCTCTCGATGGAAAGAAGATCGTCGTTGCCAGCCACAATGAAGGCAAGCTGCGCGAATTCGCCGACTTGATGGGTCCGTTCGGCTTCGAGGCGAAGTCGGCAAAGGACTACGGCCTGCCGGAACCGGAGGAGACCGGCACCACCTTCGAGGAAAACGCCTACATCAAGGCCTTCGCCGCGGCTAAGGCGACCGGCCTGCCGGCGCTGTCGGACG
This sequence comes from Mesorhizobium sp. LSHC412B00, assembly GCF_000503035.1. Classification (NCBI taxonomy): domain Bacteria; kingdom Pseudomonadati; phylum Pseudomonadota; class Alphaproteobacteria; order Hyphomicrobiales; family Phyllobacteriaceae; genus Mesorhizobium; species Mesorhizobium sp. LSHC412B00. Next base: position 127,690 of record NZ_AYWB01000009.1, on the reverse strand, counting down.
ATTCGGGCCTGTGCGTCGACGCGCTCGACGGCGCTCCCGGCGTCTACACCGCCAATTGGGCCGAAGCTCCCGATGGCAGCCGCGACTTCGGCATGGCCATGCAGCGCACCGAAGTGGCCTTGCAGGAGGTCGGCGCCGCCGAGCCAGCGCAGCGCAAGGGGCGGTTCGTCGCCGTCATCTGCCTGGCCTTCCCCAATGGCGAGGCTGAATATTATCGCGGCGAAGCTGAGGGAACGCTGGTGTGGCCGCCGCGCGGCGAACTCGGCTTCGGCTACGACCCGGTGTTTTTGCCCGACGGTTTCGACAAGACGTTCGGCGAGATGAGCGCTGAGGAAAAACACGGCTGGAAGCCCGGTCAGCCGACGGCGCTGTCGCACCGCGCCCGCGCCTTCCAGAAATTCGCCCGCGCCAGGTTAGGCTCAGCTTAATGTCGCTGGACCGCAGCCCGGGCTTCGGCGTCTACATCCATTGGCCGTTCTGCGCGGCCAAATGCCCGTATTGCGACTTCAACAGCCATGTCCGTCACCAGCCGGTCGACCAGGAGCGCTTTGCCCGCGCCTTCGAGACCGAGCTGAAGACGATGCGCGAGCGGACCGGGGCGCGCGAGGTAACTAGTATCTTTCTCGGCGGCGGCACACCGTCGCTGATGCAGCCGCAGACGGTGGCGGCGGTGCTGGACGCCGTGGCGAAGAACTGGACGGTGCCCGACGGCATCGAGGTGACGCTGGAGGCCAATCCATCCTCGGTCGAGGCCGAGCGCTTTCGCGGCTACCGCGCCGCCGGCGTCAACCGCGTCTCGCTCGGCGTGCAGGCGTTGAACGACAAGGATCTGCGCTTTCTCGGCCGACTGCACAATGTCGACGAGGCGCTGCATGCCATCGGGCTGGCACGCGAAATCTTTCCGCGCCTCTCCTTCGACCTGATCTACGCCCGCCCCGGCCAGACGCTGGACGACTGGCAGGCGGAGCTCGAACAGGCGATCGGCCATGCCGCCGACCATCTGTCGCTCTACCAGCTGACCATCGAGGAAGGCACGCCGTTCCATGCGCTGCATGCGGCGCACAAGTTTACCATTCCCGACAATGACCGGGCCGCCGATCTCTATGCGCTGACTCAGGAGGTCACCGCAGCGCATGGCCTGCCGGCCTATGAGATTTCCAACCACGCCAGGCCGGGCGCCGAGAGCCGGCACAATCTGACCTATTGGCGGTATGGCGAATATGTCGGCGTCGGACCGGGCGCGCATGGCCGCTTCATCGAAAACGGCCAGCGCATCGTGACGATCGCCGAGCGGATGCCGGAGACCTGGGCCGGTCTTGTCGAGGCCAAAGGCCATGGCGTCACCGGCGGCGAGGTCTTGACACGCTCGGAGGAGGCCGACGAGTTCCTGCTGATGGGGCTGAGGCTGGCCGAAGGCATCGACCTTTCCCGCTACGAGGCGTTTTCCGGGCGCGGCCTGTCGAGCGCCCGGCTGGCCGTGCTGCAGGATGAGGGGCTGGTGGCGCCGATCGGCAATGCCAGGCTACGCGCCACGCCAGCCGGCATGATCGTGCTCGATGCCGTGGTGGCGGATTTGGCGCGGTAGATCGCGATGAAGAACGTGCTGTTCGTCTGCAGCCAGAACCGCTTGCGCAGCCCGACCGCCGAGCAGGTGTTCTCCAAACGTAGGGATATCGAGGTCGAGTCGGCCGGCACCAATCACGATGCAGACACGCCGCTGACGCATGAGCTGGTCGCCTGGGCCGACATCGTCTTCGTGATGGAAAAGGCGCACCGCACCAAGCTGCAGAAGAAATTCAAGGAGAGCCTGAAGAAGGCCCGCGTCATCTGCCTCGACATCCCGGATGATTACGGATTCATGGATCCGGAGCTGGTGCGATTGCTGGAGGTGAGGGTGACGCGATACCTGGGCTGACGGGCGTTCACGACCGAGCGCTTTAGAATTCTGCGCCGCTGCATCCTTCGGCAGAGGTCACGGAATGGATCATAGGGTCTGCGCCGCGTCACTTCGCTCCTTGCTTCGCCCTAGGATGACGATGTTGCACCGATCGACAAACTAAGCGTCGTGCTTGAAGCGGCGCTTGCCGCGGTGTTTCTCGGCATGCGCCTCTCCGGTCCGGGCCGGCTTGGCGTCGCTCTTGTCCCGGCGGACGCTGTTCTGGTCGTTCATCGGATGCGGCGGCGCGCCTTCGCGGGCGCTCTTCGTTTCAAGACGGGTGATGAAGATATCGAAACGATTGGGCATCGTACGGTCAGTGCTCCGTCGTGCTGTCCGGTTTGTTGTCCGAAAGCCTGACATTCGTCGGCAAGGCGGTGGCCGCCCGACTGGCCAGGCCGGTGTCGCTTTCGGCGAGCGCACGCTTGCCCTTTCGCGCAGTGAAGCGCTTGCGCTCGGCATAATAGGGCTCGAAAACATCCTGCAATTCCAGGCTGTCCATCCTGTCCTCCTCCTCAAGAGACTCAGGTATTCAATCCGCCAGCCACGCTTTCGTTCCCCACTGTGGCAAAGACATGGCCGCCGGGTTACATCGGCGTCAGGTTTGGCTCGACGTTCGGGAGTTTTGCAACCCGGCGCGCGCCGTGCCAAACAGGGCGAAATGGAGAGACCCCGGTGACCGGCGAGAAGCGCAGCTATGTGATCGGGCAGACCGAGATCGCGGTCCGGTCGCTGGCGCCGGCGCTGTATCTGGTGGCGACGCCGATCGGCAACCTCTCCGACATCACGCTGCGCGCGCTGGAGACGCTCGCCGCCGCCGACATCGTCGCCTGCGAGGACACCCGCGTCTCGCGCGTGCTGCTCGACCGCTACGGCATCCGCCGCCGCACCACGGCCTATCATGAACACAATGCCGGCGAGGCCGGACCGAAGCTGATCGCGGCACTCGAGGCCGGGCAGAGCGTGGCGCTGATTTCGGATGCCGGCACGCCGCTGATCTCCGACCCAGGCTACCGGCTGGTCGGCGAAGTGCTGGAGCGCGGCCTGCGCGTGGTGCCGATCCCCGGCCCATCGGCGCCGCTGGCGGCACTGACGGCGTCGGGACTGCCGTCCGACGCTTTCCTGTTCGCCGGATTTCTGCCGGTGAAATCAGGGCAGCGGCTGACAAAGCTCGAAACGTTCAGGGCGGTGCCGGCAACGCTGATCTTCTTCGAGTCGCCACGCCGGCTGGCCGATACGCTGGTCGCCATGGTCGAGGCGCTGGGTGGTGGGCGCAAGGCGGCCATCGGCCGCGAGCTGACCAAGACTTTCGAAGAGATGCGCACGGGCACGCTTGCTGCGCTGGCCGATCATTATGCGGCGGCCGACACGCCGAAGGGCGAGATCGTCATCTGCGTCGGACCCGCCGAGATCAAGGCCGACCAACCCGCCGACATCGACCGGCTGCTGCTGTCGCTGGCCGCCGAAATGCCGGCGTCCAAGGCGGCGGCGGAGGCGGCGAAGATGACCGGCGGGCAGAAGCAGGCGCTTTACCGGCGGCTGCTGGAACTCAGGGATGCGGTTGGAGAAGGCGAAGGTGGCTGAGCGCCCGGCCGCCAGCCGCCAAAAAGCCTATCGGCGCGGCCATCGCGGCGAGTGGCTGGCGGCAGCGGCGCTGATGCTGAAAGGTTATCGCATCCTCGCCCGCCGGCATCGCACCCGCTTCGGCGAGATCGACCTGATCGCCAGGCGCGGCGACCTGGTGCTGTTCGTCGAGGTCAAGGCGCGGCGCACGCTGATGGAAGCGATGGAGGCGATCGGCCACGAATCGGAGCGCCGCATCGAGGGCGCCGCCGACATCTGGCTGTCGCGGCAGCCGGACTACGGCAGATTGTCGATGCGCTTCGACATGATCGCGGTGCTGCCCTGGCGCTGGCCGGTGCATGTCGAGAACGCGTTTTTTGGGAGGAGTTAGCGGCCTTTACCCTCCCCCTTGTGGGGAGGGTCGGTGAGCAAGCGACCCGAAGCGTCGTTGGCGAAACGGGGCGGGGGCGTGGCGCCCCCACCCCGATCCGCTTTGCGGATCGACTGACCGGGGCGAGCCGCCTGTCTCGCCCGTCCTTCGGACCCCCACAAGGGGGAGGGTAAAGCTCACCCCCAAATGAAAAGCGCCACCAACCCAACCGCTCCCACCACCAGGCGCCACCAGCCGAACAGCGAATAGCCGTTGCGCGAGACGTAATCGAGCAGGAAGCGGACGACGATCAGCGCGGTAAGGAAGGCGGCGATGAAGCCGATAGCGATGATCGGCAGGTCGGCGCTGCTCAGCACGTTGCGGTTCTTGAACAGATCGAAGGCGAAGGCGCCGACCATGGTCGGGATGGCGAGGAAGAAGGAGAATTCCGCCGCCGCGCGCTTGTCGACGCCCAGCAGCAGCGCGCCGACGATGGTCGAGCCGGAGCGCGACGTGCCGGGGATCAGCGACAGGCACTGGAACAGGCCGATCTGCAGGTAAAGCCTTGTCGGGAAGCGCTCGACGTCACGGTAGACCGGCTGCAGCTTCATGCGGTCGACGACCAAGAGCACGACGCCGCCGATGATCAGCATGATGCAGATCAGCCTTGGCGATTCGAACAGCACCGTCTTGATGAAATCATGCGCCAGCGCGCCGATGATGGCGGCCGGCAGGAAGGCAATCAGGATGCCGATGACGAAATGCCGCGTCAGCCGATCATGCGGCAGGTCGAGCAGCATCTGCCACAGACGGCGGAAATAGACGCTGAGGATCGCCAGGATGGCGCCGAGCTGGATCAGGATCTCGAACGCCTTGCCGGTGGAATGGAAGCCGAGGAAATGGCCGGCGAGCAGGATATGGCCGGTCGAGGAGACCGGGATGAACTCGGTCAGCCCCTCCAGCAGGCCGAGCAGCAGGGCTTCGACGATGGTGTGGCTATCCATGGCAACCTCGGCATTCAAGGGACGGAAGGAAACGGCTGGCAAAAGGGCTTGCTTGTCACGGCGCGGAAGTCCCCCTATAGGTCGCAGCACCGTGACGGCCGCATGACGGGCCGCCAAGACTTACCGGTGCGGACGGCGATTCGCCAGTGCGCCTTAATATCGCGGAATCATGCTGACGCTTTTCCATCACCCGATGTTCGCCACCTGCCGCTTCGTGCGCCTCGCCTTCGGCGAATATGGCGAGGAGCTGGCGCTGATCGAGGAAAAACCGTGGACGCGGCGCAAGGAGTTTTTGGCGCTGAACCCCGCCGGCACCTTGCCGATCCTGCTGGCCGAAGGCGACGTGCCGATCGTCGGCGCCATGGTGATCGCTGAATATCTCGACGAAACACGTGGTGTCCTGAAGCGCGACAAGCGCCTGTTTGCGGAAGACCCGATGCAGCGCGCCGAAATCCGCCGCCTGACCGACTGGTATCTCAACAAGGCCGAGAGCGAAGTGACCCGGCATCTGGTGCGCGAGCGCGTGCTGAAGCCGGTGATGCCGGAAACGGCGGGCGGCGGTTCCCCCGATTCGGCGGCGATCCGCGCGGCGCGCGCCAACATTCGCCAGCACATGAAGTACACCAACTGGCTGGCCGGCACCCGTCATTGGCTGGCCGGCAGCAAGGTCACCTATGCCGACCTGGCGGCAGCGGCGACGCTGTCGGTGCTGGATTATCTCGGCGAGATCGATTGGCGCGAGCATGCCGCGGCGCGCGAATGGTACACGCGGGTGAAATCGCGGCCGTCGTTCCGGCCGCTGCTCTCCGACCGGGTTCGCGGCCTGTCGCCGGTTTCGCATTATGCGGACCTCGACTTCTAGAAGCCAAACCCTGCGCGCGCTGATCGACGCCGAGGCGCGGCGCGCCGGCTTCGATGCGGTTGCCGTCACCACGCCTGACGCGATCCCGCTGGCGCCTGCCAGATTGGCAGAATTCGTCGCCGATGGTTTTCACGGTTCGATGGCGTGGATTGCGGAGACGCTTCAACGCCGCAGCGAGCCTTCGACGCTGTGGCCCGAGGTGCGCTCGATCATCGTGCTGGCAATGAATTACGGCCCCGACCACGATCCGCGTGCGCTGCAGGCAAGGCGCGATCTCGGCGCGATCTCGGTCTATGCGCAAAACCGCGACTATCACGAGGTGATGAAGGGCCGGCTGAAGGAGATCGCCGGCAAGATCGTCGCGCGGGCCGGCGGCGACGTGAAGGTTTTCGTCGATACGGCGCCCGTGATGGAAAAGCCGCTGGCTGAGGCCGCCGGGCTCGGCTGGCAAGGCAAGCACACCAATCTGGTCAGCCGCGAGCACGGCTCCTGGCTGTTTCTCGGCACCATCTTCACCACGGCGGAGCTCACGCCAGATTCGACCGAGGTAGACCATTGCGGTTCCTGCCGCGCCTGTCTCGACGCCTGCCCGACCGATGCCTTTCCGGCGCCCTATCGGCTCGATGCCAGGCGCTGCATCTCCTACCTGACCATCGAGAACAAGGGGCCGATCCCGCAAGAATTCCGCGAAAAGATCGGCAACCGCATCTATGGCTGCGACGATTGTCTCGCCGCCTGCCCGTGGAACAAGTTCGCCCGCGCCGCCTCGGAGGCCAAGCTCGCCGCGCGCGATGAACTGCGCGAACCGCCGCTGGCGGAACTGTTGCAGCTGGACGACACGGCGTTCCGGACCTTTTTCTCCGGCTCGCCGATCAAGCGCATCGGCCGCGACCGCTTTGTCCGCAATGTGCTGACCGCCGCCGGCAATTCCGGCGATGTTTCGCTGGCCGGCCCGGTGCGCGCCCTCCTTGGCGATGCCTCGCCGCTGGTGCGCGGCGCGGCGATCTGGGCGCTGGCGCGGCTGGTGACGGCCGCCGAATTCAACGGGCAGGCGGCGGTCTACTTGAAAACCGAAACCGACACTACAGTGCAGGACGAATGGCTGTCCGCATTGCCAATCGAGGCGCATGCATGAGCGAAAAACAGGTTTTTATCTTCGGCGCCGGCTATTCGGGCAAAGCCTTTGCACGGGCCAATGCGGAGGCGATTACGATCTTCGGCACCACGCGCTCATCGGAAAAATTCGACGCGCTGCGGCAGGTCGGCATCGCGCCGCTGCTGTTCGACGGCGCCCTGACCCCTGAAATCGGCGATGCGCTGGAAAAGACCACCCATCTCGTCGTCTCGGTGGCACCGGAGGAGGCCGGCGACCCTGTGCTTCTCGCCGCGCGCAAGGCGATCGAGGCGATGCCGGCGCTTCGCTGGATCGGCTATCTCTCGACCGTCGGCGTCTATGGCAATTATGACGGTGCCTGGGTCGATGAAACGGCCGAATGCCGGCCGGTGTCGAAACGCTCGTCGATGCGAGTGGCGGCCGAGCGGGGCTGGCTGCAGCTTGGACTCGAGACCGGCAAGCCGGTGGCCATCCTGCGGCTTTCCGGCATTTACGGGCCGGGTCGCAACGCGCTGGTCAATCTGGAAAACGGCACGGCCAGGCGGCTGGTCAAGCCCGACCAGGTGTTCAACCGCATCCATTGCGACGACATCGCCGGCGCGCTCTGGCACCTCATCGGTGGCAATAGAGGCGGCATTTTCAACATCACCGATGACGAGCCGGCGCCGCCGCAGGATGTCGTCACCTATGCCGCTTCGCTGATGGGCGTCGAGCCGCCGCCGGAGATTCCTTTCGAGACCGCCCAACTTTCGCCCATGGCGCGGTCCTTCTATGGCGAGAACAAGCGCGTCGCCAACGCCGCGATCAAGGCAGCGGGCTACCGGTTCCGCTATCCGGACTACCGCCAGGCGTTCGATCGGATGTGGGCCGACGGCAGCTGGCGCGACGGCGAGCCGCGCAGCCCGATGAAGGTAGATAATCGAAACGCGAGCCCGAGGGTGATATGATTCGATTGTGTTGCGGACTTTTGCAGTGGGGTTCATGACGATTTCGATGCGATCCTTGACCGGCAGACGGCCGTTCCTGACGGCGGCGCTGGCGATCGTGGCGCTGGCCGGGCTGGTGGCGGGCGCAATCACGGCCGAGCCACGGGCAAAAGACCTGTTCGGCGCCAAGAAGCTGCCGGCGGTGGCTGCGGCGCAATCCTTCGGCTTCTATTCAAAGGGCTGCTTCACCGGCGGCGTCGCCATTCCGATGGACGGCCAGAACTGGGAGGTGATGCGTCCCTCGCGCAACCGGCGCTGGGGTCATCCAACGATGATTGCGCTGATCGAGAAGCTGTCGCGCGATGCCGCCGCCGACGGCTGGCCGGGGCTTCTGATCGGCGACATTTCGCAGCCGCGCGGCGGCCCGATGCTGACCGGGCACGCCTCGCACCAGATCGGCCTCGACGCCGACATCTGGCTGACGCCGATGCCCGACCGCAAGCTTACGACCCAGGAGCGCGAAAACATCAGCGCCACGCTGATGGTCGACGACAAGACGCATCTGGTGAAGGACAGGCTGTGGAAGCCGATGCATACCAAGCTGTTGAAGCGCGCGGCGAGCTATCCGGAAGTCGAGCGCATCCTGGTCAATCCTGGGATCAAGAAGAAGCTGTGCGACACCGTCACCGGCGACCGTACCTGGCTGAGAAAAATCCGGCCGTTCTGGGGCCATGACTATCATTTCCACATCCGCATCGGCTGCCAGCGGGGTTCGCCCAACTGCAAGGGACAGGAAGCGACGCCCGACGATGACGGCTGCGGCAAGCCGCTGGCCTGGTGGTTTACCGAGGAGCCGTGGCGCCCCAACAAGAACCCGGATGCGCCCAAGGCGCGCGACCTGATGACGATGGCGAACCTGCCGAAACAATGCCAGTTCGTGCTTGACCAGCCCGACGCGGACTCGGCCGAAGCCGTCACCTATCGCGGCGGCGGCGTGCCGATCGCCGCCAGGGCGCCGGAACCCGACGCGCCTCCGCCTATTGCGGGCAATGCGGGCGGCTTGCCAAACGCAGCCAACGCCTTCACCGCCACGCCGGAGATCGGCATTCCCCTGCCAAGGCGACGGCCGCCGGCAAACGTCGGACAGTGATGGCGAACTGACGCTTTCCCTTTCCGGGGCCATGCGCTAGTCAATCGATTGAACACCGGGCGATTGAACACCGGGCGATTGAAAACCGGGCGATTGAAACGGTCGCAACGGCGCCGCAAAGGGGACGAGCAAGAGCATGTCAGGCGACGACGACACCGCGTTGCGGTTTCCAGTGCTGATCGGCGACATCGGCGGCACCAATGCGCGCTTTTCGATCGTGCTCGACGCAAATTCGGAAGCCGGTGAGCCGCATATCGTGCAAACCGCCAATTTCGCCACCATAGACGAGGCGATCCAGGCGGCGGTGCTCGACCGGTCGTCCATCCGGCCGAATTCGGCAGTGCTGGCCATCGCCGGACCGGTCGATGGCGACGAGATCCCGCTTACCAACTGTCCCTGGGTGGTGAAGCCGAAGCAGATGTTTGCCAATCTGGGCCTGGGCGACATCGTCGTGCTCAACGATTTCGAGGCGCAGGCGCTGGCCGTCGTGGCGCTCGGCGAAGAGCACATGGAAAAGATCGGCGGCGGCGCGCCGGAGGAGAATGCCGGGCGTGTCGTGCTCGGTCCCGGCACCGGCCTCGGCGTCGCCGGGTTGGTTCATGCCCTCCACCACTGGATACCGGTGCCTGGCGAAGGCGGCCACATGGATATCGGTCCGCGGACGCCGCGCGATTTCGAGGTGTTCCCGCATATCGAAAAGCTGGACGGCCGCATTTCGGGCGAGCAGATCCTGTGCGGGCGCGGTCTGGTCAATGTCTACCGGGCGGTCGCCAAGGCCGACGGCAAGCCGGCGCCGTTCACCACGCCGGCCGAAATTACCGGGGCGGCGCTGGCCAAGACCGACCCGGTTGCCGAGGAAGCGCTGGCGCTGTTCGTCACCTGCCTCGGCCGAACCGCCGGCGACCTCGCGCTGGTGTTCATGAGCCGCGGCGGCGTGTTTTTGACCGGCGGCATCGCGCAAAAGATCGTTCCGGCACTGAAGGAAGGCAGTTTCCGTGCCGCCTTCGAGGACAAAGCGCCGCACAGCGCGCTGATGGCCTCGATGCCGGTCTATGTCATCACCCACCCGCTGGCAGCGCTTCTGGGCCTTGCCGCCTATGCCCGCAACCCGTCGCTGTTCGGCGTCCAGACCGCGGGGCGGCGCTGGCGGGCATGATCCATTTCGTCCCGAACATGGGTCTGTTCCTGGAAATGGCTGCCGCTTTCGTGACCCTGACCTCGAGCCGCGACGAAGTTTCGCCATAGGCAAGCCGTAGCCGGGGCGCTAAGAGGGGGCCGAATTCCAGCCTGGCATCCCTAGATGCCGGTTGATTTCAGATCGAATCGACCTGAAATCATCCGGCTCTAAATCAAAGAGATAGAGCATGATGTCGTCCGAAAACCGCTTCACACTTTTCGGCATCATGCTCTAGCAAACCACGAAGCGCCCGCGATTTGACCGCTCAAAGTCCACTCAAACTGAAAGTCCAGCCAGCTGAGGTCACTGCGGTGCTGCGCCGCATCCTGGCCGAAAACGGTAGTGAATATCGCTGGACCTATGTCGTTGCCGTCGGCTGCCTGCTGATTGTTTCCGCCACCACCGCCTTCACGGCGTGGATCATGGCCCCGATGATCAACGAGATCTTCTACGAACGACGCGGCGACATGATCGTCTGGATCTGCGCCGGGTTCATGGCCGCCTCCGTGCTGCGCGGCTTCGCCGGTTACGGCCAGGCGGTCGCGTTGGCCAAGATCGGCAACAATCTGGTCGCCCGCTACCAGAAGCGCAGCTTCGACCATCTGATGAAGCTCGGCGTCGACTTCTTCAACGATACGCGTTCCGGTCGGCTGGCGGCACAGGTCAACGAGAATGTCGGCGGCGTTCGCGATCTGCTGTCGCTGACGCTGACCTCCATCAGCCGCGACGCGGTCTCGCTGATCGCCCTCGTCGGCGTCATGATCTACCAGGATCCGGTGTTGTCGCTCAGCTCGCTGCTGATCGGGCCGCCGCTGATCTGGGCCGTCGTCTACATCACCCGCCGATTGCGGCGCATCAACCGGGAATCGGTGCTGATCAACTCGCGGCTGAACGGGTCGGTACAGGAGGCCACGCAAGGCATCGCCATCGTCAAGGCCTTCACCCTGGAAGCCGAGCTGGCGCGCCGGATCGGCATCATGGCCGATACGGCCGAGCAGCGTAACAACAAGATCGCCCGGGTCGCGGAGCGGCTGTCGCCGATTTCCGAGATTTTGGGCGGTCTCGCCATTACCTCCGTCCTTGCCTATTCCGGCTACCGGGCGCTGGTGCTCGGACAACCACCAGGCGCTGTGTTTTCCTTCATCACCGCGCTGATCATGGCCTACGATCCGGCACGGCGCCTGGCTCGTACGCAGGTCGGTATGGAACGTGCCCTGGTCAACGCCCGGATGATTTACGAGCTGCTCGACCTGGAGCCTAAACAGGGCGATGCGCCCGACGCGGTCGAAGCCAGGATCACCACCGGCGAGGTTCGCTTCGACAATGTGACGTTCGGCTACAGCGCCGACATGCCGGTGATCAGGAACCTGAGTTTCACCGCCGCGGCCGGCAAGGTTACGGCGGTGGTCGGGGCCTCGGGTGCCGGCAAGACGACGCTCGTGGCGCTGCTGCAGCGCTTCTACGATGTCGACAAGGGTTCGATCGAGATCGATGGCCAGGACATTTCCAAAGTCACCAAGCACTCGCTGCGCGGCTCGATCGCCTATGTCTCGCAGGCGCCCTATCTGTTCGAAGGCAGCATACGCGACAACATCCGTTTTGGCCGACTTTCGGCGACCGACGCCGAGATCGAGCGGGCGGCGGTGCTGGCGGCGGCCGACGAGTTCATCCGTCAGCAGCCGCAGGGCTACGACACGCCCGTCGGCGAGGGCGGCTCGACACTTTCCGGCGGCCAGCGCCAGCGCGTCTCGATTGCCCGGGCGATCGTGCGCAACGCGCCGATCCTTTTGCTCGACGAAGCGACCTCGGCGCTCGACAACGAGGCCGAGGCGCGCGTCCAGGAGGCCCTGACCCACGTGATGGAAGGGCGCACCACCATCGTGATAGCGCATCGCCTGTCGACGGTCGTCAACGCCGACCACATTATCGTGCTTGAAGAGGGGCGCCTGGTCGAGGAAGGCACCCATGCCGCACTGATGGCCGATCCAAACAGTGTCTACGCCCGCTTCCACCGCATTCAAGGCAAGAACGGACTGGGGCTTGTCGACGACTCGAAGCCCGTCCAAACTCCGGTCCGGCGCAGCCGCGCCAAGAAGGCGGTGGGGAGAACAGCATGAGCGAATCCAGCGAAATGGGCCTGGTGGTGGTGGGGGCGGCCGGCCGCATGGGCCAGACGCTGATCCGCGCCATCCATTCGATCCCCGGCGCCCGCGTCGTCGGCGCGGTCGAACGAACCGGATCGCCCTATCTCGGCAGGGATGCGGGCGAGCTTGCCGGCATCGGCATCATCAATGTGACGATCGGCGACGATCCGCTGCCGGTGTTCGCCAAGGCCGACGGCGTGCTCGATTTCACCATGCCGGCAGCCACCGTCGAATTCGCAGGCTATGCCGCGCAGGCACGCATTGCCCATGTCATCGGCACCACCGGCTGCTCGGCGGAAGACGACGCCAGGATCGAGGCCGCGGCGCGCCACGCGACGATCGTCAAATCCGGCAATATGAGCCTCGGCGTCAATCTTCTGGCGGTGCTGGTCGAGCAGGCCGCGCGCGCGCTCGGTCCAGAGGATTTCGACATCGAGATCCTCGAAATGCATCACAAGCACAAGGTCGACGCGCCCTCGGGCACCGCCTTGCTGCTCGGCGAAGCGGCGGCGGCGGGACGCGGCATTTCCCTTGCCGGCAACGATGTGCGGTCACGCGACGGCCATACCGGCGTGCGCAAGCCAGGAACGATCGGCTTTGCCAGCTTGCGCGGTGGCTCGGTGGTCGGCGACCACAGCGTCATCCTGGCCGGGACCGGCGAGCGCATCACGCTGTCGCACCATGCCGAGGACCGCGCCATCTTTGCCCGCGGCGCGGTCAAGGCCGCGCTCTGGGCGCGCGGTAAAAAGCCCGGACTTTATTCCATGCGGGACGTGCTCGGCTTGAGCTAAACTATCCACAATTTTGAAGGAGCAAACATGTCGGGAACTCTCGTGCTCGTGCGCCACGGCCAGAGCGAATGGAACCTGAAGAACCTGTTCACCGGCTGGCGCGATGTCGACCTTACCGAGCAGGGCCACAAGGAGGCCAAGGAAGCCGGCCAGAAGCTCAAGGCACGCGGCTTGAAATTCGACATTGCCTTCACCTCGGCGCTGATCCGGGCGCAGAAGACCTGCCAGCACATTCTCGACGCGGTCGGCCAGAGCGATTTGAAGACGATCCGCGACCAGGCGCTGAACGAGCGCGACTACGGCGACCTCTCCGGTCTCAACAAGGACGACGCGCGTCAGAAGTGGGGCGAAGAGCAGGTGCACATCTGGCGCCGCTCCTACGACGTGCCGCCGCCCGGCGGCGAAAGCCTGAAGGACACCGGCGCCCGCGTCTGGCCCTATTACCTGCACGACATGCAGTCGCATGTTCTGAAAGGCGGCACCGTGCTGGTCGCCGCGCATGGCAATTCGCTGCGCGCGCTGATCATGGCGCTGGACGGCAAGAGCGGCGAGGAGATCGTCAAGCTCGAGCTCGGCACCGGCGTGCCGGTGATCTACAAGCTCAACGCCGATTCCACCGTGGCGTCGAAGGACGTGCTGGAGGGGTGAGGTTTTCGGCCAGCGCATTCGCCAAGTCGGCGCTGCCCCTCATTGCCCTGCCGGGCAGTTCTCCCGGTATAGTGACGGGGAGAAAGGGCTGGCCGCAGCCTCGGCGCTCTTCTTGTGACGCAGGTGACCGGCGAAAATCATCGATGAGAGCGCCCCTCTCCCCGTCACTGTAAGGGGAGAGGATGCCGGCAGGCAGGTGAGGGGCGGCGCTGACCCCCGGGAAACTAAGCCGGCAGGCAGAGGCCCTCGAAAAAGCGCGTTGACACATATCGTTTGCCCGCTTACATGAGCCCGCACCAGCCCAGATGGCGGAATTGGTAGACGCGCACGGTTCAGGTCCGTGTTCCGCAAGGAGTGGAGGTTCGAGTCCTCTTCTGGGCACCAAATTCCCGTTTCGGATAAGTCCGAAATGATTTAGACGCGAAGCAAAAAAGCCCGGTTCCCGGGCTTTTTTGCTGATGGATGACAGATAGTCCAGCGGAGGGTCAATGCGGCGGGCGAACCGCTTTCATTGCTTCTTCTTCGAGTGTCTGGAGCTTCTCCCGAATCTCCTCCGGCTCGGCATGCTCCAAGCCGACGACATCGTTTCTGGTCTCATTCAGCGAAACGATAATCTCATCAAGCTTGGCGTGAATGGCGGCCGTGTCGCGGTAACCCTGGATCAGCACAACGCCGGTGATCACGATGGCCGCTACCGACAATGCGTAGGTGACCACATTGGTCAGGCCGAATGGCACCAACGCAGTACAGAGCAGCATGGCTACAAGAAGGACATAGAAGCCCGGTGGCCGGGATAGAAAGTCGCCCATCACAAACAGGAAGCGATTCATATCCAGGCCGCGGTCAAAAATGCCACGAGTGCGGTGACGGCTACGCAAATTGGAATTGCCGCGAGTAAGGCAGCTTCCAGGACCCAAGTTTCCTTGTCGCTAAACATCAGACATCCTCCCGTTGAGAAAAGGCTGCCCGTAGACTTTCACAGGGCAGCCACAGCCCGCCGCTCCAGACCGGAGCGGCGGGCTCGCGCGTTATTCGATGATCTGCACGACCTTGCGCGTGTCGGGATCGACGAGAACCGCATGATCTCCGACAACCGTATACTTGTAGCGGACATCCGGAACGTCGATTGCGTGGAGCTCGACAGTGTCTGGAAGTGCCGTGCCGACATTGAGTTCGACGCCGAGCAAACTGACTGAGGCCAGCTTCTGCTTATGGATATATTCGCGAACGATCGTCTGTTGTTCGGGCTTGAGAACAATAACATCCTCGGCAAACGAGGTGCCGATGCCCGCCACAAGGACGAGGGCGCCGGCGGCGCTGACGAAATATCTGGTCATGGGAATTTCCTTTTCATAGGTCAGTTCGGAAGCGTGGATACGAGCAGATCAGCCGCCACTCGCAGGGGCTGGGGCAGGTGCCGCAGGCTTTGCGGGTGCAGCCGGAGCTTCCACCTTTGGCGCTTCAACCTTGACGTTGATATCCTTGCCGCCGTCGCCGCGGATATTGATGACGCCGGTAAAAATAAGCAATACTACGACTGCAATAAGTGCAAGAACAACAGCAATTGCAGTGCCGCCCCCACCACCCGAATTAACAACAGTTGGGCCGTCGGCCATGTGTTCCTCTCCTGTTTTATTTAGCTGCATTTGGGAAACGCCTGCCCCGCTTGAACGTTCCGCCTCGGGACTTGGGTCTTAGCTGATGTCCGACTTTGGTCTGGTTCGCCGCGGACTGAAGTCACAGGAACAATCTGGCTGATCTCAAGTTCGGTCCCTCGGCGAACAGGCGTGGTGCCGTCGCCGGATTACGCGAGGAGAAAACCATGAAAATCCACTTTGCAAGTGCCGCTGCAGGCTTGTTGCTTTTGGCTGGGGTCGGCAGCGCCGCAGCTCAGGATGTCGTCATCACACCGGAGCAGGATACGGTCGTCCGCGAATATGTGAAAAAGCAGCCGCTGGCTTCGGTGAAGATCCCGGGCGTGGAGCTGAACGTCGGCAGTGCCTTGCCTGATACGGTCGAGCTGCACGAAGTTCCCAACGTCAAATACCGCTACGTCGTGGTCGACAACCGCACCGTCCTGGTCGATCCCGGCACCCGGAAAATTGTGAAGGTCTACGACTGATCGAATAGCTGCCGCCCGCCGCCGGCCATGGCGGCGGGCAGCGGATTTCACATTGCGCTCCAGGATGATCGAAGATGATCGATGACGTAGAGACATCGCCAGCCCTTGATACCCGCCTGGGTTCTCTCAGGGCGAGAATGCGCGATGCGCGCATAACAGAGGCCGACATGAAGACCTTTCAGAAAGTCGCATCCATCATGGTTGGCGGCAGTGGCCGCATCAGCGGCGATGACCTGATTGCAGCGTCGTTCGTCCTCGAGGACCAGCCGGAAGGCTTGTGAGGCGGAGTACTCACGTCTGCAGGCTCCCGCAACGCTGATCCCAAGTGTTCTGGTGCTGAACACATTCCTGCTACGGGCCGGCGTCGAAGGCGTGCCCGCTGGCGAGGTCGCGTCGCGCTCAAGCATCGTCCAGAACACCATGTCGCCGCATGTGACGATACCCGGCCATGCTAGCCGATGCGGGCGCCATAGAAAATCACCGCGGCCGGCAGAACCGGGCAGGCCGGTCCAGAGCGTCGCCACGCCTATGGTCAGAAATGTCACCGAGGCCAGTTTGGTGCAGATCGGATGATGGTAGCGAGCGATCGCCATATCGACCGTACGGGCGCCGGCCTGGGAAGGACCCACCAGCGCGCCAAGGCCGACCGCCGCGCCCAGCGTGGTCGGCGCGCTGTTTGCCCTGCAACGCGGGGCTATACGGCGTGCTCGCACAAGTTAGCTCCAACTTGAGGCACGGCGTGAAGTCTCGGTGCTTGCCCCCACGATGGCGAGGTACGAAGTCAAAAAGCGGTCAATGTGATTAGCGATCTACAGTCGACTTCAGCCGCCTTCGGATGATAGCGCCGCAATCACGAGATTTGTCGATAATAATCGATATTAGGCTGTATTCGCGACTATCCCTCATAGTGGGTGATTAGATAAAATTGATATGATATCCCAGATTTGAGGAGATCGATCCATTCGGGCCGGCATCAGCATGATTGAACCGCAGCTACCGCAAGTTGACAGCGATCATCGGGCGGATCTGGTTTTGTACGAAGTCTTAATACGTCTCACCTAAGGTCCAACTTTGACTTCGGGAGCGCGACGTTCGACAGACATATCTCCGCAGGTTACATTCGCCAGTCAGACAGCGCTCCGCACTCGAATGGATGTCTCTGAATGCCGGGCCTCACGCCTTCACGACCGCACCCGAGAACCTTGGGATGGATGGGCACGACAGCGCTCGCCATGGGTGGCAGCAATCAAAGCCTGTTTCTGATTGCCGCCCTTTTTGTCGGCCAGGGGAATATTCCCGGTCAAGGAAGCGCTGCGGTTCCTTTGCTGGTTGTTGGTCTGCTTCTAGGCTGGGCCGCCGCGCCTGCGTGGACCGAATTGGTTCTCATGTGGCCAAACCGCGTCGGCGGTATCTCTGCAGCGTGCGCCGAAGCCTTCCGACCTTACAGTCCCGTTCTCTCGGCTCTGACGGGCACCTGCTATTGGTGGGGTTGGGTGCCGACCTGCGGACTGACAGCGGTTCTTTCAGCGTCTGCAATACAGCAATGGTACCTGCCGGGCCTCCCCGTGGAGGCGGTCGCCTGCGGGCTCATCGCATTCTTTACGGCGGTCAACCTGTGTGGAATCAAGTGGGTGGTCCAACTGGCGATCCCGATCGCCACTGCCTCCGCGACGCTTGCGTTTCTCTCATCCCTCGTCCCGGTCATCAGTGGCTCGGTCGACTGGCGGCAGGCGACGGATTTTGCCCTGACCAGCCCGTTTACCGGCCTGTTCGGCGACATCACGTCGGTGATGGCGGGACTGTACCTGATCGGGTTTGCCGCACCGGCATTTGAGGCTGCAGCCTGCCATGTTGGCGAAACCATCGATCCCAACCGCAACATTCCTCTGGCGATGTGGGCCAGCGCCGCAATGGCCGGCGTCTATTTCCTGGTCCTGCCGGTTGTCTGGCTGGGTGTGCTCGGGCCGGAGCCGCTCGGCACCGACCTCGCCATAGCTCTCGGGCCCACCTTTGCGCCCTTGTTGGGGAGTTTCGGCAAGGCGGCCGCCATCTGGCTCATCATGCTGAACATGTTCCATGGAACGTTGCAGCCATTGGCAGGCGCCGCGCGGACCCTTGCGCAGCTGAGCGAAGACGGCCTGCTGCCGAGCTTCCTGGCCAGGCGCACCTCAACAGATTGTCCCTGGGCGGCAACGCTGCTCACAGCTGCCGCGGCAATCGGCTTCATGCTGTGCGGGTATCCGCTCTGGATGATCGCCGCGGCCAATTTTACGTACCTGATCAGCATCTGCATGCCAAACATCGCAGTCTGGCTCTTGCGCCGTGATAGTCCCGAAGCCGAGCGACCCTTCCGGGCTCCCAGGGGAACGATCATCCTTGGCGTAGGCGCGGCTGCAATATGGCTGTTGACCGCCATACTGGGATTTCAGCAATTTGGCCTTCCTACCGTCCTGTTCGGTCTGGCTTTGGCATATTCGGGTGCTGCGCTCTACGCCTGGCGCACGATGGAGGATCGATACGCACTCGGTCTACCCTTGCTGCCACATACGCTTCACCTGAAGCTTACCGGAGCCATGCTTTTTGTGCTCGTGCTTGACGGTGCCGGCTATTTCCTGGCGATCGGCAGCGTTCCCCAAGGCGACACTTCATTGGTCGCCGCGCTGGAGGACATTTTTGTCGTTGTCGCGCTGCTGACCATCAGCGTTGGCCTGATCTTGCCGGGAATGATCACCCATTCGGCGACCGAGGTGAGCAACGCGGCAAAGCGTCTGACATCCGGAACGCTGAAGGATTTCTCTCTCGCCATGGTCGCCCTGGGGCGGGGAGACCTCGCTGCGGCGCATGCCTCCGTGAATATCATGCCGGTTACAGTAAACTCTCGTGACGAACTTGGAGAGATGGCCGAAAGCTTCAACCTGCTCCAGGACAAGGTGAGGGAAGCCGCCCACGGCCTGGACGACGCGCGCGAGAACATGAACGTAGCGCGCACCGAACTGATGGCACGGCATGAGGAAATCGCGCATCTCGCGCACCACGATCCGCTTACCGGCCTAGCGAACCGAGCCGCGCTTGCAGCACACCTGGCCACGACGCTCGAGCGCGCAAAAGCAACGCACGCCAGCTTTGCCGTCTTCAGCATCGACCTTGACCATTTTAAAGAGGCGAACGACGTTTTCGGGCACGCCGCCGGCGACGATCTGCTTTGCACCATTTCCCGGCGTCTCCAAACCGCGGCGCCTGAGGCCTTTATCGCGCGCATGGGCGGCGACGAATTCACGGTTGTCCTGGCCATGGATGACCGGTCCGCGAGTGCCAAGGACGTTGCGGACCGTCTGTTCGAATCGGCGGCAGGCAAATTCGAAATCCGAGGCCAGCACATTTCGATCGGGGTGAGCATCGGCGCGGCGATCTATCCGAAAGACGGAGAGAATGCCGCGGCGCTGATGGCAAATGCCGACGCAGCGCTGTACCGGGCCAAGGCGGACGGTCGTCGAATGGTGCAATTCTTCGATCCTGAGATGGATAAGCGGCTAAGAGAGCGCTACGCCTTGCAGCGAGATTTGCGCTCTGCGGTCGCCCATGGCGAACTTGTGCTTCATTATCAGCCGCAAGCCAGGATGGACGGCGAAATCTTCGGTTTCGAGGCACTCGCCCGATGGCACCATCCAAAGCATGGGCTCATCTCGCCAAACGCGTTTGTCTCGCTTGCCGAACAGGATGGCACGATCGTTGAGATAGGTGAATGGACGCTCAGGCAGGCGTGCAGAGACGCGGCCTCCTGGCCCTCACCGCTGCAGATCGCCGTGAACCTCTCTCCCGTGCAATTCCGTTTCGGCGACCTGGTAGGCCTCGTTCATTCTATCCTCTACGAGACCGGCCTTGCTCCGGGGCGGCTGGAACTGGAAATCACGGAAGGGGTTCTCATCCGCGACCGGGCAACCGCCTTGTCGGTTTTGCGGAGGTTGAAGGCGTTGGGCGTCAGGGTCTCGATGGATGATTTTGGCACGGGGTATGCCTCGCTGTCCTCGTTGCAGGCGTTTCCATTCGACAAGATCAAGATCGATCGCAGTTTTGTTTCGGGTGTCGGTTCGAATGTCCAATCGGCGGCCATCGTGCGCACGATACTCAGCCTGGGGAATGCGCTGGCCTTGCCTGTCATCGCGGAGGGTGTCGAAACAGAGGACGAGCGTGCCTTCCTGATGAAGGAAGGATGTCCCGAAATCCAAGGATATCTGGTGGGGCGCCCGCATCCGATAGCGCTCTACAAAGATGTGACGAATGGGATTTCGCCAGGATCTGCCTTCGGGGAGCCCAAGGATACCACCGCACCTCAGGCGCTTGGCGTAACGCGATAGCCCGGCGCCGACCGTCGGCGCGCTGCTCCTGCAACACACCGGTGATCGAGGACTGCCGACGGTACTGCTCGGGCTCGCCCTTATAAAGGTCGCACTGGTCGGCGCGCTGTTTGCCTTGCAGCGCGGGGCCATGCGAAGCATCCGAACCAGCTGGCGCGGGAGCCACCTCCCCTTCCGGCCAGTCCTCCAACAAACCACTTCAAACCCGGCCGTCTCGGCGCTACGTTCGCACCTATGGCCCCACCCACCCAGCCGATCACCGTCACCCGCCGCGACCAGATGTTTCCCATCCTGGGCGACGCCGATATCGAGCGCATGCGCCGGTTCGGCGAGGCGAGTTCCTATGCCGCCGGCGAGCATATCGTCACCGCCGGCACCGTGGCGCCGGGGCTGATCGTCATCCTGTCGGGCACGGTCGATATCACCCAGGATGTCAGGCCCGGCCGGCGCGAGACCATCGTCACTCATGGTCCCGGCAATTTCATCGGCGAGCTGGCGCAGCTTTCCAGCCGGCCGTCGCTGGTCAATGCGGAGGCGGCCGAGCCGGTCGAGGCCTTCGTCATCCCCTCGCAGCGGCTGCGCGACCTGATTGTGCAGGAGGCAAGCCTTGGCGAGCGGATCATGCGGGCGCTGATCCTGCGCCGCGTCGGGCTTCTGGAAAGCGGCTCGAGCGGGCCGGTCGTCATCGGCCCGGCCGGCAATGGCGACACGCTGCGGCTGCAGGGATTTCTGCGCCGCAGCGGCCAGCCGCACCGCGCGCTCGATTCCGACAGCGACCCGTGCGCCAAGACGCTGATTGAGCATTTTCATGTCGACCCGCACCATCTGCCGATCGTGCTCTGCCCCAACGGCAAGCTGATGCACAATCCTGGCGAAACCGAACTTGCCCGCTGCATCGGCCTGCTGCGGCCGATCGATCCCGATGTGGTCTATGACGTCGCCATTGTCGGGGCCGGGCCGGCGGGGCTGGCCGCCGCAGTCTATGCGGCATCCGAAGGGCTGTTGACCATCGTGCTCGATTGCCGCGCCTTCGGCGGCCAGGCCGGCGCCTCCGCGCGCATCGAGAACTATCTGGGTTTCCCCACCGGCATTTCCGGCATGGCGCTGATGGCGCGCGCCTATAACCAGGCGCAGAAATTCGGCGTCGAAATAGTCATCCCGGACGAGGCCAAGCTGCTCGGTGCAGCAGGCGAGGGCTACACGCTTACCGTCGGCGACGGTGAAAGCCTGCGCGCGCGCACCGTGGTGATCGCCAGCGGCGCGCGCTACCGCCGCCTCGGCTTCGCCAAGCTGGCCGAGTTCGAGGGCACGTCGGTGCATTACTGGGCCTCGCCGATCGAGGCGCGGCTATGCACAGGGCAAGAAGTGGCGCTGGTCGGCGCCGGCAATTCGGCGGGGCAGGCGGCGGTCTATCTCGCTAGCCAGGTGCGCAAGGTGACGATGCTGGCGCGCCGCGGCGGCCTCAGGGAAACCATGTCGCGCTATCTGGTCGAGCGTATCGAGGCGCAACCCAACATCGAGGTGCTTGGCGAGACCGAGATCGAGGCGCTGGAAGGCGAAGGCGGCAATCTCACCCAGTTGCGCTGGCGCAACCCCGGCGGCGTCGAGACGCGGCCGATCCAGCATCTCTTCCTGTTCATCGGCGCCGACCCCAACACCGATTGGCTGGCTGGGTGCGATATCGCGCTCGACGCCAGGGGTTTCGTGCGCACCGGCGCCGACATAGGGGCGGGCCAGATGGAGACCAGCCGCAGCGGCGTGTTCGCCATCGGCGACGTGCGCTCCGGCTCGGTCAAGCGGGTCGCCGCCGCCGTCGGCGAAGGCGCCCAGGTGGTGGCTGCCTTGCACGCCTATCTCGCGCGACCCGACGCAGCAGCGCCCGAACTGGCCAGGAGAGCATAATGGATGAATGCAAACACACGCGCGACATCAAGACGGTGACGCCGAGCGCGCTCGGTTGCGAGGAGTGCCTGAAGAGCGGCTCCATGTGGGTGCATCTCAGGCTCTGCCGTACCTGCGGCCATGTCGGCTGCTGCGACGACTCGCCCAACCGCCACGCCACCAAGCATTTCCACTCCACCAAGCACCCTATCATCGAAGGCTACGACCCGCCGGAAGGCTGGGCCTGGTGCTTTGTCGACGAGGCGTTCATCGACCTGGAAGGCGACGTGACGCCGCAGAACGGCCCGATCCCGAAGTTTTTCTGAGGCGGCCGTTCCCGGGCAGGCAAGCCGACGGCCGCGCCGCTATTTCACCGAGCCCGTAACCGTGCGGTCGAGGGCGTCGGAACTGTGGTCGTTGCCGGCAAGAGCGGCAATGATCAGAAGGCTGGCGACGACCGGGACAAACAGGATGGCCACGCGGGCCTGCACATAAAAAATGGCTCGCCATTCGCTGCGCTTTTCCGGGTTGTTGTCCATCACACTCACTCTCGCCATGCCTCCCCGGGGCGGGACATAGCGGCGAAGAGTTAAGCAAAAGCTGCTGAATGTGTTAACGCGCGGCGGATTGGGATTTAATCTCGACGGTCAGCGCCGCCCCTCATTGTCATCGGTACGCATCCGGTACGCCTACCCCCGCAGCGCCTGCTCCAGATCCGCGATCAGATCATCGCCATCCTCGATCCCCGCCGACAGCCGCACCAGCGAATCCGAAATGCCGATTTCCGCGCGCTTTTCCGCCGGGATCGAGCCGTGCGTCATCAGCGCCGGGTGTTCGATCAGGCTTTCGACGCCGCCGAGGCTTTCAGCCAGCGTGAACAATTGCGTCCGTTCGAGGAAGCGTTTGGTGCCGGCGAGGTCGCGGTCGAGGTCGACCGAGATCATGCCGCCGAAGGCATGCATCTGTTGGACGGCGATGGCGTGCTGCGGATGGCTGGCCAGGCCGGGATAGACGACGCGGCGCACATCTTTTCGCGCCTCCAGCCACTGCGCAATCTTCAGGCCGTTCGTGGAATGCCGCTCCATCCTGAGCGCCAGGGTCTTGATGCCGCGCAGCGCGAGAAAACTGTCGAAGGGACCGGAGATGGCGCCGATGGCGTTCTGCAGGAATTTCAGCTGGGCGGCGAGATCCTTGTTGTCGCCGACGATGGCGACGCCGCCGACCATGTCGGAATGGCCGTTGAGATATTTTGTCGTCGAATGGACGACAATGTCGATGCCGAGTTCCAGCGGCCGCTGGATGTAGGGGCTGCAGAACGTGTTGTCGGCGACCGTCAATACGCCCTTGCGCCTGGCGAGTGCCGCAACGCCTTCGAGGTCGACGATGCGCAGGAGCGGATTGGTGGGCGTTTCGACCCAGAGCAGTTTCGTCTCCGGACGGATAGCGGCTTCGACAGCGGCGAGGTCGGTAAAATCGACGAAGGAGACCTGCAGATTGGCCGAGCGCTTGCGCACCCGCTCCATCAGCCGGAACGAGCCGCCATAGATGTCGTCGGTGGCGACGATATGCGCGCCGCTGTCGAGCAATTCCAGCACCGTCGAGATCGCCGCCAGGCCAGAAGCAAAGGCAAAGGCGGCCGAGCCGCTTTCGAGATCGGCCACCGCGCGCTCGAAGGCAAAGCGGGTCGGGTTCTGGCTGCGGGCGTACTCAAACCCCTTGTGCACGCCGGGCGACTGCTGGCCATAGGTCGAGGTCGCGTAGATCGGCACCATCACCGCGCCGGTCAGCGGGTCATGGCTCTGGCCGCCATGGATGGTGCGCGTGGAAAAAGCCAGGCGGTTCTTGCCCGATGGGGGTGTTTCAGCAGTCATCGTGCGCGCCTCAAATGGTTGATCAGGTCGATACGGGTTATCAGGCCGACGAACTCGTCGCCATCGAAGATGATGGCGACCTCGTTGCGGTCGAACACCGGCAGCAGCGCATCCAGCGTCTGGCTGGCCTGCAGCGTGTGCAGATTGGAGGTCATGGCGGTGCGCACCGGGGCGTTGAAGCGGTCCCAGCGGCCGTCATAGGGGCCGTCGACCTTGGCCAAGATGTCGCCCTCATCGATAATGCCGACCAGCTTGCCATTGTCCAGCACCGGCAGCTGCGAGACATCGGAGCGGCGCATGCGGCCATAGGCGTTGAGCAGGCTTTCGTCGGGGCCGACATAAACGGTGTCGCCGGTGCGGTGCGAGCGCATGACGAGGTCGCGCAGATCGCCATGCTGTTCCTGTTCGGCCAGCCCCTGCTCGGCCAGCCAGAAATCGTCGAACACCTTGGACAGATATTTGTTGCCGCTGTCGCAGACGAAGGTGACGACGCGTTTTGCTGTCGTCTGCTCGCGGCAATAGCGAAGCGCGGCCGACAGCAGCGTGCCGGAAGACGAGCCGGCGAGAATGCCTTCCTTCGAAAGCAGGTCCCGCACGGCCAGCATGCTCTGCTTGTCTGGGATGGAATAGGCTTTCCTGACCAGCGACAGATCGGCATTGGGCGGCACAAAATCCTCGCCGATGCCTTCGACGGTCCAGCTGCCGGCCTCTTCCATCTTGCCGGTCTTGATCAGCGGCGCCAGCACCGATCCGACGGGATCGGCCAGCACCATTTCGGTCTTCGGCGATGTTCTGGCGAAGTAGCGGCCAAGCCCGGTCAGCGTACCGCCGGAGCCGACGCCGACGACCACGGCGTCGAGGTCGCCATCGAGCTGGGCAAGGATTTCCGGTCCGGTGGTGGTCTCATGCGCCTCGGGGTTGGCCGGGTTGGCGAACTGGTTGGCGTAGAAGGCGCCGGGCGTTTCCGATGCGATCTTCTCGGCCATGTCCTGGTAATATTCGGCATGGCCCTTGCCGACATCGGAGCGCGTCATGCGCACTTCGGCGCCGAGCGCGCGCAGATGCTGGATCTTTTCGCGCGACATCTTGTCGGGCACGACGAGGATGATGCGGTAGCCCTTGGGGATGCCGACCTGGGCGAGGCCGAGGCCGGTATTCCCGGCGGTCGCCTCGACGATGGTGCCGCCGCGCTTGAGCTTGCCTTCCTTCTCGGCCGCGGCAATCATTGACAGCGCAATGCGGTCCTTGATCGAGCCGCCTGGATTCTGGCTTTCGAGCTTGATGAACAGCCGGCACTTGCCGGTGTCGAATTTGGTCAGTTCGACCACCGGCGTCTGGCCGATGAGGTCGAGCACCGAGGCGTAGGGCGGACGCAGGCGGGATAACGCGCCGTCCGAACTGCCTGGCGCAGCTTTTCCGTGCTCGCTCATATCGATGTGCTCCCTTGAACAAGCGACCGCCTCGGGGGCAGAGCGGCAGCGTAGCTTCTTTTCCGGCCGTTTGCAGTCGGAATGAAGGTAGATCGTGCCAATCAACCGGCGAGAGGGGGAATGGAATTCCAGTTTTAGGCCGGCTTTGGACTCAAGCCCAACACCCTCCGTAGCGATCCTTCCCACCCCCCTCTGAGGGGCGTGCTATCCCGCCGACGTCAACAGCTTTACCCCAGCAGCTGCTTGCTCAGCCTAGCGCATTGCACGCGGATGTCGGGGATGGCGTCGATCTCGAAGAAGGTGCCGCGGGTCAGCGGCCCGACGGCGAGGATCTTGGCCGATGCGGTGCCGTCGCCGGCGATGATTTCGCACTTGGCCGTTACATCGAGGCCAAGCCGCAGCGGGTCGGGCCGCGCCAGGCCGCGGTCGACCAGCGAGCGCACGACGCTGTTCGACGTCGTCGAGATGTCGCGGGCGATGCCGGTGCAATCATAGATGCGGGCGACCTGCAGCGTTTCCAGCGCCTTTGTGTGGCGGGACTGGATGCCGACGGTGAATCCATCGCCGGCCTCGATGCCGACGACACGGCCGGCGACCGGGCGGATGCGGCCGGTGCGCACCGCCTCGGTGACGCGGGCATGCACCTCGGGCGCCAGCCGATGGCGATGGATGTCCCACCAGGCCTTGGTGTGCTCGACGAAGCGGCGCTTGGCCGAGGACGGCCAGTTCTGCCAGATCTTCTGGTTGAAGGGTCGCAGCCCATCGACGACGTCGCGCCAGTCGATGCCGGCCTTCTGGTTTTCTCGGATCAGGTCGCGGAACCAGCCGACGAAATAGGAGAGCTGCGTGCCGAGCGGAATGTCGGCGACGTCGAGCTTGATCGGGTTGCCCTTGCGGTGCGGCGACGGCAGCAGGCCGCGCCGCGACACGGCGACGATCTCGCCGCGATGGCCGCGCTGCTCGAGCGACAGGAAGGCATCGACCATGCTGAGCCCGGTGCCCAGCACCAGCACGCGGGCTTCAGGATCGAGCGCTGTGTCGGCCTCGGTGCCCATGCGGATGGCATGACCTTGGCCGGCGCCGGGCTGCTCGTCGTGGCCGGTGGCAAGCACCGCCAGATGCGCGACGACGCTGGTGCCGTTGGCCAGCACCACTTCGACACCGGACGATGTCGGCGAGATCGACAGGCTTTCCTCGCGAATCAGCCTGAGACGGCCGGTTTCCTTTTCGCGCGCTTCGAGTTCGTCGAGCACTTCCTTGAGGTAGCGGGCATAGACGCTGCGCGGTGCATAGAAGGGTGTCTGCGGCGTCTGTTCCTGGCTTATCAGGCCGCGCCCCTGCAACCAGCGCCAGAAATTCAGGGGATCGTCGGCATAGGCGCTCATCCCCGCGGCGCTGACATTCAGCACGTGCGCCGATAAGAGCGTCGAATAGGCGATGCCCTGGCCGAAATGCGGACGCTTTTCGATCAGCGTGACGCGAAGGTCCGGGTTGGGCGACTTCAGCAGATGCGCGGCAAGCACGACGCCGCTGGCGCCGCCGCCGACGATGATGATCGAGCTGCGGATGATCGAATTGGCGCGCGCGACGCTCATGCGAGCACGCTCAGGATCAGGCGGGGACCTTTTGCGCCGGCGCAAGCTCGTCGATGTCCCTCGCGACCGGAAGGTCGTCGAGGACGATGTCGCGCATCTCGGCCAGCGTGCGCTGGTCGAGCACCTCGGCGATCGCCTGCCGGACCTCGAGCATCAGATGTCGGACTTGGCATGTCGCCTCATTGCAGTCTTCACAGCGCTGATACTGGGTGCGGCTGGCGCAGGGGATGGGCGCCAGCGGTCCGTCGAGGACGCGCACGACATGGCCGACCTTGATCTCGTCGGCCGGGCGCGCCAGGCGATAGCCGCCATCCTTGCCCTTGCGGCTCTGGACGAAACCGGCATTGCGCAATTCGCCCAGAATGGCGTCGAGGAATTTCTTCGGGATGTTGTTGCCGCTGGCGATGTCGCCGACGAAGGCGAGCTGTCCCACCGGCAGATGCGCCAGATGGACCAGCGCCTTGAGGCCGTACTTGCCTTTTTTGGTGAGCATAGACCGAATGTTTCTCTGTCAGGCGATGGCCCAAACCATCGGTTGCGAAACGCCTGACGTGCCTCCCCGCCGCGTGCAAGCTGCTTCGACACATAAATTCTACTGACATGATATACAAGCCGAGAAACCTTGATTTTGCTTCGTTTTCACGCCGCAGGGGCCACTTTAGCAAGGCTTTGTGCCGTTACGGTCACAGCCAGCCGCGAGCGATTGCGGCGATGAACGGCGGCTCCTGCTCCCAATGTCGATAAGATTACTATACTTACCCTCGAACACGCGGAACGTGTTTTCAAATCAACCGTCTTTTACAGCATGGATTTGCGCCATTTGGGGCTTTGCCGGGAATTTTGGGTCGCAGCCCGCGGATCGGCGAACATGACTCCCGACAACTCGGGCGCCGCCCTGCGCCCGATATCAGGACGCCGCCTTGCCGCTCTGAGACCGGGCGGCCTTGGCGGCCACCGGCACGCCGCTTGACCGCAGCATCCAGCGGTGGCCGTCGCTGCGGAAGTCGGTGAGGCTCAACGGCTCGACATCGATCCTGCGGCAGGCCGCAAGCGGCGCGCCGAGCACCAAATCAGGCCTCTTCCGTAGCGAGGGTTGGCAGGACCACCAACTCTTCAGCACCTTTGGGGCGCCGTTTGCGTTTGTGCACGGTCCGACACGGGCCGGTCACCGCGCCCGCATCAGCCGTTGGTTTTTTTCTAACAAGTGCTTTTTCCTTGGAACGATTTAACTCTACAAGAATGATAGAATTAGCTGACTATGAACAGGCATCCGGTTTTTCTCATTTTTCATGGAGCCTTTCATGTCCAGCATTTCGCGACGCATTGTCCTCCTGTCGTCGGCAGCTTTGGCGGGTGCGGCCTTCCTCGGCCCGGCCCAGGCGCAGGACCTCAACATCACCATTGGCTACCAAACGGTGGTCGAACCTTCGAAAGTAGCACAGGCCGACGGCGCCTATGAAAAGGCGACCAAGGCAACGATCGACTGGCGTAAGTTCGATTCCGGTGCCGATGTCATCGCCGCCGTCGCATCCGGTTCGGTCGATATCGGCTATGTCGGCTCGAGTCCGCTGGCCGCGGCCGCCAGCCGCGAACTGCCGATCCAGACCATCTTTGTCGTCGGCCTGATCGGCCAGTCCGAGGCGCTGGTCGCCCGCAATGGATCCGGCATCGAGAAGATCGCCGACCTCGCCGGCAAGAAGGTGGCGGTGCCGTTCGTGTCGACCACGCATTACAGCCTGCTTGCCGCGCTGAAGCACGAAAACGTCGACCCGAAGTCGGTCGAAATCCTTAATCTCAGGCCACCGGAAATAGCCGCCGCCTTCGCCCGCGGCGACATAGACGCGGCCTATGTCTGGGATCCGGCGCTCGGCCAGATCAAGACGACAGGCAAGGTGGTGCTGGATTCCTCGCAGGTTGCCGCCTGGGGCGCGCCGACCTTCGACGCCTGGATCGTGCGCACCGACTTCGCCGAAAAGAACCCGGACGCCGTGCGCGATTTCGTCAAGGTGACCGGCGAATCCTATGCCCAGTTCCTGGCCAAGCCCGAGGCATGGTCGGTTTCGTCGCCGGAAGCGGCCAAGATCGCCAAGATCACCGGCGCCAAACTGGAAGAGGTGCCGCAGCTCCTCAAGGGTTACGTCTTCCCGACATTGGAGGAGCAGGCTTCCGACAAATTCCTCGGCGGCGGCACGGTCAAGGCGATGGAGGCAGCTTCGGCCTTCCTCAAGGAGCAGGGCAAGATCGACGCCGTGCTGCCCGACTATTCGAAATACGTGTCGTCGAAATACGTGACCGAGGCTCTGGCCTCGAACTGATCTTCAGTTTTACGCAATTCCGGACGGAAAACCGCTTCACACTTTTCCTGGAATTGCTCTGAACACGCGCGGTTTCCTCTTCCCTGACGCCGCGTGCTGCCTGTCCCGGATCCGCTTAACGAGGGCCGGGGCAGGCTGATTTTCTTCCGGAGCCCCTTTTCAT
Source organism: Mesorhizobium sp. LSHC412B00 (assembly GCF_000503035.1). Lineage (NCBI taxonomy): Bacteria > Pseudomonadati > Pseudomonadota > Alphaproteobacteria > Hyphomicrobiales > Phyllobacteriaceae > Mesorhizobium > Mesorhizobium sp. LSHC412B00. Next base: position 98,273 of record NZ_AYWB01000009.1, on the reverse strand, counting down.
GCCGCATCTCGTACTCGACCCGCATCTCGTACTCGACAAGGCCTCGGTTCACTATGACGGCCAAGCAGCGCCGGCGGTCGACCGAGTTTCCATCGATGTCGCCAAGGGCGATTTCGTCGTGCTGGTCGGCCGCTCCGGCTGCGGCAAGACCTCGCTGCTCAATGTCGCCGCCGGCCTGGTCGAACCCGCGCGCGGGGTCGCCACGATCGGCGGCAGACCGATCACCGGCCCAGGCTCCGACCGGGCGGTCGTGTTCCAGAACGATGCGCTGTTTCCCTGGCTGACGGCTCGTGAAAACGTCGGCTTTGCGCTCAGGCTGCGCGGCGTGCCGCAAGCCGAGCGGGCGCGCCGCGCCGACCAGTTGCTGGCGCTGGTCAAGCTTGACGGCGTCGGCGACAAACGCATCTGGGAATTGTCCGGCGGCATGCGCCAGCGCGTCGGCCTCGCCCGAGCGCTCGCGGCCGAGCCGGAATTCCTGCTGCTCGACGAACCGCTCGGCGCACTCGATGCGCTGACGCGCGAGCGCATGCAGACGACGCTGCTCGACCTGTGGACCGCAAGCCGGGTCGGCGTGCTGATGGTCACGCATGGCATCGAGGAGGCGCTGGTGCTGGCCACAAGCATCGTCGTGCTCGCGCCGGGACCTGGCCATGTGGTGCGGACATTCGAAACCGGCTTCAGCCGGCGCTATGCCGCAGGCGAGCCGATCCGCGCCATCAAGGCCGATCCGGCCTTTGCCGCGGCGCGCGGCGAGCTGACCGATGCGATCTTCGAAGGAGAGGCGGCATGAGCGTAACCTCCTACAGCGAGCGGCCGGCCACCGGGACCGGCGAGGCCGATGCCATTTCGGTGCCGTGGTCGCGGCCGGTGCGGAAGCGGCGCGGGGTTTCCTCGCGGGCGATCAGCGCCGTCACCATCCTGGCCGTGCTGGCGGCATGGGCGCTGTCTGCGCGCCTGCAACTGGTGTCGCCGGTGTTCCTGCCGTCGCCCGCCGCTGTGTGGACCAAGTTCATCGTGGTGATCAAGGACGGCTTCGTCGACGCGACTTTGCTCCAGCACATCGTCGCCAGCCTCGGCCGCGTGTTCGCGGCGCTGGTCGCGGCCATCATCGTCGGCGTGCCCGTCGGTCTCGCCATAGGCATCAGCACCATTGGGCGCGGCATCTTCGATCCGCTGCTCGAATTTTTGCGGCCGATCCCGCCGCTCGCCTATCTGCCGCTGGTCATCATCTGGTTCGGCATCGGCGAGCCGTCAAAGATCCTGGTGATCGCAATCGCCATGCTGGCGCCGGTGGCGCTGTCGACGGCCTCGGGCGTGCGCGGTGTCTCAAAGGAGCGCATCGATGCGGCGCGTTCGCTTGGTGCGACGCAGCGCCAAGTGGTGCGCCATGTCATCCTGCCCAGCGCGCTGCCGTCGATCCTCACCGGCCTGCGCATCGCGCTCGGCGCCGGCTGGTCGACGCTGGTTGCAGCCGAGCTGGTGGCGGCAACGCGCGGCCTCGGCTTCATGATCCAGTCGGCCGCCCAGTTCCTGGTCACCGATGTCGTGGTGATGGGAATAGTGGTGATCGCGACAATAGCCTTCGTGCTGGAATTCATCATCCGCCGGATCGAGCGTCAGCTGGTTCCGTGGGCGGGAAAGGAATGACAACAAGTTTCTGCCGGTTTGACCGGCTGCTTCCCTTCGCAGCACGGCGACCGCCGATTCGGAACAGAAGGAGTGATGTCATGACCCAGTCCACCGCGGTGCTGTTCGCCCATCTCGGCAACTGGCTGCTCGCCTGGCGGGAGAACTCGTCGTCACAGCCGCAACCGAAATCGCCGGCCCCGGTGCAACTCGACGCCGAACGCGACCGCCTGCCGCCACGCGACGAGGGATTTTACTGGGCCTGGCAGTATTGGTCGCAGTGAGGTGATGGAGATTAGCGCCAGCCTTCGCGATTTCGTCATCCTAGGCGAAGCAAGGAGCGAAGCGACGCAGCGCAGACCCTAGGATGACGAGCGCTGGGTTCTGAAGAAAATATTTCCACGTCAAGCAGCCAACTCGCAAAATCGTTTCTCTACTAAATTTATAGACCTACCTAGCCTTGTCTCTCATCCACGGCAGGGAGCCCTTCCCGGCGCCGGTTCGCAGCGAAGGAAGAGGGATCATGTTCAGCCTGACCAGACGCGTTTTCGGCCTTGGCCTTTTGGCGGCGGGGATTGCTGCCTCGCTCAGTGCCTCGGCGCAGGAGTTGAAGCAGCTCAACATCGGCTATCAGAAGACCGGCCTGCCGGTCATCGCCCGGCAGCAGCAGGTGATCGAGAAGGCGCTGAGCGACAACGGTGTCGCGGTGAAATGGGTCGAATTCACCGCCGGCCCGCCGCTGGTCGAGGCGCTCAATGTCGGCGCCATCGATGTCGGCTGGACCGGCGACGCACCGCCAATCTTCGGCCAGTCGGCCGGCGCCAACATCGTCTATGCGGCGGCACTGCCGGCCAATGGCGACGGCGAAGCGATCTTCGTCAAGCCGGCATCGCCGATCCAGTCGCTCGCCGACCTCAAGGGAAAGCGCATCGGCGTCGGCAAAGGCACCAGCGCGCACAATCTGCTGGTCGCGGCACTCGAAAAAGCAAACATCCCCTTCGACCAGATCACCCCGGTCTATCTCAGCCCGGCCGATGCTGCGGCGGCTTTCGCCAGCGACCAGATCGATGCCTGGGCGGTCTGGGATCCGTTCTACGCCATCGCCGAGACACGCTACCAGCCGCGCGTGCTGGCGCGCTCCAGCGAGGTGCTGAAGGTGAACACCTATTTCCTCGCCAACAAGGATTTCGCCAAGGCGCATCCGGAGACGATCGCCACGACGATATCGGCGCTCGGCGTGGCGGCGAAATGGGCGGACGCGAACCGCGACAAGGTTGCCGCGGCGCTGCATGAGGTGACCGGCGTGCCGCTCGATGCACAGACGATCGCGGCCAACCGCACCAAATTCGGCATCTTCCCGATCACCGACGAGATCATCGCCGGCCAGCAGGCGACAGCCGATCGCTTCTACAAGCTCAAGCTGATCCCGAACGCGGTGCGCATCTCCGACGCCGTGTGGACCGCACCGGGCAATTGAACTTTCTTGTGTGGCGCCGGGCGGAAAACGCCCGGCGCCTTTGCCGTTTCAAGCCTCAGGGATTTCGCCATGACCGCTTCATCAAGCCCGCAAGCCGGCCCGCTCGATTTCTTCTGGTTCATCCCGACGCATGGCGACGGCTCCTATCTCGGCTCCGAACAGCAGCAGCGGCCGCCGGAGTTCGCATACTTCAAGGAGATCGCACAGGCCGTCGACCGGCTCGGCTTTCCCGGCGTGCTTTTGCCGACCGGGCAGAATTGCGAGGATTCGTGGATCACCGCCTCCGGCCTTGCAGCGCTGACGGAAAAGCTCAAATTCCTGGTGGCGCTACGGCCCGGCGTGACGTTGCCCACCTTCGCGGCGCGCCAGACGGCGGCGCTCGACCGGCTGAGCAATGGCCGCCTGCTGCTCAATGTCGTGGTCGGCGGCAACCCGACCGAGCTTGCCGGCGATGGCGTGTTCCTGCCGCATGACGAGCGCTATGCGCAGGCGCAAGAGTTCCTGACCATCTGGCGCGCGCTGGTGTCGGGCGAGAGCGTCAACTTCAACGGCAAATATTACCGCGTCGACAATGGCCGCCTTGATCTTCTGCCGCAACAGGAGCGGCCGCCGCTCTATTTCGGCGGCTCGTCCGATGCCGGCCAGGAGCTCGCCGCCGATCTCGTCGACATGTACCTGACCTGGGGCGAGCCGCCGGCGCAGGTGGCGGAAAAACTCAGCGCGGCGCGCAACAAGGCTGAACGGCGCGGCCGCAAACTGCGTTTCGGCATCAGGCTTCATTTCATCGTGCGCGAGACCGAGGAAGAGGCCTGGCGCGCCGCCGACCGGCTGATCAGCCACGTCACCGATGCCCAGATCGAAAATGCCCAGGCCCGCTTCACCAGGGAGATGGACTCTGTGGGACAGCGGCGCATGGCCGAACTGCATGGCGGCCGCCGCGACAGGCTGGTGGTTTCGCCCAATCTGTGGGCCGGCGTCGGCCTGGTGCGCGGCGGCGCCGGCACAGCTTTGGTCGGCTCGCCCGAGCAGATCGTCGAGCGCATCCGCGAGTATCAGGCGATCGGCATCGACACCATCATCGGCTCCGGCTACCCGCATCTCGAGGAAGCCTACCGCGTCGCCGAGCTTCTGTTCCCGCGTCTCGGCCTGGGCACCAGGCGGGCACGGGCGCATGAGAACATCGCCAATGAATTCGCCGTCGGCTTCCACGGCGCCAACCGCCTTCAGGCGTCGTCATGAGCCTGGCTCAACGGGTCAAACAGAACGGCATCGGCTGGCTGCTGCCGGCGCTGGTCATAATTGGCTGGGAAGCCGCCAGCCGCGCCGGCGTGATGCCCGCCAATGTGCTGCCGGCGCCGAGCGCGGTGGCCGAGGCCTTCTGGCGGCTGACGCTGTCGGGCGAGCTGATACAGAACATCGGCGTCAGCACGCTGCGCGCGCTGGCCGGCTTTGCCATCGGCGGCTCGATCGGCTTTGCACTCGGCCTTGCCAACGGGCTGTCGGCGCTCAGCCGCGGCCTGACCGACACGACGCTGCAGATGATCCGCAACATCCCGCATCTGGCGCTGATCCCGCTGGTCATCCTGTGGTTCGGCATCGACGAGGAAGCAAAACTGTTCCTGGTGGCGCTCGGCGTGTTCTTCCCGATCTACGTCAACACGCTGCTCGGCATCCAGAGCGTCGACCCGCATCTGGTCGAGATGGGCCGGGTCTACGGCATGGACCGCCGCGCGTTGTTTTTTCAGGTGATCCTGCCCGGCGCGCTGCCGGCGATCTTCGTCGGCCTGCGCTATGCGCTGGGCATCATGTGGCTGACGCTGATCGTTGCCGAAACCATCTCGGCCAGTTCCGGCCTCGGCTACATGGCCATGCAGGCACGCGAATTCCTGCTGATCGATGTGGTCGTGCTGTCGATCCTGATCTATGCGCTGCTCGGCAAGCTTGCCGACAGCTTCGCCCGCCTGCTCGAGCGGCTGTCGCTCGGCTGGCATCCCGCCTTCCAGAACGCCTGAGGGTTCGATGCCAACCGCCAGCCTGACCGCCATCCGTTCCTTCGTCGCCGCGCCGGAACCGTCACGGCCGGAGGAGGCCGTCGAAAGGCAGCGCGCCTTTGCCTTCAAGGGCGTGGAAAAGCGCTTTGGCGACAAGGTCGTGCTCGACGGCATCGATCTCGATGTGCCCGTCGGACAGTTTGTGGCCGTCATCGGCAAGAGCGGCTGCGGCAAGAGTACGCTGTTGCGGCTGCTGGCCGGGCTCGATCGGCCAACCGCTGGATCCCTTACATTCGGGCCGGAGGCGAAGGCCGGCGCCGGGGAAGAGAGCCGCTTCATGTTCCAGGAGCCGCGGCTGTTGCCCTGGGCCAGCGTGGTGAAAAACGTCGAGGTCGGGCTGACCGGGCTTGCCACCGGTGCGGAAGCCAGGCGGCGCGCGCTCGCCATCCTGGGTGAAGTCGGCCTCGCCGACCGCGCCGACGAATGGCCCTCGGTGCTGTCGGGCGGCCAGAAGCAGCGCGTGGCGCTGGCGCGTGCCCTGATCGGCCAGCCTCGGATCCTGGCGCTCGACGAGCCGCTCGGCGCGCTCGATGCGCTGACCCGCATCGAAATGCAGCAGCTTCTGGAACGCATCTGGCTGGAGCAAAAATTCACCGCCGTGCTGGTCACGCATGACGTCGCCGAGGCGGTTGCGCTCGCCGACCGGGTGGTGGTGATCGACGAGGGCCGCATCGCGCTCGATCTCGACGTGTCGGTGGCGCGGCCGCGCCGGCGCGGTTCGGTCGAGCTTGCCAGGCTGGAGGGAAGGATTCTGGATCAGCTGTTCGGGTAGTGCTGTCGCGGGCAGGGCATTCTATCCGAACCGGATAGATAGGTAACAGAATGGACCGGCAATAAGGGGTGGCTGTTTTCTTGCTCGCCGGGTTGTGCCTGTTTGCGACTGCGGGTTTGACCAGCGCCTTCCCCCACTCCGTCACCGCTTCGCGGCGCCACCTCTCCCTCCTCCGGAGGGAGAGGAAGGGAGCCAGGCGCATAAGTTCGCGCCCCTGCAAGGCTCGCGCCTTTCCTCTCCCCCGTCGATCGGGGGAGAGGTGTCGAGCGAAGCTCGACGGAGTGGGGGTCGATCTGTGGCGGTCGACTTTCGTCGCAACTCACCCCGGCGAACGGCTCGCCCATACCAGCCCGGCGAAACCGACCAGCATGGTCACGATGCCGATATAGAGCCATTGCGACTGGCCGGTCATGAAGCTGCCGCCGACCACGCCAATGCCCTACAGCGACCACAGCGCGCCGATGGCCAGTACGATCAGAGCCAGCAGATATCTGAACAGTCTCATCGCCAAGATTCCTTTCCGAAGTCGATCGTCAACTGCGCCATGACCGTGATGACAGAGCGAAAGGACGGCGCCCAATCGCGCTCTCTTGTACTTGTACTATAACGTCCTGCCTTGCTCACGGAATCTGTGAAACAGCTCGCAATATCGCCGGCGATACGGCCGCGCCACACGAAAGATGCCTGACAAACTGTTTCCCAGCGACTCCAAACGTGTGCCGGTGCCACGGAACTGCCCGATGCTTGCCGCATTTCCTGCCTTATTCCACACTTAACGGCTGGGGTCTGTCGAAAACGGAGCCAATCCCCCCAACATGAAGAAAACAAACCAGACCGCGCTTGTCGCGGTAACGATCGCGGCTGGCCTGATGGTCGGTGCATCCGCCTCCTCCGCCGCTGGCCAGTGCGGCCGCGCCTCCTGGTACGCACTGCATTCCAGGACCGCCAATGGCGAACGCATGAACCCGTCGGCGCTGACCGCCGCGCACCGCAGCCTGCCTTTCGGCACCAAGTTGAAAGTGACCAACCAGAATAATGGCCGCAGCGTCATCGTGCGCATCAACGACCGCGGCCCGTTCATCAAAGGGCGCGTGCTCGATCTGTCCAAGGGCGCCGCCGGCCAACTCGGCTTCATCGGCTCCGGCCATACCTCGGTGTGCATGGCGCGCGTCTAGATCTGTCCAAGTCCGGCCCGATCGGGCCGGACACATCCTGCCCCGTCGTCCAACAGCCTTGCATTTTGCAGTGCACATTGAGCCGGCTGCACCCGCCCAACGCGGTTTCTCAAGGCCTTGGACGAAAGATTGGCATATGTCACGCCACGTGACGTATTGCATCGCAGCAATATCTTGTTAACCTCCGCGCGAGACATTCAAGGCTCGGCGCTGTCCGTCGTCCCTTCGGTCACGGCAGCTGCGGAGTACCTGATGTTCTACCAGCTCTATGAAATGAACCATGCCGCCCTGCAGCCCGCGCGGCTTTATGCCGATGCAGTGCGGCTGTTCTACACCAACCCGCTCAATCCGTTTTCGCATACGCCGTGGGGCCGCTCGGTCGCCGCCACCGCCGAACTGTTCGAGCGCACAACGCGCCGCTACAGCAAGCCGCATTTCGGCCTGAGCAAGACCGTGGTCGACTGGAAGAGCGTCGAGGTCAGCGAAAAGACGGTGTGGTCGAAGCCGTTCTGCAATCTTACCCGCTTCGAGCGGTCGGTGCCCGCCGGGCGAAAGGCCGACCCCAAGCTTCTCATTGTGGCGCCGATGTCGGGCCATTATGCGACGCTGCTGCGCGGCACGGTCGAGGCGATGCTGCCCTATGCCGACGTGCACATCACCGACTGGGTCGATGCCCGCATGGTACCGGTGACCGACGGCCATTTCGACCTCGACGATTATATCGACTACATCATCGACATGCTGCATGCGCTGGGGCCGGACACCCATGTGATGGCGGTGTGCCAGCCTTCGGTGCCGGTGCTGGCAGCGGTGGCGCTGATGGAAAAGCGCGGCGATCCCTTCGTGCCCTCGACCATGACCTTGATGGGCGGGCCGATCGACACCCGCCGCAATCCGACCGCGGTCAATCTTCTGGCCAAGGAAAAGGGCATCGACTGGTTCCGCGACAACGTCATCATGCACGCGCCCTGGCCGGTGCCGGGCTTCGGCCGCGAAGTCTATCCGGGCTTCCTGCAGCTGTCGGGCTTCATGAGCATGAACCTCGACCGCCACATCACCGCCCACAAGGACTTCTTCATGCATCTGGTCAAGCATGACGGCGACAATGCCGAGAAGCACCGCGATTTCTACGACGAATATCTGGCGGTGATGGACCTGACGGCGGAATTCTATCTGCAGACCGTCGACACGGTGTTCGTGCGCCATGCGCTGCCCAAGGGCGAGATGACGCATCGCGGCGAGGTGGTCGACACCAAGGCGATCCGCAATGTCGCGCTGTTCACGGTCGAAGGCGAGAACGACGACATTTCCGGTCTCGGCCAGACCCAGGCCGCCCACGATCTCTGCCCCAACATCCCGGCTGACCGGCATGCGCATTACATGCAGCCGGCCGTCGGCCACTACGGCGTCTTCAACGGGTCGCGATTCCGCTCGGAAATCGTGCCGCGCATCGTCGATTTCATCACCAGCTACGGCCGCCAGAACCGGGTTGCGGTGAAACCAAGGCTGGTCCGCTCCGCCAAAAGCTGAGGCTCGATCCGGCTGCAGCGTGCATTGCCCACAAAAGCGGGGCGATTTTGCGCGCCACAGGCGTTCTGTTGCACAATAGACGCTGTTGGGCGGGCGCGGGTAACCATGCCGAAGAATCTGGCTCCCCTTATAATTGACACGGAGTGTAAATCCCCTTTAACCTTTCGTTAAGAACAAGGGCGAACGGGGACAATGACTTCCTCACCGATGGCACGGACGCTGCGCTTGTGGGCGGCAGCAGGGCTGGCGATCTCTGCGTGCTGGGCAGTGCCGGCACTTGCAGGCGGCGCCATGGCGACGGGCGGCATGACCTCGCAGCCGATCGGCCACTATGATTTCTGTAAAACCCAGCCCGGCGAATGCTCGATCCGGCCGAGCAACCTCAACCCCGCCGCGATGACCGACGCCTTCATGCGCAAGCTGATCAACGTGACGTCAAGGGTCAACGCCGCCGTCAAGCCGATGAGCGACTACGACATCTATGGCAAGGACGAGGTCTGGGCCTATCCCGACAAGGGCGTCGGCGATTGCGAAGACTATGTGCTGGAAAAGCGCCGCCAGCTCTCGCGCTCTGGCGTGTCGCTGGCCGATCTCTTGATCACCGTCGTGCGCAAGCCGGACGGCGAAGGCCATGCCGTGCTGACCGTGCGCACCGACAAGGGCGACTACGTCCTCGACAATCTGACCGACAAGGTGAAGATCTGGGACGCCACCGGCTATCGCTTCCTCAAGCGGCAGGCCATCGACAACACCGGCCGCTGGGTCTCGATCCGCGGCGGCCAGCAGGTACTGGTCGGCGCGGTTCAGTAAGGACACGACGCTTTCGAACGAGCGGGATATCGGCCCGCGCGCCATCTTCAGGATGAGTCAGCGCCGCCCCTCATCAACGCTGCGGAATAGGTGCCGGCGCAGCGGCTATCTCCCTTCCCCCGTCACTACGGGGAGAAGGTGCCGGCAGGCGGATGAGGGCAGCGCTGCCCTCGAAATCTTATCTCTCGAAACGCCTCCTCAAAAAATTTCGCTACCTGCGTGAACCAAACCGTCTCCAGCGGCGACACACAGCCGTAACCAGAACCCAACCACCCAAACATGGAGACTTCAAATGACTGCTTTCCTTCGTAATGCCTTCCTCGCCGTTGTTGCGGTGTCTTCCTTGGCCGGATCCGCCATGGCCGATCAGACCGGTTGCGCCAAGACCAACAACTGGGGCAATCGCTGTTGCGAGCTCAACTCGGACTGCCTGGGCGGTGGCCGCGGCGGCGATCATGACAGCACTGGCGGCCGTGGCGGCCAGGCCGGCGCGAAGTAATCGTGACATATGCCCGCTGGCTATCGGCCGGCGGGCATCGCTTTCAGGAACAGCGCAAGCAAACCTTGCGCCTTGGCATCGCTTACCGGATTACTCTCGCCGCTCCAGTGCGGCCCGGATCGACGCGGTGATGCGGGCAAGCTCGGCTTCGTCCAGCTTCTCGATGTTTTCGGCCAGGAGATTGGCCAACTCGGTGGCGGCAGGACTGAGGCCGGACGTATCGAGTCTCACCCGCGGATGTGAGGCCTCGGCCAGACGCGCCAGCTCTTCGGCATCGTCCCAGATGACGTTGAAATAGCCGATGATCTTCTGGATCAGCGTCCAGGTCGGCGCGCCGCGGCGGCCATGTTCCAGCGCCGACAAATAGGCGGCGCTGACTCCGATCGCCTGCGCCATGTCCTTCTGGCGCAAGCCGCGCTCGGCTCGAAGCGCCCGCAGTTTTTCGCCGAACGGCGTCATCAGCGGGTTCGCCTGAGTCGAACGTAGAGCGCGCCCGAACCGCCGTGGTTGCGGGCGGCGTGATCGTGGCTGGAGACCAGCGGCCGGAAGGCAGGCGTCGACAGCCAGGCAGGCACGGCGCGCCGCAAGACGCCGTCGCCGCCCGACGACGACCCTTTTCCCGTAATGACGAGGACATAGCGGATGCCGCCGGCATGGGCCCGGTGCAGGAACGAAAACAGCAGCGAATAGGCCTCGTCCTGGGTCATGCCATGCAGATCGACGCGGCCTTCGATCGGCAGCCGGCCCTTCTTCAGCTTGTCCAATGTCGGCTCGTCCAGCGCGTGCGATACATGCTGCGCCTTCGGCTTGGCGGCGAGGACCGGACCGACAGCGACCGGCGTCTGTGCCGGCTTGGGGTCGACGACGATGTCGGGAATCTCGACCGCGGTCCGGCCCTTCAGCGGTCGGGCGGTGCGCGCCACCAGGTTCCACAGCACCCGGTCGTCTTCGTTGAGTTTATCGGGGCGCTTGCTCATCGATTCGATTCCGAAACGAGAGCGCGTGGAACCAAGGCATAGAAATCGGCCGCATTGCGAACGACGCCGGCGATCTCGCCGGCCGCATCGCCGGAGCCGGCGAACAGATCGCCCCGCGCCGGTCCGGTGATGGCCGAGCCGGTGTCCTGCGCAATCATCAGCCGCCGGAACGGTTTTCCGTCGAAGGCGGTCAGCGACGGAGCGTCGATGTAGAAGGGGGTACCGAATGTGTGCCGCAGCCGGTCGACCGCGAGCGAACGGCCCGGCGTCAACGGCACCTTGGCGGCGGCGATAGGACCGAGTGCGGCATCGTCGACATCGGCTTCGCGAAAGAAGATATAGGAGCGGTTCTGCCAGAGGATCTCGTCGACGCGATCCGGATGCGCCCTGAACCAGGCGCGGATAGACTGCATCGTCACTTTTTCCAGTGGGATTTCGCCGAGTTCGGCGAGAATCTTCCCCGGACCGCTGAAACGTTGGCCGGATTTGGCGGCGTAGGTGACGCGGCAAAGCCGGCCGTCGGTCATCTTCAGCCTGGCCGCACCTTGCACATGGATGAAGAAGACGTCGACCTTGTCGGCAAGCCAGGCGATTTCCAGGCCTTGGCCGGCCAGCGCGCCTCTCTCGATCTCACTGCGGTCGAAATACTCCACCAGGCCCTGCGGCGTATCGCGGGCGAAGGCGAGATAGTCGTCCATCCCTCGAGGACGGTTGGCATCATCGATGTCGACGAGATCGGAAGGCCGCTCCAGCAGCGGCACCGTGAATTCATCCGTGCGCACTGGTGAGGCCTCGACCTCCGGCTCGTAGAAGCCGGTGACCAGGCCGGGGTTTTCGGATCGAATCTGGACTGGGGCGAAATGGCGCTCGAAAAAACCCTTGGCCGCCGACCGATTCGCCGGCGAAACGGTGCGCGCCTCGTCATAAGCGCCGGCAAACGCGTCGAACCGGACGCCCAACGAACCGGTGCGGTAGGGCTTGTTCAGGACATGAAAGGCCGAACGGCGGAAGGCTTCGAAAGCGGGCAGATGGTCATCGAAATTCCAACCGGGAAGATCATCGAAGGACTTTTCCACGAAAAGCGGCGAGAGCGACACCTCAGCCTCGCCACTGCCGATGTTTGCCTGCATGTCGCTATCCCAAAAAAGCTGCCCGCACCGGGCGACATGCATAGGCTCAGTCTTCTTCCTCGGTGGCGACCAGCTTCCAGTTCGGATCGCGCGAGCGTGTGTCGCGGGCGAAGGTCCAGACATCCTTGACCTCGGCCACCGTCTCGGGATCGCCGTCGATGACGGCACCCGCCTTGTCGCGGGTCGCCGAAATCAGTTCGCTCACGATGCGCAGCGTGATGTGGGCCTCGCCGCCCTTCATCTCGGCCGAGACGATGTCGGCCTTGTCGATGCCGACGAAGGAGGACTGGATCTTTTCGGCTTTCGCCTCGCGGTCGCCAATCGCGGCAACGAAGCCGTCAAAAACCTCGCGCGACAACAGGTTCTTCAGCGTTTTTCGGTCGCCATCGGCATAGGCCATGACGATCATCTCATAAGCCATCTTGGCGCCGTCGACGAAGACTTTGGGGTCGAAGGAGGGATCATTGTCCTTGATCGCGCGCAGGCCCTTGTTGAGGTCGGTGTCGGGCTTGGCGAAGGCATCGATGGCCGCATAGGTCTCGGCAGCCGTCTCGCCCGGCATGCGCTTGCGTGGCAGCGAAACCACATTTTCGGGCTTCTGGGTCGCGTCCTTCTCGGTGCGGCTGGCCGTGTACGGATCGAAGGGCGGGCGCTCGCTGCCCGTGCGGCGGCCAAGCACGTTGCGCAGCTGGAAAAAGATCACCACCGCCGCAATCAGAAAGAAAATGGTGCCGAAGTCGAAGAATCCCATATCTTTCGCCAATCAATCCCTGACCTGGCCGGGACCGCCAGCCAATCGGGCGGCGGTCGCATGGCGTTAAACATGCAAAGCATATAGAACGCATGGCGCAATCATTCAAATCAAAGGCAGGCATACCTATCTAACGGCCTCAGTGCCAGCGGCGATTATGCGCCGCCCGGCAAACATGGAAACGATCGGTCAAGACTTGCGCATTTCCTTCCTTCCTCTGTTCCTGCTTGCGCTGCCGCTGCTGGAAATCGCCGGTTTCGTCATTGTCGGCCGCGAGGTCGGGGCGCTGGCGACGGTCGGTCTGGTGCTGGCTTCAAGCATTGCCGGCGTGCTTCTGCTCCGGCACCAGGGTTTTGGCGTCATGGCGCGGGTCCGCGCCGAGATGGCCGGCGGCGGCGACCCCAGCCGCCAGCTCGCGCATGGCGCCATGATCGTGGTCGCCGCGATCCTGTTGATCATCCCCGGCTTCATCACCGATATTGTCGGCCTGCTGCTGTTCCTGCCGCCGGTGCGCGACCTTGCCTGGCGCAGGCTCAAGGGCCGCATCGTCGTCGCGACCGATTTCACCGCCGGCGGTTTTCGCGGCAGGTCGCGTGACAAGGTCATCGACCTCGACGACCGCGACTATTCGCGCGAGGACGATTTCAAGCGCGGTCCCGACCATAACTCGCCGTGGCGCCGCCTGAAGGACGACTGAACGTCACCTTGCCAACGACTGACTATTGACCCCTTTCGGCCTGAAGGCGGCAAACCTTGTCTTGTCTTGCCGACCATGCTAGCCAACGCCCGATTTCAATTCGGTCAGCGCTGCTGTCCAGGCAAAAGGAACAAGGCTCATGGCCAGCAAAGATGACGCGCCGGTCGGCGCCGCCAACGGCAACGGCGAAACGGCGCAGCCCTCGCTCAACGTGCTTGCCCAGTATGTGAAGGACCTGTCCTTCGAAAGCCCCGGCGCGCCGAACTCGCTGCGCGGCCGCGACAAGGCCCCAGGCATTGCGATCAACGTCAATGTCAATGCCAACCCGCTCTCCGACAAGCAGTTCGACGTCAATCTGACCTTGAACGCCAAGGCGTCCTTCGACCAGGAAGTGCTGTTCAATGTCGAACTGGTCTATGGCGGCGTCTTCGCCATCGCCGGCTTCCCGCAGGAGCACATGCTGCCGATCCTGTTCATCGAATGCCCGCGGCTTTTGTTCCCGTTCGCCCGCCAGATCATCGCCGAAGCCACCCGCAATGGCGGCTTCCCGCCGTTGATGCTCGACCCGATCGATTTTGCCCAGATGTTCCAGCAGAAGCTGGCCGAGGACCAGGCGGCATCGAAGGTCAAGGTGAGCTGAAGGCAAGCGTCACGCGCATGAGTTGAAAGCCCGGCTTCGTGCCGGGCTTTTTGTATACTGAGATGCTGGCGGGACAGCACCCCCTCTGCCTTGCCAGGCATCTCCCCCTCATCGCGACCTTCGCCAACTTTAGACGTTGCAGGAATGGGCTGGAGCGGCGAAGCTGCTGATCTCCCCCCTTGAGGGGGAGATGGCCGGCAGGCCAGAGAGGGGTGTGACGGAACGCTACCTCCGCGATCCGTTCACCCCGCCGCCACCTTCAGCCACAGCGCCTTTTCACCCAGCGTCGCCACCAGCCCCGCATGCGCCGCTCGCTCGCCCTCAGTCAGGCGCGGCGGCAGGGCGATTGGCCTGGCGGCGATCGAGATGTCGATGTCGGCAACGTCGCCATTGCTGTTGAGCTGCACCACGACCGCGTCGAGGACAAGTGCGGCCTGCTTGCCGCCGATGAGTTCGATGTAGACCTCGGCCAGGAGCTCGGAATCGAGCAGCGCGCCGTGCTTGGTGCGGTGGCCGTTGTCGATGCCGTAGCGGCGGCAGAGCGCGTCGAGCGAATTGGGGCCCATCGGATGCTTGCGCCGCGCCAGCGCCAGCGTGTCGACGACGCGCCCGGTGTCTATGGCCGGCTGGCCGAGCCGCCCGAATTCCGTGTTGAGGAAGCCGATGTCGAAATTGGCGTTGTGGGCGACGAGCTTGGCGCCGTCGGTGAAGGCGAGCCATTCCTCGGCGATTTCGGCAAAGGTCGGCTTGCCGACGAGGTCGGCGGCGCTGATGCCGTGCACGGCTTGCGCCTCGACATGGACGGCGCGCCCCTGCGGATTGATGAATTTGTGGAAGGTGCGGCCGGTCGGGAAGCGGTTGACCAGCTCGACGCCGCCAAGCTCGATGATGCGGTCGTCGCGCATGTCGAGTCCGGTGGTTTCGGTATCGAAAATGATCTCACGCATAGAATCAACCTACTCCTGGAGGAGTAGAATCATGGAGCGGAACAAAATGGCAATGGGTAATGCCGACAGCCTGCCGTCAGGGGCCTGATGGGCGCGACTTATCCCCCAGGAGTTAGCAGGCGAGCTCAGCGTCCTGAGAGCTCGGCAATGATCGCGCCGACCGCGGTGCGGGCGGCGTCCATGCCTTCACCGGTGTCGATGACGAAATCGGCCTGCCGGCGTTTTTCGGCATCGGGCACCTGCTTGGCCAGGATGGCCGCCAGCTTTTCCTCGCTCAAGTCAGGACGCGCCAGCACGCGGGCGCGCTGGATATCGGCCGGCGCGGTGACGACGATGACCTTGTCGACACGGTTGCGGCCGCCGGTTTCGAACAGCAGCGGAATGTCGAGCACGACGAGCGGCGCGCCGGCGGCGCGGTGCCTTGCCAGAAAGGCATCGGCATCGGCCCGCACCAGCGGATGGACGATCGCCTCCAATGTCTTCAGCGCAGCAGCGTTGCCGAGCACGCGGCGCGCCAACTCGGTGCGGTCGACCGAACCGGCAATCACGGTGCCCGGAAAGGCCGCCTCGACGAGAGGTGCTGCCTTGCCGGCATAGAGGCGATGTACGGTCTCGTCGGAATCATGCACCGGCACGCCGGCGTCGACGAACATTTTCGCCGTCGTCGACTTGCCCATGCCGATCGACCCGGTGAGGCCAAGCACGATCATCATTTGGCGCCCATCATTTGCGACCCATCATTTGGCGAGGATGTCGGCGACGATCATCTGTCGCAACTCAGGCGTGACCTGCGGCATCTTGCCGAACCAGCGTTCGAAACCGGGCACAGCCTGGTGCAACAGCATGCCGAGCCCGTCGACCGTCTTCAAATTTCTCGCGCGGGCAGCGGCAAGCAGCGGTGTTTCCAGCGGCACATAGACGATGTCTGCGACAATGGCGTGAGCTGGCAGGCCGGCCGGATCGGCGGCCAGCGTCGCATCGCCATGCATGCCAAGTGCCGTGGTGTTGATCAGCAAGCCGGCATCGCCAAGCAAGTCGCCGACCGCGCCATGTGCCGAAACGCCGGCGCCGAAGCGGTCGGCGAGTTCCTGCGCCCGCGCCAATGTGCGGTTGACGATGCGGATATCTTTGATGCCGCGCGATTTAAGCGCGTGGATGACCGCGCGCGACGCGCCGCCGGCGCCGAGCACCACGGCCGGACTATTCCTGTCCCAGCCCGGGGCATGCTCGTCGAGGTTGCCGGCAAAGCCGATCCAGTCCGAATTGCCGCCCCACAGCACGCCGTCGTCCAGCCACAGCATGTTGACCGCGCCGATCATCTCCGCCGCCTCGTCGCGGCGTTCGACCTGGGCGAAGGCGGCTTCCTTGTGCGGGATGGTGACGTTGCCGCCTTGATAGCCATTGGCCTCGAGCGACGAGAGGAACTCGGGAAAATCGGCCGGCGCGACATCGATCGCACGGTAGCTGCCGTCGATGCCGTATGTATTCAGCCAATAGCCGTGGATCTTCGGCGAGCGCGAATGCGCGATCGGATGGCCGGTGACGAAAGCTTTTTTCTCAACCATCGATGGCTCCGAGCGCACGCAATTCCGCCAGCACCGGTAACAGCGGCAGGCCGACAATGGTGAAATAATCGCCTTCG
The DNA here is from genome assembly GCF_000503035.1 of Mesorhizobium sp. LSHC412B00. Lineage (NCBI taxonomy): Bacteria > Pseudomonadati > Pseudomonadota > Alphaproteobacteria > Hyphomicrobiales > Phyllobacteriaceae > Mesorhizobium > Mesorhizobium sp. LSHC412B00. The sequence continues at coordinate 81,549 of NZ_AYWB01000009.1, read as the reverse complement.
ATCTTTTCGAACAGCTGGATGCCTTCGCCCTCGATCTGGTAGGCGCCGACGCTCGACAGCGCCTTGGCGCCGACGCGGGCCAGGTGCCGGCCGACGAAGGCCGGATCGAGCTTGCGCATGGTAAGGCTGGCGATGCCGACATGGCGCCACAGCACCTTGCCGTTGCGGCAGAGCACGGCGGCGCTGTTCAACTGATGCGTCTTGCCTGACAGCGCCAACAGATGGCGGCGGGCGCCTTCCATGTCGGCCGGCTTGTGGAACACTTCATCTCCCAGTGACAAAGTCTGGTCGCAGCCGAGCACCAGGGCGCCCGGTCTGCGTTCGCTGACCTCGGTCGCCTTGGCTTCGGCGAGTATCAGGGCGACATCTTCCGGCGACACACCGCTGTCCTGCAACGGCGCCTCGAGCGCACGCTCGTCGACATCGGAAGGCACCGCTTCGATGCCGAGCCCGGCATTGATGAGCATTGCTTTGCGGAACGGGCTGCCGGAGGCAAGGATGATTTTTTCGGTCATGGGTTCTGGGCCTGGTCGATTGTGGTTGATCGGGGCAGGAGGTCGCGTTGCCATCCCATCATCTATTCTTCCCCCGCAGGGCAACAATGGCTGCCGCGGTCTCTTCGATCGAACGGCGGCTGACGTCTATCATCGGCCAATTGTGGCGGGTGCAGATCTGGCGGGCATAGGCGAGCTCTTCGGCGATCGAGGCACGGTCGACATAATCGGTCGCTTCGTAGGTGCTGCTGTTGCCGAGCACGCGGTTCTGCCGGACATGCGAGATGCGTTCGGCGGTGGCGATCAGCCCGACGATCAGCGGCTTGGTGGCAGCGACCAGGCTTTCGGGCACGGGCACGCCGAGCACGATCGGGATGTTGGCGGTCTTGATGCCGCGGTTGGCGAGATAGATGCTGGTCGGCGTCTTCGATGTCCTGGAAATGCCGATCAGCACGACATCGGCGTCGTCCATGTTGAGCGGCAGCTGGCCGTCATCATGCTCCATCGTAAAATTGAGTGCGTCGATACGGTGGAAATAATCGGCATCGAGCACATGCTGGGCGCCGACGCGGCGGCCGGCCGGCGTGCCGAGATAGGACTGGAAGACGGTGAGGACCGGCTCCAGCACCGAAACGCAGGGCAGCCCCATGGCGGCGCAGCGCTCGTCAATACCGCGCGCCAGCTTCTGGTCGACGACGGTGTAGAGGATGATGCCCGGTTCCTCCTCTATGTCCTCGAAGACTTTCGCCACCTGCTTTTCGGTGCGGATGAGCGGATAGATATGCTCGATGGCGCGCGCATCCTTGTATTGCGCCGAGGCGGCGCGGCCGGCCGCCAGCAGCGTCTCGCCGGTGGCGTCGGAAATCAGGTGCAGATGAAAGAAGCTCTGGGGTTTGTTCACAGGGGGCGCCTCAGGCTGTGGGCTTGTGTGGATAAACCGGGGCCGCAAGGCGACCGGCTGGAGGCGACTGTATCAGAAGGCCAGTTGTCCACAATTCGATGCGCTGTCAGCTTCACTGTGCGGCTGGGGACAAATCTGGGGACGGGCGTTTTTGCCAGCGCTTCATTCACAGAGGCGGTTTTTCAGCGGCTACGCCAAACCATTGACTCCAGTGATGGAATCCTGGTCATCCACACTCTTTGACAATCCCGCGGAAGAAACACGCGACAAAATGCTGGCTGGCCTTTTCCAGGGCAAAGCGGGACAGGTGACAACCACCGATACCAACAGACTCTTAGAATCAGAAAATTCTAGAAATAGACTATTTAATTATAGAGAAGGCAGGGAAGAGAGCGCTCAATGCCCGAGAACCGCATCGTGCTGGACGTGCTGAGAGGCGAGGCAGTGTTTCCGCCGCCGCTCTGGATGATGCGCCAGGCCGGGCGCTATTTGCCGGAGTACCGCGAGACCAGAAAGCGCGCCGGGTCCTTTCTCGATCTTTGCTACAATCCTGATCTGGCTGTCGAAGTGACGCTGCAGCCGATCGAGCGCTTCGGCTTCGATGCCTCGATCCTGTTCTCTGACATTCTGGTCGTGCCGCATGCGCTGGGACGCGATGTCCGCTTCGAGGAGGGCCGCGGGCCGCTGCTGACGCCAATCACTGCAGCTGAGATTTCGGCTCTCAACAGTGAAACGTTTCACGTGAATCTCGAACCGGTCTACGAAACGGTTCGCCGGCTGCGGGCAAGATTGCCTGACGAGACCACGCTGATCGGCTTCTGCGGCGCGCCGTGGACGGTGGCGACCTACATGATCGCTGGCCACGGCACACCCGACCAAGCGCCGGCGCGGCTGTTTGCCTATCGCGAACCGACGGCCTTCAAGCATCTCCTGAAAGTGCTCGCCGATCACTCCGCGGCCTATTTGATCCGCCAGATCGAAGCCGGTGCCGACGTGGTGCAGATTTTCGATTCCTGGTCCGGCGTGCTTGATGATGCGTCTTTCGAGCAGTTCTGCGTGCAACCGGTGGCGGAGATCGTCAGGCAAGTTCGTGCGGTTCATCGCGATGTTCCGATCATAGGCTTTCCCAAGGGCGCCGGCGCCCGCTACGAGACCTATCGTGAGAAGACCGGGGTGACGGGGCTGGGGATCGACTGGACCGTGCCCCTGTCGGCTGCGAACGAACTGCAGCATTCAGGGGCGGTCCAGGGCAATCTCGATCCCTTGCGGCTCGTGGCTGGCGGCAAAGCCCTGTCGGACGGCGTCGATGCGATCCTCAAGGCGCTGGGCGACGGACCGCTGATCTTCAATCTCGGCCATGGCATTACGCCGGAGACGCCGGTGGCACATGTCGAGGCGATGGTGAAGCAGGTGCGGAGCGCGACACGCTGATGGCTCAATCGGATAATACGGGCGGCAACAGCACTCGTGGGGCGATGATGCGCATGACCATCGGCATCGGAGTGCTGGTTGTTCTCACCGCACTTTTGTTTTTCTTTGCGCCTGAGGGTTTCTATCCCTGGGCGAAGGCAATCCATATCCTGGCCGTCATCTCCTGGATGGCCGGCATGCTCTATCTGCCGCGATTGCTGGTCTACCACGCCGACGCAGAGAAGGGGTCCGTCCAGTCGGAGACCTTCAAGGTGATGGAGCGGCGTCTGCTGCGCGGCATCATCAATCCGGCGATGATCGTCACCTGGGTGTTCGGGCTTTGGCTTGCCTGGAAAGTGTTTGGCTTTCACGGCGGCTGGCTACACGCCAAGATAGGCTTGGTGCTGTTGCTGTCGGGCGTGCATGGCTATCTGGCCGGTGCTGTCAGGAAATTCGCCGAGGACCGCAATGAAAAACCGGCGCGGCACTGGCGAATCGTCAACGAGATCCCCACATTGCTGATGATCGCCATCGTCATCCTGGTTGTCGTCAAGCCGTTCTAGGCCCATTTCGGTCGACAAAACGCAGCTTGCTCTTTCCCCCGACCGACGATAAAAGACGGGTCTTCCTTCCCGTCATGCGCCGCCCTTGATTGCTTTCGGCCGCGCCCGGCATTTATCGCATCCAGCCGATATATTTTCCCCAAAGCAGATTCAGAGTCCGTCTATGCAAGAAATGAAACTCGCAGAGTTCAAGAACAAGAAGCCGCCAGAGCTGATCGCCTATGCCGAATCGCTCGAAGTGGAAAACGCAAGCGTCATGCGCAAGCAGGAGTTGATGTTTGCCATCCTGAAGAAACTGGCCGCCCAGGACGTCGAGATCATCGGCGATGGTGTGGTCGAGTTGTTGCAGGACGGTTTCGGCTTCCTGCGCTCAGCCAACGCCAATTATCTGCCGGGTCCCGACGATATCTACATCTCGCCCTCGCAGATCCGCCGCTTCTCCTTGAAGACCGGCGATACCGTCGAAGGGCCGATCCGCAGCCCAAAAGAGGGCGAGCGCTATTTCGCCCTTCTCAAGGTCAACACGATCAATTTCGACGATCCCGAAAAGATCCGTCACAAGATCCATTTCGACAATCTGACGCCGCTCTATCCGACCAAGCGGCTGAAGATGGAGATCGACAATCCGACCGGCAAGGACATCTCGTCGCGGGTGATCGACCTGGTGGCGCCGATCGGCAAGGGACAGCGCGCGCTCATCAACGCGCAGCCGCGTACCGGTAAAACGGTGCTGATGCAGAATATCGCCCACTCGATCACGGCCAATCATCCGGAATGCTATCTGATCGTACTTCTGATCGACGAACGGCCAGAAGAAGTGACCGACATGCAGCGTTCGGTGAAGGGCGAGGTCGTGTCCTCGACCTTTGACGAACCGGCGGTGCGCCACGTCCAGGTCGCCGAAATGGTCATCGAAAAGGCCAAGCGCCTAGTCGAGCATGGCCGCGACGTCGTTATTCTGCTCGATTCGATCACCCGCCTCGGCCGTGCCTACAACACCGTTGTGCCGTCCTCCGGCAAGGTACTGACCGGCGGTGTCGACGCCAACGCGCTGCAGCGGCCGAAGCGCTTCTTCGGCGCGGCCCGCAACATCGAGGAAGGCGGCTCGCTGACCATCATCGCCACCGCGCTGATCGACACCGGCAGCCGCATGGACGAAGTCATCTTCGAAGAGTTCAAGGGCACCGGCAACTGCGAAATCCAGCTCGACCGCAAGGTCGCCGACAAGCGCATCTACCCGGCCATGGACATCTTGAAGTCAGGCACCCGCAAGGAAGACCTGCTGGTCTCCAAGCAGGATCTGCAGAAGATCTTCGTCCTGCGTCGCATCCTGGCGCCGATGGGAACCACGGATGCGATCGAGTTCCTGATCGACAAGCTGAAGCAGACCAAGACCAACGCCGATTTCTTCGATTCGATGAACACGTAAGCTTCTCGTCGGGCCATCGGTCATGCATTGAAGCCCCGTTCCGGGAACTGGGACGGGGTTTTTTGCTGGGCGGGTAGCATTCCCGATATCGAACGGCCGCTTGCGGCAGCGTGGGGCACCGCCTTTATGCGAATACTCACGCATGTCGCTCAAGTGACCCCGTGACCCCGGTTTTGAGACAACGACATGCATAAAACAAAGACTAAAGCGCGTCGCCTGAGTCGGTTCAAATGCGACGCGCTTTCGGTGTTTCGGGGCTGGGAACGTGCGACGTGAAGAAAACATTCCGACCCTGATCGGCTTCTCGGCCATTCTGACATGGTCGTTCCTGGCGCTGCTTTCGACTGCGGCGGGACCGATTCCGCCCTTTCAGCTGGCGGCGATGACGTTTCTGCTCGGCGGGTTGGTCGGCGCGTCGAGCTGGCTTGTCCGTCCGGCGGCGATCAAGTCGCTGCGCCAGCCGTGGCAGGTCTGGGCGCTCGGCACAGCGGGGCTGTGCATCTATCACTGCGCCTATTTCTTCGCCATCCAGTCGGCGCCGCCGGTCGAGGTCAGCCTGATCGCCTATCTCTGGCCGTTGCTGATCGTCGTCTTTGCCGCCTTCCTGCCTGGAGAAAAGCTTAGGGCCCATCACATCGCCGGCGTCATGCTCGGCCTTGCCGGCGCCATTGTGGTGATCACCAAGGGCGGCACGATCGGACTGGCCAATGGTGTGATGAAGGGGCATGTCATCGCGCTGTTCTGCGCTTTCATCTGGGCCGGCTATTCGGTTTTGTCGCGCCGCTTCGGCAAGGTGCCGACCGATGTGGTCGCCGGTTACTGCTTCATCACGGCTGCGGTCGCCTTGATGCTGCACCTCACCCTTGAGACCACCGTCTGGCCACAGACGGCGACGCAGTGGAGCGCCATCGTCATCTTGGGCGTAATACCGCTAGGCGCCGGCTTTTACGCCTGGGACTATGGCTGCAAGCACGGGGACATCATGATCCTCGGCGCCCTCTCCTACGCGGCGCCCCTCTTCTCGGTCATCGTGCTTCTGCTGGCAGGCTTTGGTGTGTTTCACTGGTCGGTGGCTGTTGCTTGCATCCTGATCACGGTCGGAGCGGTGGTCGCCGCCAAGGATTTGCTGTTCGGGCCGCGGCCGCTATCCATTGATGTGACGCCGCTTCCTTCGGCCTTGGACGGAAACACGGGTTGAGCTACCGGCGTCGCAACAGCGGCTCGGTTCCTACGGATCCGGCACCACCGGCAGGATAGCCGTGCATAGCCCCGGTCTGCCGGTCGGCGGCCGGATACCAAGCTGATGTTAAGTTGATTCGCATCCGTTCCGATCGCGGAGACGATATCGGCGTGACGCGGGTCGGGATTCGATTCGTAACCGGAACGAGGCCGGCCTGCGGGGGGCGATGGGATCCAGCTTCACGGTCCGGGCCAGGCACAGGCGTTAACGATGCGGCCTGCGTAGGGCTTGCTGGCCCGCCCAGAACTGCTTGGCGTCGGAATTAGGACCATGGTCAGCGGTCACCCGCCTGCTCCCCCATGGATGACAAGGTGGCCATACAGATTTGGCAATCCGGCCGCTCCTCGCGATCGACCTTGATATTGACGAACAGGCGGTTCATGACGGCCGCGACACTGTGGGATTGTTGACTGGATAGCTAGGCGACCGGTGAGAAGGGGCAAATGATTTCGGGCGATTCGATCGTTGCGCTTTCCAGCGGGCGCCTGCCCGCCGGCATCGCTGTCATCCGCATTTCCGGACCGAGGACTGGATTCGTTGTCGAAACGGTGGCCGGTGGCACGGTCAAGGACCGGGTTGCGACCCTGCGCAAGCTCCGAACGGTGGACGGGTCGCTTATCGACAACGGCCTGGTGCTGTTTTTTCCGGGGCCGAACAGTTTTACCGGCGAGGATGTCGCCGAGTTCCACGTCCATGGCGGCCGCGCCGTCGCCGGCAAGATGCTGGAGATCATTGCCGGGTTTGACGGCGTGCGTCATGCGGAACCTGGTGAATTTACGCGCCGGGCTCTTGTCAACGGCAAGCTGGATCTGGTCGAGACGGAGGCGTTGGCCGATCTGGTCAACGCCGAAACCGAAGCGCAGCGGCGCTTTGCCGTGCAGAATGCCGAAGGAGTGCAAAGCGAACTCTATCTTGGCTGGCGCCGTCGGCTGATCCATGCACGGGCGATGATTGAGGCGGAAATCGACTTCGCCGACGAAGACGACGTGCCCGGTTCCGTTTCGGATACGGTTTGGTCCGATGTGCGCGCGATGGCGGGCGAGATCGGCCGGCATGTCGATGGCTTCCATGCCGCCGAGATCATCCGTGACGGGTTCGAGGTTGTCATCCTCGGTGCACCGAACGCCGGAAAATCCAGCCTATTCAATGTGCTAGCCAGGCGTGAGGCGGCGATTGTTACCGACGAGCCCGGCACGACGCGGGATTTGCTCGAAGTGGTGCTGGATCTCCACGGAGTGCGGGTCAGGGTAACCGACACCGCGGGCCTGCGCGAGGGGCCCGGCAAGATCGAAGCGATCGGTATCAAAAAGGCGCGGGCCAAGGCGCACACGGCTGACCTGGTGCTGTTGCTGGAAGATCTGGCGGACCCGACTGCGATCGGCAACATGCCTGTCGACGCCCCGGTTTTGAGAATCGGCACCAAGGTCGATCTCTTGAAAGGTTCGCCGCGATTGGAGGCCTATGATGCGTTGATCTCGACGGTGGACGGCACTGGGTTGGCTGAACTCCTGGCCGAGATCGGCAGGCGCGCCGCAGCTGCTATCGGCGATGCCGGTGACATCCTGCCGTCTCGGTTGCGGCATGTGGAGCTGCTCAATGAGACTAGGCGCTTTCTGATCTCGGCTTTGTCGGGGCAAGAGCGCGGCCAGGAGCTGCGGGCGGAGGAGCTGCGTCTGGCGGCGGACCGGCTTGGCCGGATTGTCGGCGCGGTGGATGTCGAGGACCTGCTGGACGTGATCTTTTCGCAGTTTTGCATTGGAAAGTGACTCACGTGAAACAGGGGGGGCGTGTGAGTGACTCACGTGAAACACAGGGGGCCGCCCAAGTGCGTGTTTCACGTGAAATGAGGAGTTTGGCAAAAACGCCAAGTGCCGAAGGGCGGCCTCGCCCCTCATTGTCCTCCCGGGCATTTCTCACCGTACAGTGACAGGGAGAAAGGTACTGTTATCCGGGATTTCGCCAACCACCGAAGCGCGCCAGCGCTTGAGCTCTACCCTTCTCCCCGTCACCGGGAGAAGATGCCGGCAGGCAGATGAGGGGCAGCGCCAGCCGAGGTAATTGTCGCCGCTTCCCGACTCACGTGAAACACCTCTGCGGCTTTCAGCACTCCGTTCCCCGTGAACGAATCAACCTGCAATCCTTGACAGCGTCCTCTCGTGGGGACATGTGTCGCGAAATCTCGGAATCTGGAAGGGACAATGATCGATCACTATGATGTGGTTGTGGTGGGCGGTGGCCATGCCGGGTGCGAGGCTGCGAGCGCTGCCGCGCGCGCTGGCGCCAGGACCGCGCTGGTCACGCTGCGCTTCGACACGATCGGTGTCATGTCCTGCAATCCGGCGATCGGCGGCCTCGGGAAGGGCCATCTGGTGCGTGAGATCGACGCCATGGACGGGCTGATGGGCCGCATAGCCGATGCTGCCGGCATCCAATTCCGCCTGCTCAATCGCCGCAAAGGCCCTGCCGTGCGCGGGCCGCGCACGCAGGCCGACCGCAAGCTTTACCGGCTGGCCATGCAGGAAGCGATTCGGCAGCAGAACGGTCTCGACGTCGTCGAAGGCGAGGTTCTGGACTTCGACATCGTGGATGGACGCATCGCCGCTGTGCTCCTGGCCGACGGGCGCCGGTTGGCGTGCGGCGCCGTGGTGCTGACCACCGGCACTTTTCTGCGCGGCCTCATCCACATTGGCGACAGGAAGATTGTCGCCGGGCGGATGAACGAGCAGGCGAGCCTTGGCCTGTCGGCGACGATGAGCCGCGCCGGTTTCGCGCTTGGACGGCTGAAGACCGGCACGCCGCCGCGGCTCGATGGCCGAACCATCGACTGGGCGTCGCTGGAAAGCCAGGCGGCCGACGAACATCCAGTGCCGTTCTCGCTGCTCACCGACACAATCAAGAATCCGCAAATCCATTGCGGCATCACGCGTACGACGCCGGCGACGCACGCGCTGATCCGCGCCAATATCCGCCGCTCCGCCATGTATTCCGGCTCGATCGAAGGCGTAGGTCCACGTTACTGCCCGTCGATCGAAGACAAGATCGTCAAGTTCGGCGATCGCGAAGGCCACCAGATTTTCCTCGAGCCGGAAGGGCTGGACGACGACACGGTCTACCCCAATGGCATTTCGACCTCCCTGCCCGAGGATGTGCAACTCGACATTCTCAAAACTATACCCGGGCTAGAGCGGGCGACCATGCTGCAGCCCGGCTACGCTATCGAGTACGACCATGTCGATCCGCGCGAGTTGGAGCCGACGCTTGAGGCCAAACGTATTGCGGGGCTTTTCCTCGCCGGTCAGATCAACGGCACCACCGGTTATGAAGAAGCCGGAGCGCAGGGCCTGCTCGCCGGACTCAACGCCGCGCGCAAGGCGGCGGCCGACGACCAAATCGTGCTCAGCCGCACCGAAGCCTACATCGGAGTGATGGTCGACGACCTCACCAGCCGCGGCATTGCCGAGCCCTACCGCATGTTCACTTCGCGGGCGGAGTTTCGCCTATCGCTGCGCGCCGACAATGCCGATGAAAGGCTTACGCCTCTGGCAAATCGGCTTGGTATCGTGTCGCCGGAGCGGACGCAGCGGTTCAATCAAGTCACACAGGATCTTGGTAGGGCGCGCGAACTCGCAGTTGCGACGACGATGACGCCCAACGAAGCGGCGCGGCATGGGCTGGAGATCAACAGGGACGGCGTGCGCCGCTCCGCTTATGAATTGCTCGCTCATCCCGGCGTCGATATAGCCTGGCTGGCCCGTGTTGCGCCGGCCTTTAGCGCAATCGACGTCAAAACCGCTGAGCGGCTCGAAACGGAAGCGAAATATTCGGTTTACCTTGATCGCCAGCAGGCGGATGTCGGACAGATCCGCCGCGAGGAAAGCCGGTTGATCCCGGCGTCGGTGGATTTCGCCGATGTTCCCGGCCTGTCCAATGAGCTGAAGCAGAAGATGCTAACGCGTCAGCCGCGTTCGATCGCTGACGCGCAGCGTATGGAAGGCATGACGCCGGCGGCGCTGGCAATCATCGTCGCGCACGTCCGCAACGCTGAATCGGCCGCGCAAAGGGCCGTTGCGTGAGCGCTGCCTCATGGGCGAGCCTGCAAGAGGCCGCGGGACCGGTTTCACGTGAAACATTCGATCGGTTGGTGAAGTTCGAACAGTTGTTCCTGAAATGGAACCGCAGCATCAATCTGGCCGCGCCGTCGACGCTGGACGACGTCTGGGGCCGCCACATTCTGGATAGCGCGCAACTGGCGCGAATCGCACCGCAGGCCAAACGCTGGGCCGATCTCGGTTCGGGCGGCGGTTTTCCGGGCCTGGTAATGGCCTTCCTGCTGGTCGAGCGCGATGGCGCGTCGATCGATCTGGTCGAGAGCAACCGCAAGAAAGCGTCGTTTTTACAGGCGGTCATTGGCCAGTTCGGTTTGCCGGCACGGGTCGTCGCCCGGCGCATCGACGACAGCTATGCGCTTGTTTCCGAACCGGAAATCATCACGGCGCGGGCGCTGGCCGCGCTGCCGGCGCTGCTCGATCTGTCGGCGCCGTGGCTGACCAAGGGATCGCGGGCGCTGTTCCACAAAGGCCGGGATTACCGCTCCGAGGTGGAAGAAAGCACTCACCGCTGGGCTTTCGATCTGGTAGAACATCCGAGCATGACCGACGCCCATGGCGTCATCCTCGAAGTGACCGATCTGCAGACTGCGTAAGCTCTCCTTCGCAACCTTGGCGACGCAATGAATACCTGGCCCACATGAATACCTGGCACAGACCCATGAAAACCGGACCTCGCATCATCACCGTCGCCAACCAGAAGGGCGGCGTCGGCAAGACAACCACCGCCATCAATCTGGCCACGGCGCTGGCCGCGATCGGCGAAAAGGTGCTGATCGTCGATCTCGACCCGCAAGGCAATGCCTCGACGGGTCTCGGTATCGACCGCAAGGACCGCACCGTCTCCTCCTATGACGTGTTGACCGGCGAACTGGGCCTGGAAGAGGCGGCCATTTCGACGGCGGTGCCCGGCCTGTCGATCGTGCCGTCGACGCTCGATCTGCTCGGCATCGAGATGGAAATCGCCTCGGCGCCGGATCGCGTGCTTAAGCTGCGCAACGCGCTGCGCGCCGCCACCGAGCGCGGTGCGCCGTTCGGCTATGTGCTGATCGACTGCCCGCCCTCGCTCAACCTTTTGACGTTGAATTCAATGGCGGCAGCCGATTCTGTTCTTGTGCCGCTGCAGTGCGAGTTCTTCGCGCTGGAAGGGCTAAGCCAACTCCTGGAAACGGTGGAGCAGGTGCGCCGTTCGATCAATCCGGACCTGATCATCCAGGGCATCGTGCTGACCATGTATGACGGCCGCAACAACCTCGCCAACCAGGTGGTGCAGGACGTGCGGGCACATATGGGCGACAAGGTCTACGAGACGATCATTCCTAGGAATGTGCGGGTGTCCGAGGCGCCGTCCTACGGCAAGCCGGCAATCCTCTACGATCTCAAGTGCTCAGGCAGCCAGGCCTATCTGCAGCTGGCGTCCGAAGTGATCCGCCGCGAGCGTAAATTGCGCGCCGCATGATTAGGCAGGGTCGATAAACAAAGCGATCCGGCACCGAAACGATCAAGAATCTGGAATTGAGATGAGCGAAGACCTTTCGAGAAAGAGACTGGGGCGTGGACTGGCGGCGCTGATCGGCGAGATCGACCGCCCGGTGGCAGCCGAAAAGCCGGGCTTGAATGCGGACGGCAAGGTGCCGATAGAGTTCCTGAGCCCGAACCCGAAAAACCCGCGCCGGCACTTTGGCGACGCCGACCTGACCGATCTCGCCCAGTCGATCCGCGAACATGGCGTGGTGCAGCCGGTGGTGGCGCGGCCTTCGCCGACGCAGGCCGGGCGCTATGAGATCATCGCCGGCGAGCGACGCTGGCGCGCCGCGCAGCGCGCCGGGCTGACCGAGATTCCGATCATCGTCCGCGACGTCAACGACCGCACGGCGCTCGAACTGGCGATCATCGAGAACGTCCAGCGCACCGACCTCAATCCGGTCGAGGAGGCGCTCGGCTACCAGCAGTTGATCGACGATCACGGCTACACCCAGGCCGATCTCGGCAATGTCATCGGCAAGAGCCGCAGCCACGTCGCCAACACGCTGCGGCTGCTGAAGCTGCCCGACGTCATCCGAGACATGCTGGTCGACGGCGCGCTGTCAGCCGGTCACGCCCGCACGCTGGTCACGGCGCAGGATCCAGCTGGGCTCGCCAAGCAGATTGTCGAGGAGGGGCTTTCGGTGCGCCAGGCGGAAGCGCTGGCGCAGATGCCGGCGGGCGGCACGCCGCCCAAGGCAAAACCAGCACACGGCGCATCGGGCAAGGATGCCGACACGCTGGCGCTGGAAAGGCTGATGACCAACACGATCGGCATGATCGTGACCATCGAGCACAAGGGCAAAGGCGGCGCGATCCGCGTGGACTACCGCAGTCTGGAGCAGCTCGACGAGCTATGCCGGCGGTTGAAGGATGAGCGGTAGAGGGTTGGGGTTGCGCCATATTTAGCCGGCGAATGAAGTTCTGGCTTAGGATGAAGAAAGGGCTTGGCGGTTGCCGGCCCTTCTTTTTATTGGCGATTGCCGAAGGGATCGAACTGCTGATCTCCCCCCTTGAGGGGGAGATGGCCGGCAGGCCAGAAGGGTCGTCTCCCATCAAGCGCCGACCTCGTTCGTCGTTGCGAAAGGCGCCAGCGCTCCACGCGCCGCGACCCCCTCTGTCGCCTTTGGCGACATCTCCCCCTCAAGGGGGGAGATCACCGCTGCGCCAGCCTCGCGCTCTCCACCGCAATGCCGAGCAGCGCCTGCCGCGCCAGCGCTTCCGACAAATCCGGCCTGCGCCTGGTCTGCAGCACGGCCGATTGCAGCCGGTTCAGCGCGCGGCTGAGCGCCTCGACGTTCCAGCGCTCCAGCGCCTTCTCCACCAGCTTGCGCCGCGAGAAAAACACCGGCGGACGGGCGCCGGCCACTGCCGAGGCGGCGTTGCGGCCGGCGGTGTCCATCTGGCCGCGCATGATTTGAAGCTGCTGCAGCTGCCGCATCGCCGAGGACAGTACCAGGAAAGGATGGCCGCCGGACAGGCAGTGGCGGGTGAAGGCGGTGTCGAAGTCACCGATCTTGCCTTCCAGCACAGCATCGACCGCGTCGTCGAAGGAGGCGCCGGAAACGTCGCCGGACATCGCCCTGACGTCATCGAGGCCAATGTCCTTCTGGCCGTGGGCGTAAAGCACCAGCTTTTCGATTTCACCGCGCGAGGCCAGCCGGTCGCCGCCGAGATTGCGGCGCAGCGCCTGGCGCGCATCGAGCGCCATCGACATGCCGGCCTTGCGCAACTCGTCGTCGATGACGCTGTCGATGTCGCGCGCTTCATCGGCATAACAAGGCAGCGCCATGGCGTTGTCGGCCGCCTCGACCACGGCGCGCAGCCCGACGCCTTTTTTCAGGTCGCCGGCCTCGATGAGAATGATCGCGTCGCGCGCGGGCTCCGCGGTCAGCGCCTTGACGTCCTCAGCCAGCGGCTTCTGGCCGCTGGCGTTGCGCACCCACAGAAGCCGCCGGTCGGAGAACATCGGCACGGTCCGGGCTTCGTCGAGCAGCCGGCCCTGGTCGCGATCGACCTCCGCGCCGTCGAGCCGTACGACGGAAAACGGATCGTCGAGCGGCAGGCCAGTTTTCGCGGCAAAGGTTTTGGCCCGCTCGGCGACCAAGCCGCGGTCGGGTCCGTAAAGCAGGACGATCGATATGCGCGCTTCCGGCTTCGCCAGCCACGAATCGACTTCGTATCCTTTTTTCTGCGCCATTAGCGTTGGTTAGCATGGGGAGAGGGCGGAGTGAACGGAGAAGCGGTCTTCCCTTCTCCCCTTGTGGGAGAAGGTGTCGCCGAAGGCGACGGATGAGGGGTGTTCCAGAAGGCACCAACGTCTCACTCCGCTGGAACACCCCTCATCCGTCTTGCCGCTTCGCGGCAATCCACCTTCTCCCACAAGGGGAGAAGGTCAGTCGCGCTCGTATCTGGCGGCAATCGCCCGCAATCTTGCGCCAAATTGCGCCCCGCCTCAAAACATCGACAAGAAATTTCGCGGCCATATCTGCATCTTGCGGTCGCTTGACGGCCGAGATGCCGGGTTGGGTTCGAGGCCCGATGAATTGGCGCTGTGCCGGCCGCGCGGATGTGCAAATATCCACCACCGGGCAACATGGGAGGACGATGGTCATGACCGATGCTGGGATGTTGCGGTTTCATGTGCCGGAGCCGGAAGTGCGGCCGGGCGGAACGCCCGACTTCTCCAACGTGCCTATCCCCAAGGCGGGCTCGGTGCCGCGACCGGACATCGATGTCGATCCGCGCACCATCCGCGACATGGCGTTTTCGATCATCCGTGTGCTCAACCGCACCGGTGAGGCGGTCGGGCCGTGGGCCGGGCTGCTCACCGACGAGGAGCTGCTCGAGGGGTTGCGCCACATGATGACGCTGCGCAGCTTCGATGCGCGCATGCAGATGGCGCAGCGCCAGGGCAAGACCTCGTTCTACATGCAGCATCTGGGCGAAGAGGCGGTGAGCTGCGCTTTCCGCAAGGCGCTGGCGCCAGGCGACATGAATTTCCCGACCTATCGGCAGGCCGGCCTGCTCATCGCCGACGGCTATCCGATGGTCACGATGATGAACCAGATTTATTCCAACGAGGCCGATCCGCTCAAAGGGCGGCAATTGCCGATCATGTATTCGTCGAAGGAGCATGGCTTCTTCTCGATCTCCGGCAATCTGGCGACGCAATACATCCAGGCGGTCGGCTGGGCGATGGCTTCCGCTATCAGCAACGATTCGAAAATCGCGGCGGCGTGGATCGGCGACGGCTCGACGGCCGAATCCGATTTCCATTCCGCACTGGTGTTCGCCTCGACCTACAAGGCGCCGGTCATCCTCAATGTCGTCAACAACCAGTGGGCGATCTCGACGTTTCAAGGCATTGCGCGCGGCGGCTCCGGCACCTTTGCCGCGCGCGGCCTCGGCTTCGGCATTCCGGCGCTGCGCGTCGACGGCAATGATTATCTCGCCGTGCATGCCGTGGCCAAATGGGCGGCGGAGCGGGCGCGGCAGAATCTCGGGCCGACGCTGATCGAATATGTCACCTACCGTGCCGGCGCGCATTCGAGCTCGGACGATCCGTCGGCCTACCGGCCGAAGACGGAATCCGACGCCTGGCCGCTCGGCGATCCGGTGATGCGGCTGAAGAACCATCTGATCCAACGCGGCGTCTGGTCGGACGAGCGTCACGCCCAGGCTGAGGCCGAAATCCTCGAGACGGTGATCGCGGCGCAGAAGGAAGCTGAAGGCCACGGCACGCTGCATGCCGGCGGCAAGCCGTCGACGCGCGAGATGTTCGAGGGCGTGTTTGCCGAGATGCCGCCGCATCTCAGGCGCCAGCGCCAGCAGGCGGGAGTCTGACCATGCCGAGACGGACCATGATCGAGGCGATCCGCGACGCCATGGACGTGTCGATGGCGCGCGACGAACGCGTCATCGTCTATGGCGAGGATGTCGGCTTCTTCGGGGGTGTCTTCCGCTGCACGGCAGGCCTGCAAGCGAAGTACGGCAAGAGCCGCTGCTTCGATGCGCCGATCAACGAATCCGGCATTGTCGGCTCCGCCATCGGCATGGCCNAAGTACGGCAAGAGCCGCTGCTTCGATGCGCCGATCAACGAATCCGGCATTGTCGGCTCCGCCATCGGCATGGCCGCCTATGGGCTGAAGCCATGCGTGGAAATTCAGTTTGCCGACTACATGTACCCGGCTTACGACCAGCTGACGCAGGAAGCAGCACGCCTGCGCTACCGCTCGAACGGCGATTTCACCTGCCCGATCGTTGTCCGCATGCCGACCGGCGGCGGCATTTTTGGCGGCCAGACGCACAGCCAGAGCCCGGAAGCGCTGTTCACCCATGTGTCGGGGCTGAAGACGGTGGTGCCGTCCAATCCTCATGATGCCAAGGGGCTGCTGATCGCGGCGATCGAGGATCCCGATCCGGTGATCTTTCTGGAGCCGAAGCGGCTCTATAACGGACCGTTCGATGGCCATCACGACCGACCGGTGACGCCATGGTCGAAGCATGAACTGGGCGAGGTCGCCGACGGCCATTACACGGTGCCGCTCGGCAAGGCGGCGATCCGCCGGGCGGGCTCGGCCGTCACCGTGCTCGCCTACGGCACCATGGTCTATGTCGCGCAGGCGGCCGTGGAAGAAACCGGCATCGATGCCGAGATCATCGATTTGCGGACCCTGCTGCCGCTCGATCTCGACGCGATAGTCGCTTCGGTGAAGAAGACCGGACGCTGCGTCGTCGTGCACGAGGCGACACTGACCTCCGGCTTCGGCGCCGAGCTGTCGGCGCTGGTGCAGGAAAATTGTTTCTACCATCTGGAAGCGCCGGTGGCGCGCGTCACCGGTTGGGACACGCCCTACCCGCATGCGCAGGAATGGGATTATTTCCCGGGGCCGGCCCGTGTCGGCCGCGCGCTTCTCGAAACCATGGGAGCCTAGGGATGGGCGAACACATCATCAAGCTGCCCGATGTCGGTGAAGGCGTCGCCGAGGCCGAACTTGTGGAGTGGCACGTCAAGGTCGGCGACCTCGTGCGCGAGGACTCGGTGCTTGCCGCCGTCATGACCGACAAGGCGACGGTGGAAATACCTTCGCCGGTCGATGGCGAGATCCTGTGGCTGGGCGCCGAGATCGGCGACACGGTGGCGATCGGCTCGCCCATCGTGCGGCTGAAAGTGGCGGGGGAGGGCAATGTCGCCGAAGGCTCGAAATCGTCAGAGGCCACGGCGGCACCGACCCCCACCCCTGCCGGGGCGAGCCACGGGTCTCGCCCGTCCTCCGGACCCCCACAAGAGGGAGGCGTTTCGGCCACGAAATCCGACGCCAAGTCGCCACCACCTGCACCAGCAGCCAAAAGCGCACGGGCAGCTGAGACTGAATCCCCCTCCCCCTTGTGGGGAGGGGCCAAGGGTGGGGGTGCTGCGCCGACATCTAAAGGTGCGGCACCCTCCGGCGCGCCGCGCCCGGAGGGCGAAAAGCCCCTGGCGTCGCCCGCCATCCGGCTCAGGGCGAAGGAGGCGGGGATCGATCTGCGCCAGGTGTCGGGTACCGGCCCTGCCGGCCGCATCAGCCACGAAGATATCGAGGCATTCCTGGCACGCGGACCGCAGGTAGCGAAGGCGTCGGGTCTGGCGCGCAATGACAGCGTCGAGGATATCAAGGTCATCGGACTGCGGCGCAAGATCGCCGAAAAAATGTCGCTGGCGAAGTCACGCATCCCGCACATCACCTATGTCGAGGAGATCGACGTCACAGCACTTGAGGAGTTGCGCGCGGCGCTCAACAAGGAAAAGCGCAAGGGTGTGGAGAGGCCGAAGCTGACGCTGCTGCCGTTCCTGATGCGGGCGATGGTCAAGGCGATTGCCGACCAGCCCAACATCAACGCGCTGTTCGACGACGAGGCCGGCATCATCCATCAGCATGGCGGCGTCCATATCGGCATTGCCGCGCAGACGCCGTCGGGCCTGGTGGTGCCGGTGGTCAAGCACGCCGAGGCGCGCGACCTCTGGGATTGCGCGGCCGAGCTCAACCGCCTGGCCGAAGCGGCGAAGTCCGGCACGGCCAGCCGCGACGAGCTGTCGGGATCGACCATCACCATCACCTCGCTCGGCGCCATGGGCGGCGTGGCGACGACGCCGGTCATCAATCATCCTGAGGTGGCGATCGTCGGCGTCAACAAGATGATGGTGCGGCCGGTCTGGGACGGCACCCAGTTCATCCCGCGCAAGATGATGAACCTGTCATCGAGCTTCGATCACCGGGTGGTCGACGGCTGGGATGCGGCGGTGTTTGTGCAGCGGATCAAGGCGCTGATTGAGACGCCAGCGCTGATATTTGTGGATTGAGGGGGCGGAACGACCGAGATGACGGCGGGACAGCGCCCCCCTCTGCCTTACCAGGCATCTCCCCCACAAGGGGGGAGATTGGACGTCACGCAGGGTTTCGCCAATCTCCATCGTTGCAGGAATGAGCGAAGCGAAGAAGCTGCTGATCTCCCCCCTCGTGGGGGAGATGTCCGGCAGAACAGAGGGGGGCGCGAAGGATCGCGACGGAACATTCCCTCGCATCAAAGGGTCACGCCATGAAAGAAATCTCCTGCAAGCTGCTGGTCATCGGCGCCGGGCCCGGCGGCTACGTCTGCGCTATCCGTGCCGGCCAGCTCGGCATCGATACGGTGATCGTTGAAGCCGGCAAACCGGGCGGCACCTGTCTCAATGTCGGCTGCATCCCGTCCAAGGCGATGATCCATGCGGCGGAAGAGTTCGAGAAGGTCGCGCATATGGCCGGCGGCAGCAGTCCGCTCGGCATCTCGGTAGCAGCGCCCGTGCTCGATCTCGGCAAGACGGTTGCGTGGAAGGACGGCATTGTTAGCCGGCTGACCGGGGGCGTTGCCGGGCTACTGAAGAAGGCCAAGGTCAAGACCGTCTATGGCTGGGCGACGTTCCGCGACGGCAAGACCGTCGCGGTCGAGACCGAGACCGGCACCCAGATCATCCGCGCCGAAACGGTTGTGATCGCCACCGGCTCGGCGACGGTGGAACTGCCGTTCCTGCCGTTCGGCGGCCCGGTGATTTCATCCACAGAAGCGCTGGCTCTCGGCGAGGTGCCGAAAAAGCTCGCCGTGGTCGGCGGCGGCTATATCGGGCTGGAACTCGGCATGGCGTTCGCCAAAATGGGCGCCGCGGTGACCGTGGTCGAGGCGCTGCCGCGCGTGCTGGCGCAGTATGATGCGGAACTGACCCGGCCGGTGGTGAAACGGCTGGCCCAGCTCGGCGTCGAGGTGATGCTTGGCGCCAAGGCCAAGGGGGTCAAGGGCGACGCGCTGCTGGTCGAGACCGCGGACGGCAAGAGCACCAAAATCGCGGCAGACAAGATCCTGGTCACGGTCGGCCGCAAGCCGGTGACGGAGGGCTGGGGCCTCGATCAGATCGATCTCGACATGGCCGGCAAGTTCATCAAGATCGACGACCAGTGCCGCACCTCGATGCGCGGCATCTATGCCATTGGCGACGTCACCGGCGAGCCGATGCTGGCGCACCGGGCGATGGCGCAAGGCGAAATGGTGGCCGAGATCGTCGCCGGCCACAAGCGCAGCTGGGACAAGCGCTCGATCCCGGCCGTCTGCTTCACCGATCCGGAGCTGGTGACGGCAGGGCTAACGCCGGAGGAGGCGAAGGCTTCAGGCGAAATCAAGATCGGCCAGTTCCCCTTCGCCGCCAACGGCCGGGCGATGACGAAACTCGGCGAGGACGGGTTTGTTCGTGTTGTCGCCCGCGCGGACAACCATCTGGTGCTGGGCATCCAGGCGGTCGGGCAAGGCGTGTCGGAAATGGCGGCGGCGTTCGGCCTGGCGCTGGAAATGGGCGCGCGGCTGGAGGATATCGCCGGGACCATCCATGCGCATCCGACGCAGGGCGAGGGGTTCCAGGAAGCCGCGCTGAAGGCGCTGGGCCACGCGCTGCATATTTGAGGTGCGCTTACCCTCCCCCTTGTGGGGAGGGTCGATCCGCGAAGCGGAGCGGGGTGGGGGGAGTCTCGATCCGGCGTACGCCGTCANGCGAGCCGACCCTCCCCACAAGGGGGAGGGTGGCCGCTCAGCCGTTGGTTGTCGCAGATCAGCGGAATGTACTAAGTGTCGGTCCATGGACACCGGCCTGAAGAAATACATCGCCATACGCTACAACATCGCCGCTGGCTTCAAGCCAAGCCAGTGGGACGGAAAGGGCCGCGCCAATCTCGACCCGGTCTGGCTGGTCGAGCGCCTGGCGTTGTTCGACACCTATTGCGCGTCGTCGCTCGAAGGCCAGTCGCTGAAGGATTTTACCGTCCTTCTGGCGTTCGATGCCGATACGCACGAGAACTATATTCGCACCGTGTGCAGCTGCGTGGCCGGTGTCGACGTCAGGCCGATCCTTGTCGAGGCGGGCGAGGATTACAATGATCGCTTCAATGCCTTCGTCCAGGCCGATACCGATGCCGACTATGTTTCGCTCACGCGGCTCGACAGCGACGACGCGCTGGCGCCGACCTTCATGGAGCGCGTCGAGCACTACGCGCGCCGGGAGATCGAAAAGCGTGTGGTGGACCTGCAGCCGCTCTACATTGCCTTTCCGGACGGCCAGAATTTCGACACGGCAAGCGGACGCTACACGCACCACGACTATGTCACGTCGGCGTTCGGCACGCTGGTCGAAAGGAGATCGCCGGCGATGAGCGGCGTCTACGCGAGCACCACGCAAAAATGGCGACGCGCTTCAACACCGTCGTGGCGGCATCGAAGGGCGCGCAATGGTGCATCGTCATCCATGACAACAACGCCGCCAACGTGTTGAGGGGGAAGCCGGTCTCGGGGCCCTCCTTCACGGTGGGCCGACCGGGTGTCGAACCCAAGGTGCCAGCGCGAAGGCAAAGCGCGCCACGACAGGCGACGCAGCCCCGCATGGCGCCGCGGACCGCAGGCAACTTCATCCGGTTTCTGCTCGGACGACCGATGGCTCTGCGGAAGTAGCGGGCGCTTCACCCTCCCCCTTGTGGGGGAGGGTCGATCCGCGTAGCGGAGCGGGGTGGGGGTCCTCGCCAACCGTCGGCGCTCACCCCCACCCCGTCTCGCCATCTCCGCTTCGCTCCGATTGCGCGCCGACCCTCCCCACAAGGGGGAGGGTGAAGTAGCTCAGCTTGCGAGCCGGCTCACCATCTCGTGCTGCGCATAAGCGCGCCCAAAACGATTGGCGAGAAACGCATCCAGCGCGATGTCTTCCTGCTTGACGAAACCGGTCGCCGGCAAGGTGCCGTCGGCCAGCATGTCGAGCACGGCGCAGATGCCGGACGCGGTGGTGATCTGGATTGCGCTGCGCACCTGGCTGCCAATGCGCTGCGAATAGATCTTGTTGGCGTAGGTTTCCTGCAGCAGGCGGCCATTGCGGCGGCCCGAGACGGTGACGAAGACGATGACCACGTCCTGCAGCGTTGCCGGCAGGGCGCTCTCGAAAATGTCCTTCAGCACGTCGCGGCGGTGGCGCAGGCCGAGATCGTTGAGCAGCGCCTTCATGATCGCCGCGTGGCCGGGATAGCGGATGGTGCGGTAGTTCAGCGTGCGCACCTTGCCCTTCAGCGTCTCGGCCAGCGTGCCGAGACCGCCAGAGGTGTTGAAGGCCTCATAGGTGACGCCGTCGAGCGAGAACTCTTCGCGCTCCTCCAGCGGCGGCACCTCGATCAGCTCGCCCTCGACGATCGCCTCGCAGGGTTCGCAATATTCGTTGATGACGCCGTCGGTGCTCCAGGTCAGATTGTAGTTCAGCGCATTGGACGGGTATTGCGGCAGCGCGCCGACGCGCATGCGAACGCTTTCCAGCGTGTCGAAGCGGCTGGCGAGATCATTGGCGACGATCGAGATGAAGCCCGGCGCCAGGCCGCATTGCGGAATGAAGGCGCTGTTGCCCGACTTGGCCAGCTCCTTGACGCGGCGGGTCGAGACGACATCCTCGGTCAAATCGAGATAGTGCACGCCGGTGGCGGCGGCCGCTTCGGCGATGCGCGTGGTCAAATGGAAGGGGGCGGCGCTCAGCACGGCGAAGGCGCCGGCAAGGGCGGCCTCGAGTGCGCCCGGCGCTGCGATATCGAGCTCCAGCCCCTCGACGCCGGCGGGAAGTTCGGCCGCGGCAAGCTGCGCCGCCGCGCGGTCGATAACGGTGACGTGGTAGTCGCCGCTGTCGGTGAGCATGCCTGCAATGGTGGAGCCGATCTTGCCGGCGCCGACGACGATGATTTTCTTCATGACCTTGCCCCTCGTGAAAACTCTTTGGCCCAGACCGCCGCGCGGTGGACGCGATGCCTTCAAGAATCGCAGCTTGCCTGTCGAAAGGAAGCGTGGGATCGTTCGAAATGAACCCTGCAATTGAACGATACGCCGACGAGGTTCGTCGAAATGCTCAGTGACGCCGAACAAAAACTGCTTTCCCTGCTACGCGCTAATGCCCGCGCGTCGACCACTGAGCTGGCGCGCCAGCTCGGCGTTTCGCGCACGACGGTGCAGAGCCGGATCGAGCGGCTGGAACAGCGCGGCATCATCACCGGCTATGGCGTGCGGATGGCGCCGGACTACGAGCAGGGGCTTGTGCGGGCGCATGTGCTGCTCACCGTCACGCCCAAGCTCGCCGACAAGGTGGTGCGGGCGCTGCAGGCGCTGACGCCGGTACGGACGCTGCACTCGGTGAGCGGCAATTTCGACATGATCGTCATCGTCGACGCGCCGTCGATCAGGGATCTGGATGCGTTGCTGGACGAGATCGGGGCGATGGACGGGGTCGAGCGGACGTCGTCGTCGATTATTTTGTCGACACGGATCGATCGGTAGGTGGAACGCATGAGCTGCTAATCTCCCCCCTTGAGGGGGAGATGGCCGGCAGGCCAGAGGGGGTCAGTTCGACTGGGCTCGGCCTACCTGCCGCTGCAGAAGGAGGTTAGCGCTCCACGCGAGGCGACCCCCTCTGTCGCCTTCGGCGACATCTCCCCCTCAAGGGGGGAGATTAGCTGCTAAGCCCGCCGCCTTTCCGGCCCGCTATCCAGCCACGCCACATCCTCCGCCGACAGCTTGATATCCAGCGCCTTCAAGCTGTCCTCCAACTCGTCCAGCGTGCGCGGGCCGATCAACGGCACCGACGGAAAAGGCTGCGCCAGCACATAGGCGAGCGCGATATGGATCGGACTTTTGCCCAGGCGCTGCGCCAGCTCGATGGCGCGGTCGCGGCGGCCAAAGTTCTTCTCGGAATACCAGACCCGCACCAGCTCCTCATTGTCCTGCTTGTCGCGGCCGGCGCGGTCGGTGAAGAAGCCGCGGCCCTGGCTCGACCAGGCGAAGTTGGGCATCTGCCTTTTCGTCAGCCAGGATTTCCAGTCGTCGGTCGACGAGGTGATGCAGCCGGCCCAGATCGGCTCCAGCATCTCGGCCAGCGAGAAATTGTTGGAGAGCACGCCGGGCTTCTGCTTGCCGGTGCGCTCGGCATAGGCAATCGCCTCGTCCATGCGCGCCATCGTCCAGTTCGAGCCGCCGAACGGGCCACGGATGCGGCCGGCCTTGACCTCGGCGTCCATCGCATCGACGAATTCGCCGACCGGCACATCCGGGTTGTCGCGGTGCATGAAATAGAGGTCGACATGGTCGGTCTGCAGCCGGTCCAACGACTGGGCGAGCTGCTTGCCGATGACATCGGGATAGCAGAGCGGCGAGTGGGCGCCCTTGGCGATGATCACCGACTGCTCGCGCACGCCGCGATTCCTGAGCCACTGGCCAAGCAGCGTTTCGGTGTAGCCGGCGCCGTAGACATAGCCGGTATCGAACAGATTGCCGCCGGTCTCGAAGAAGGCGTCGAGCAGGATTGCGCCCGACGAGAAGGTGCGGAAATCCTCGAAGCCGAGCGCCACCACGGAGGCCGGCTTCGACAGGCCCGGAATCTTGCGCTTGCCAATGGCCGTGCCGCCGGTGCGCAGCGGCCGGCCCGAAATGGTGTTGGTTCGCTTAGCCGGCTTTTCGATCTCATATTCGAGCCCGACGGCGGCGCGCCATCTGTCGAGGACGCGCAGCGTGCCGAGGCTGTCGGCCCAGCTCATGCCCGGCCAGGCGAACTCCTGTTTGCCGGCCAGGATCGCCTCGCCGGCGGCGTCGACCTCGAAGGAATAGAGATGGCGGGTTTCGTTGACGCTGATGGTATCGCGCGTGTCGTCGGCGAGGATTACATCGATCCGGCCAGGGCCGCCATCGCGGTTGCCGCCGCCGGCGAACCAGAAATCCGGCACCTCGATGCGGCCCTTGGTGCCGAGGATGCGCAGCACATTTTCCTGTTTGAGCGAGATGCTGCAGGATACCTCGGCGACGATGCCACCGGGAAAATGCAGCAGCGCCGAGGCCCATTCGTCGACGCCGGACTTGCCGAGATGGGCGGTGCCGACAACCTTGTCCGGCTCGGCGAAGGGTTTTCCAGTCGCAGCCCCGGCAATCAGCCGCACCATCGAGACGGGATAGCCGCCGACATCGAGGATGCCGCCGCCGGCGAGATCGTTGGCGTAGAGCCGGTGCTCGGGCATGAAGCCCGGCATGGCGAAGCCGAAGCTCGACTTGATCAGCCTGACATCACCGATGACGCCCGACTTGATGAGTTCCACCAGCTTCGCCGTCTGCGGGTGCAGCCGGTACATGAACGCTTCGCCGAGGAAGGTGCCGGCCTTGCGCGCGGCATGGATCATGGCGTCGGCCTCGAAGGCGGTCAGCGCCAGCGGCTTTTCGCACAGCACATGCTTGCCGGCTTCCGCCGCCTTGATTGCCCATTCGGCATGGCCGGGATGCGGGATGGCGATATAGACGGCATCGACCTCGGGGTCGGCGAGCAGCGCGTCGTAACCGTCGAGGATGCGGGCGCCGGGAAACGTCTCGGCCAAGCCTGCCTTGCCGGGATTGCGGGCGCCGAGCGCCACGATCGTGCCGGTGCGCGAGCCTGCCACGCCGCGGGCGAACGCTTTGGCGATGTCGCCGGGCCCGAGTATCCCCCAACGGATGGGCGCGGTTGCAGTCATGGTCATTCTCCTTGCAAGGCTGGAAGCGCTCAGCGCAGCCGCTGGCCGTTTTCATCGAACAGATAGGATTTGCGGATGGACACGGTGATCTCCTGGGTGTCGGGGACCTTTGCCGCGTCGCGCTGGATCACCAGGTCTTCGCCATGGGCGGTCCTGGCATAGATGAAGCTGGTGCCGCCGAGATGCTCGACCACGTCGATGCCGACGGTGAGGTCGGCGTCGCCTTCGCCGCCATTGCCGAAATGTTCGGGCCGCACGCCGACAATGACCTTGGCTCCTGTTTGCGGCACGGCGCCGGTCAATGGTTGCATAATGCGGGTCTTTTCCTCGCCCACCAGCTCGACGGTGACGCTGCTCGTGTTGCGCCCGACGACGCGGCCCTTGATGAAATTCATCTTCGGCGAGCCGACAAAGCCGGCGACGAACTGGTTGTCGGGATTGTCGTAGAGATCGAGCGGCCGGCCGATCTGCTCGACATGGCCACCGCGCAGCACCACGATCCGGTCGGCCAGCGTCATCGCCTCGGTCTGGTCGTGGGTGACATAGATCATCGTCGTGCCGAGCTCCTTGTGCAGGCGCGAGATCTCGACCCGCATCTGGACGCGCAGCTCGGCGTCGAGATTGCTCAACGGCTCGTCGAACAGGAAGACTTGCGGTTCGCGCACGATGGCGCGGCCGATGGCGACGCGCTGGCGCTGGCCGCCGGACAATTGCCTCGGCCGCCGCGCCATCAACTCTGTGATGCGCAGGATTTCGGAGGCCCGCTTCACCCGCCGCTCGGTGTCCTCCTTGGGGTTGCCGGTCATCCTGAGGCCAAAGCTCAGATTCTGCTCCACGCTCATGTGCGGGTAGAGCGCGTAGGACTGGAACACCATGGCGATGCCGCGCTCGGCCGGCTCGACATCGTTCATCACCTTGCCGCCAATGGCGATCTCGCCGCCGCTGATATCCTCCAGCCCGGCGATCATCCTGAGCAGCGTCGATTTTCCACAACCCGACGGGCCGACAAAGACGACGAACTCGCCATCGGCGATATCGATGTTGGCGCCATGGATGATCTCATAGACGCCGAAGCGTTTTACGACATTGGTGAGGGTGACTGCCGCCATATCGCTGTTGTCCCTACTTGACGGCACCGGCGGCGATGCCGGCGATGAAATGGCGCTGCAGCAGCACGAAGACGACCAGCATCGGTACGGTCAGCATGACGGCGCCGGCCATGATGCCGCCCCATGAGACCTTGGTCAGGCCGATCAGCGTGCCGAGCGCCACAGGGGCCGTCATCGCGCCGGGCTGGCTGTTGATCAAAAGCGGCCAGAGATAATTGTTCCACGAGGCGAGGAACAGGATGATGGCGAGCGCCGCCAGCATCGGCCGCGCCAGCGGCAAAGCGACGAACAGGAAGATACGCCATTCCTTGACGCCCTCGACACGTGCCGCGTCGAAAAGGTCGGCCGGCATCATCGAGAAAGCCTGGCGCATGAACAGCACGCCCAGCGAATTGAACAAGGGTGGCACGATCAGCGCAATCCAGGTGTTGGCGAGCTGGAAGTCGCGCGCCACCATGATGAATTGCGGGATCAGCACCACCGCATAGGGCAGCGTGATGGTGCCGAGGATGATCGCCACCACCGCGCCCTTGCCGAAGAACTGATAGCGGGCGAGCGCCCAGCCGGCCATCGAGGTCAGCAGCACCGAGAAGAAGGTGTAGGTCACCGCCACCGCCACCGAAATACCGATAGCGCCGACGAAATTGGTGTCGCGCTGCAGGTTGTTGAAATTGTCGACGAAATTGCCGTGCGGCAGAAGCTCGATGCCGGGGCTGAAAATGCCGTTGTCGGGCATGGTCGAAAACACCACCATCATCCACAGCGGAAACAGCCAGATCACCGCCAGCGGTGTCAGGACCAGATGCAGCAGGACGCTGCGGCCGAGCCGGCGTTGCGACAGCGAACTCATTTCGGCTCTCTTGTCAGCCACAGCTGCACCAGCGTGATGGCGATGGCCAGCCCCGCCATCGTGTAGGCCACGGCCGAGGCGTAGCCGAAATTGAGCGAGCGAAAACCCTGGCGGTAGAGCAGCAGGCCAAGCGTCTCGGTGCCGCCGCCGGGACCGCCGCGCTCGGTGATCAGGAACGGTTCGGTGAAAAGCTGCATGGTGCCGATGATCGACAGCACGGCGCAAAACACGATGACCGGCTTGAGCAGCGGCAGCGTTATGTAGAAGAACTGCTTGAGCTTGCTGACGCGGTCGAGCGTCGCCGCCTCATAGACATCCTCGGGGATCGACTGCAGGCCGGCGAGCAGGATGATGGCGTTGTAGCCGGCCCAGCGCCAGGTCACCGCGATCATGATCAGCGCCATGGCCGGGGTGACGTTGGAGAACCAGTCGATCTTGGCCAGGCCGATGCCGGCGAGCAGCTTGTTGATGATGCCGAAATCGAGATTGAACATCAGGCGGAACACGGCGGAATAGGCGACCTCGCCGACCACCACCGGAGCGAAGAAGGCGAAGCGGTAGAGGCCACGTGCTTTCAGCAGCGGCGAGTTCAGCAGCACCGCCATGACGATCGCCAGCGAGATCATCACCGGCACCTGGATGACGAGGATGAGCAGCGTGTTCTTCAGCGCGTTGAAGAAAGCGGGGTCGCCGATCAGGCGGCCCCAGTTGAATGTCGGCGCAAAGCGCCAGGGCACCGTGCGCGTCGCCTGGAAGGAAATCATGAACGAGGAGATGATCGGCCACACCCAGAAGATGGCGAAGATCAGGAGGTAGGGCGTGAGGAAGCGATAGGCCGTGGCGTTCTGGTAGCGCATGGTTCCTCCTCCTTCCTCTTTCCCGGCTGATATCCGGCGTGTTGTTAGCCGGCGGACGCCGCCGGCAATTGGCGATCTGTTGGGCGAGAGCGTCCCTTTCCCCGCCACTATACGGGGAGAGGATGCCGGCAGGCAGGTGAGGGGCAGCGCCAACAGTCCGGCAAATTGCCCTATATCTGGCCCGCCAGCATCACCGCCTTGGTCACTTGATCGGCAGTCCCGTCGCCGAAGCGATCTGGCTGGCGGCGTCGTCGAGGGCGGCCTTGGCATCGGGATAGCCGCCGCCGAGATATTTGGTCTGCACGGCGCGCATGATGATTTCGGCGTCGCTCTGGAACGGCGTGCCGCGGCTCGGCACCACCTTGGGCAGCGTGGCGAGAATGTCCTTCCACACTGCCTGGCCGCCCCAATAGGGCAGGCCCTGCGAGACGTAGGGGTCGTCGAGGGCCGAGATCAGTGACGGCACTAGGCCGAAATCCCTGAGCATGGTGATCTGGCCTTCATTGGTCTCGAGCGTGTATTTCAGATAGGCGTAGGCGGCCTCCTTGTTCTTCGAGGCTGAGGTGATGGCGAGCGACGAGCCTCCGAGATTGGCCGCGCGGGGGCCGTCGGCGGTCAGGCTCGGCATTAGGTAGACACCCCATTTGCCGTTTTCGCCGGCGGATTCGGTGCGGATGGTGCCCTCATACCAGCCGCCATAGACCTGGGTGGCGACGGTGCCGGCGGTGTTGTTGGTGATCTTGGTGCCCCAGTCGGCCGACGAGATGATGCCGGCGTCCTTCATGTCCTTGATCTTGGCCAGCGTGTCGACGCATTTCGGCTGGTTGACGGTGATCGACTGCCCATCGGCGGCGAAATAGCCGCAGCCCTGTTCGTTGGAAATCATGCGGAAGAATTCGGTGTCGCCGTTGAAATCGGCATTGGTCATGGTGACGCCGGGATTGGCGGCCTGGACCTTCTTGCCGGCGGCGATGAAATCGTCCCAGGTCTTGATCGAGGCCGGATCGACGCCGGCCTTCTCGTAGAAGTCGCGGCGGTAGAAGGCGGCTACCGGGCCGGAATCCCACGGCATGGCATAGGCCTTGTCGCCGACCTCCAGTTCGGTGCGCTTGAAGTCCGGGAATTTCTTCTGGTCGTCGGCGGTGTAGCCCAGCGTGTGCAAATCGACGAAGCAATCGGGGAACTGGCTCCAGTAGTTCTCGGCCTCGCCGTTTTCGATCGAGACGATATCGGGCAGGCCGACGCCGCCGGCCGCACAGCCGGCGATCGACTTGTCATAGGTCGGCTGGTTGCCGAGATCCTGAACGGTGACCTTGACGTCGGGATACTGTTTGTTGAAGCCGGCCACCGTAGCCTTCAGCGACGAAGCGGCGATATTCCAGCTCCAGATCGTAATTTCGCCGGACTGCGCCAAAGCCGGGGCTGAGCCCAGGCCAAGCGCCAGCGCGGCACAGATCAGTGTCGTGCGCATTGAAATCCTCCCATTTCATTTGCTCTCTCTTCGCGAGCATGGCTAGACTAGGCGGCGCGGAAGGCTTGTCCCTGACAACGGGAATAAAAGATGGGCGGAAAGTAAGATGCCGGAACGGCCGTTTTACCAGCCTGGCGCCAGCAGCGTCGAAGGCCTGCCGATGGCTTTGCAGATGTTTCACAACCATCCGCTGGTGATGCTGAAGCCGCATTGGCATGCCCAGGTCGAGGTCAATTTCATCGTCCGCGGCAGCGTGCACTACCGCATGAACGAGCACGAGATCGCGCTCACGGCGGGCGACATGTGCCTGTTCTGGGGCGGGCTGCCGCACCAGATGGACGATCTCTCCGACGACGCCATCTATGCCGGCGCGCATCTGCCGCTGGTGCATTTCTTCCGCCTGCACCTGCCGACGGATGTCCGCCACCGGCTGATGACGGGCGCCACGCTGGTGACATCGGCGACCGACCAGGCCGATCATCACAATTTCGAACGCTGGAACCGCTATTTCCGCTCGGGCGATCCGGCGATAACCGAGCACGCCGTGAACGAGCTGCTGCTGCGGTTGGAGCGGGTGCGCTTCGAGCCCTACCGGCTGGTGCCGGAAACCGCCATCGGCCAGGAACCCGGCGGCCCGTTCGACCAGCAATCGCTGCGCAATGTCGGTCGCATGTGCGACTTCATCGCCGAGAATTTCCTCTACGACATAGACTGCGTCGACATCGCGGCGGCGGCCGACATCCATCCCAAATACGCCATGAGCATTTTCAAGAAGTCGACCGGCATGACGCTCAACGAATATATGAACCTGCTGCGGCTGAGCTATGCGCAGGCGCTTTTGATGCATGAAGACGCCAATGTGCTGCGCGTCGCCATGGATTCAGGCTTCGGCTCGCTCAGCGCCTTCAACAAATCCTTCCGCAAGCTGGCGGGGATGTCGCCCTCGGATTTTCGCCGGGGTGCGGTGGGCCGGTAGGTTCAACGGTCGTCTTGATCAACCCGCAGCCGTTCGGGTGGAAACATGTGCAAGGCTAATCGCGACCACCTTTGTCGACTGCGATCATCAACTTGGAGAATTGTCAGCGACTTCGCGTTTCATGAGCGCCTTCCCCCACTCCGTCGCTGCTTCGCTCGACGGAGTGGGGTCGACCTGGCTCTGGCGTTGTCATTTCAAGCCGGGACCGGTGCCCTCCGCCCGAGGAAACCCGACAATTACCGCCAGCCCAGGCCGGCGATCCTCCAGCGCAATCGTTGCACCATGCAGGTCGGCAATTGCCCGCACCAGGCTGAGGCCAAGGCCGCTGCCGGGCGTGGTGCGGCTGGAGTCGAGCCGGTAGAGCCGCTGGAACACTTTTTCGCGCTCCTGCGCAGGGATGCCGGGGCCATTGTCGGCGACCTCAGCCAGAATCCGGTCGCCTTGCCGCCGCACCGATAGAAGGATTGCCGTGCCATCGGGGCAATGCCGCAGCGCGTTCTCAACCAAATTGGCAAACAATTGCGTCAGCAGGTCGCGGTCGCCGTGGACCAGGCATGGGGTGCCGTGGACGATCGTGGCCGACAGCGACTTGCCGTCATCCTCGGCGACACCGGCGTAGATTTCGGCAATGGCATCGATGACGCCGTTGAGGTCGAGATCGACAAAGCGCGCCTTGCGAGCGCCGGCCTCGATCTGGGCAATACGCAACAGCGCATCGAAAGTATCGTTGATCTGCAGGCTTTCCCCACGTGCCTCCGCCAGCTCATCGGCAACGGCCTCACCCTGCGCGGTCCTGTCGGCCGCAGCTTCCAAAATCATCTGCAGCCGGTTGAGCGGCGTCTTCAGATCATGCGCGATGTCGGCGCTGACCTGGCGCATGCCGTCCACCAGCGCCGCCAGCCGCTCCAGCGCGGCGTTGACCTGGCGCGAGACGCCGTCAATGTCGTCGCCATTGCCGAGCAGTGGAATGCGGGCGTCGAGCCGGCCGTTGGAGACATCGTCCATGGTGGTGGCAATGCCGTCGAGGCGGCGCTGCACGCGCGCCGCCAGCAAGGCGCCGCCAGCCACCGCCAGCCCTGAAATGATCAGGGTGGCCCAGCCGAAGCTCATCAAAACGATGCGTTCCAGCTCCTCGGTTTCGGAGAGCGAGAAGGCGATTGTCAGGCTGTTGGGCCCGACCGAACCGGTCCAGGCGCGGTACATAGTGTCCGGCGCAACGCCAGGCAGGGAAGCGGCAAAATCCGAAAAGCCATCGGGAAGGTCGGCGGCGGTGAAATTCCCGGCCAGGCGATTGCCGGCGGGATCGGTGAGCGAGAACAGCTGTTCCTTGCTCGGGCTGAGCGCGGCGTGGCTGTCGACTGCCGAAACCAGATCCTCCCGGTCGTTTCCGGCATAGGTCACCGCCACGCCCGAATAGGTCTCCTTGACCGACTGGTCGAGCTGCTCGGCAAGATCCGCGCTCATCAGCTGGTAGACGATGGCGCCTGACAGGATGAAGGCGAGCACGAACAGCAAGGCGAAGGTCAGGGCCAGCCGAAACGGCGTGCTGCGCAGCAGGCGAGAGCCTGTCTCAGTCATAGTGCGTTTCAGTCATGGCAAGCTTCAGTCATGGCAAGTTTCTGTCATGCCGCGCCTCAGTCGTGAACACTGTAGCCAGTGTTGCGCACGGTGTGGATCAACGTGGCTTCGAACGGCCTGTCGATCTTGGCGCGCAGCCGGCTGATATGGGTTTCGACGACGCTGGTCTTGGGGTCGAAGTGAAAATCCCAGACCCGTTCCAGAAGCATGGTGCGGGTGATGACGCGGCCCTCGCCGCGCATCAGCACTTCGAGCAGGCTGAATTCGCGCGGCTGCAGGTCGATCGCCTGGCCCTGCCTGGTGACGCGGCGCTGGATCAGGTCCATTTCGAGGTCTGCGATGCGCAGCGTCGTCTTCAGCTCCTGCGCCGCAGGGCGACGGCCGAGCGCGTTGATGCGGGCGAGCAGTTCGGAAAAGGCGAATGGCTTGACGAGATAGTCGTCGCCGCCGGCCTCGAGCCCCTCGACGCGATCGTCGACGCCGCCGACCGAGGTGAGAAAGATCGCCGGCGTGCGCACGCCCGCTGCCCGCACCGCCTTGATCATCGACAGGCCGTCGAGGCCGGGCAGCATGCGGTCGACGACGATCACGTCATAGGCATCGCGTGTCGCGGCAAACAGCGCGTCGCGGCCATCGCGCCTGAGGTCGCAGATATGGCCTGCCTCGCCAAGGCCCTTGACGACATAGTCGGCGGTGCGTGGGTCGTCCTCGACAAGGAGAAGTCGCATCGTTGTTCCGATGGTTGGCGATTGAGCAGTTCGCGGCTCTCGAACCTTATCCGGTTGCGACAACAGGTCGACCACCAAGCACCCAGCCTTGCGGCTTTTTCTTGGCGGCAGATCGCTCCGCTCAGCAGGTTGCTCAAAGGAACATTGACACTCGAAAGCTGCGCTCTAGCGTGCGACACATCCGGTTACCCAATCAATTAGGCTAATCGAGTCAGGGGACAAGAAATGACGACGATTGCCGATGTCGCGCGCCATGCCGGAGTGTCGGTCGCAACCGTCTCGCATGTGATGAACCGCACGCGCCATGTCGAGCCGGAGACGGCCGAGCGCGTGCATTCGGCCATCGCCGCCTTGCGCTACAGTCCGAACACGCTGGCGCGCAGCCTGAGGCGCGGCGAGACCAAGACCATCGGCCTGCTGCTGCCGGACAATTCCAATCCGTTCTTCGCCGGCGTGGCACGCCAGATCGAGGATGCCGGCTTCCTTGCCGGCTATACGGTGATCCTGTGCAACTCCGACGGCAGCGCCGAGAAGGAGGAGCGCTACCTCCAGGTGCTGATGGCCAAGCAGATCGACGGGCTGATCTTTGCCGGCTCGTCCGATCATGCGCGGGTGTTCTCCAGCCTTCTGCCCGGCGTCCCGGCGGTGCTGATCGACCGCGAGATCCATTCGGTCAATGTCGATTCCGTGCTGGTCGATCACGATTATGGCGGCTATCTCGCCGGCCGCTATCTGGCCGGGCTCGGTCACGAGAAGATCGGCGTCATCGGCGGCCCGCGCGATTCCAGCTCCAGCCCCGCCCGCCTGCGCGGCTTCGCCAGGGCGCTGCAGGAAGCGGGCCTCGACCTGCCGCCGGCCTCGGTGGTGGATTCCGACTACCACTTCGCCGGCGGCCGCACGGCGATGGAGCGGCTGATGGCGCAGGCGCCGGGGATCACGGCGCTGTTTGCCTGTAACGATCTGATGGCCATGGGCGCGCTGACAGTGCTGCGCGGGCGCGGATTGCGGGTCCCCGGCGACATGTCGATGATCGGCTTCGACGACATACCCTATGCCGTCACCACCTGGCCGCCACTGACGACGATCGCACAGCCGGTCGAGAAGATCGGCACCCGCGCCGTCAGCCTGCTGCTCGAGCGGGTTGCCGAGCCGGCGGCGCATTCGCGCCGCGAAGTGCTCACCCCGGTGCTCGTCGAACGGGAGAGCTGCGCGCCGTTGCGCGGCTGAAGCCCCTCAGGCGGCTGCCGGCTGCAGCGCTGCCCTGAGCAGCATGCCGAAGAGGTCGCGCGGCTCGTCGGGATCGGCGAGCAGGTCGAGCTCCTCGTAGAGGCCGGTGGCCTGAAGCTGGTCTCTGATATAGCGCAGTGCGGAAAAATCCTCGGTGGCGAAGCCGACGGAATCGAACAAGGTGATCTGTTCCGCCGTCTTGCGGCCTTCCGCCTTGCCGGTCATCACCTGCCACAACTCGGTCACCGGATGGTCGGCGTGGAGCTGCTGGATTTCGCCCTCGATGCGCGTCTGCGGCGAGAACTCGACGAAGATGTCGGAGCGCAAAAGGATGTCGCGGTGCAGTTCCGTCTTGCCGGGGCAGTCGCCGCCGACCGCGTTGATGTGCACGCCGGAACCGACCATGTTGTCGGTCAGAATGGTGGCGGACAGCTTGTCGGCGGTCACCGTGGTGATGATGTCGACTCCTTCCACAGCATCCTGGCCGGTGGCGCAGATGGTGATGTCAAAGCCTTTGCCGGCGAGGTTGCGGGCGCATTTTTCCGAAGCCGAGCGGTCGATGTCGTAGAGCCGCAGCCGGTCGATGCCGAGCAGCGCTTTGAAGGCGACAGCCTGGAATTCGGACTGGGCGCCATTGCCGATGATGGCCATCGAGCGCGCGCCTTTCGGCGCCAGATATTTGGCCGCGACAGCGGAGGTCGCCGCGGTGCGCAGCGCCGTCAGGATCGTCATTTCGGTGAGCAGCATCGGATAGCCGGAGCCGACATCGGCGAGCACGCCGAAGGCGGTGACGGTCTGGCGCCCCTCGCGCATGTTCTTGGGATGGCCGTTGACATATTTGAAGCCGTATAGCCGGCCGTCGCTGGTCGGCATCAGTTCGATGACGCCGTCATGGCTGTGCGAGGCGATGCGCGGCGTCTTGTCGAACAGCTCCCAGCGGCGAAAATCCTCCTCGATATAGGCGGCGAGTTCGGTGAGGAACCGCTCGACGCCGATGGTCAGCACCAGCTTCATCATGCGGTCGACGCTGACGAAGGGGACGATGGCAAGGCGGGAAGGCTGGGTCATGCAATGCTTCCGGAATGGCTGCGGGTCGGGCGGTCCATGATGCGGCGGCCCATCAGGCTGGCGGCGAGGTCGACCATCAGCGTGGCGGTGCGGCCGCGCTCGTCGAGGAACGGGTTGAGCTCGACCAGATCGAGGCTGGAGACCAGGCCGCTGTCGGACAGCATCTCCATCACCAGATGCGCCTCGCGGAAGGTGGCGCCGCCGGGCACGGTGGTGCCGACGGCCGGCGCGATGGAGGGGTCGAGGAAGTCGACGTCGAGGCTGACATGCAGCAGGCCGTTTTCCTTTTCGACGATGGCCAGGAAGGCGCGCAGCAAAGGTGCAACGCCGTGCTCGTCAATGGTGCGCATGTCGTGCACGGTAACCCCCGCTTCGCTCAGCGCCCGGCGCTCCGCCGGATCGACGCTGCGCAGGCCCATGACGCAGATGTGGGCAGGGTCGACGGCGACAGGCAGGTCCGGGAAATAACCGTTGAAGCCCGGCCGGCCGCTGGCATAGGCGAGCGGCACGCCGTGCAGATTGCCGCTGACGGTGGTATCGAGCGTGTGGAAATCGGGATGTGCGTCGAGCCACAGCACGAAGAGCGGCCGGCCGCGTTCGGCGGCGCGGCGGGCTATGCCCGACACCGTGCCGGCCGATATCGCGTGGTCGCCGCCAAGGAAGATCGGCATGGCGTCTCGCGAAGCCGCATAGGCGGTCTCGGCAATTGCCGCCGTCCAGGCGGAAATCTCCGGCAGGGCCTTCAGCGCGAGATTGCCGTGGACGATTGCGCGCACGGCGGCCGGTTGCACCGCGCCCCAGTCCTCGACCTCGTGGCCGAGTTCCGACAGCACCGAGGCAAGCCCGGCCGTGCGCAGCGCGCTCGGCCCCATCTCGCATCCCATCCTGCCGGCGCCGTCCTGCACCGGCGCGCCAACGATCCTGCAGCGCATGGTTCTTGTTGTCCTTGTAAATTGATTGGGCGGTTGATGCGTGGAATGAACCATCCCGGCCCGGCAGAATGAACAGGCGAAATTGGCATTTCGAGAAGAATGATTTATCAATCCGATAAGTCAGCTTGGTCAAAGTGGATAGAATCATGGACTTGCTCGACGAAAGGCTGGTCACGCTGCTCAGGCATGATGCCCGGCGCAGCATCTCCGATCTCGCGGTCGATCTCGGGGTGTCGCGCGCCACGGTCAGGGCGCGCATGGAGCGGCTGGAAAAAACGGGCGAGATCATCGGCTACACGGTGGTGCTGCGCGCCGACGCGGTCGACCAGCGGATACGCGGCGTGATGATGATCGAGATCGAGGGCCATGCCGCCGACCGCGTGGTCCGGGCGCTCGGCGGCCTCGCCGAGGTTTCGACCATTCACACCACCAATGGCCGCTGGGACCTGGTGGTCGAACTCGGAACGGCGTCGCTCACCGATTTCGACGCGGTGCTTAGGCGGATACGGCTCATCCCGGGGATAACCGGCAGCGAGACAAGTCTGCTGCTGGCAACGCCGAGGACGACAAGGGCAAGGTTGGCGTAGCCGTCCTTCCGGCCGGCGTGTTCACGCAAAGCTTTGTGACGGATCTGGCGAATGGGTCGCCTGGCTGACGAATCTCATTGGGGCCGCAGCTATCCTCCACATGACGGAGGAAGCCGGCATGACGCGAGATTGCACCAGCTTCAACGGTGCAAGGACCGGACGCTTGCCACAGGCCAAGGCTGATGGCAGGATAAAAGGCCGCAACGTGCGGCCTCTGGCGGCCGTTGTGTTTCGATGGATTATGAAGCATTTTCCCAAGGTGCGGGTTCTCCTCACAATGTGCGGCAGCCTCGTTTCGCCTTGGTCGCCCTTGATTTTTCGCAATGTGCGCTTTGCCTGCCTCAGGCCGCAGGGCATTTAATTCCACGGGGTCAAGCCTCATGACAGAGATTTGTGCTCGGGCCGTCTATCGTCGGCGAAGACAAGGCATGGCGCCACAATCAGCGCCCCTGGCATTCGTGACCTGGTGAAGAATGCCGTTGCGTACCTCTCGCCCCCATGTTTCAAAACAGGTCGATAGACCCGCGAGAATGGTTTCGAAGCCTGCGGGGTTGCCCACGGTCCGGCGAGAATTCTAAAAGACGTTCACAATGACACAGCACGCAAAAGACGCACGAATTCTCATGTACAGCCACGACACGTTCGGGCTCGGCCATTTGCAGCGTTGCCGAACGATCGCGCATTCGCTGGTCGGGGATTTCCGCGGACTTCAGGTGCTAATCATTTCGGGCGCCACCATCGCCGGCGCCTTCGACTACCGCGCCCGCGTCGACTTCGTGAAGATCCCCAGCGTCATCAAGCTGCGAAACGGCGAATACACCTCGCTGGAAAAGGACATCGATCTGCACGAGACGCTAAGGATGCGGCAGTCGATTATCCGCCACACGGCCGAGAGCTTCCGGCCGGATATCTTCATCGTCGACAAGGAACCGCTGGGGCTGCGCGGAGAGATTGAGGATACGCTGTCCTACCTCAAGACGCGGGGCACCACGCTCGTGCTTGGCCTGCGCGAGGTGATGGACGCGCCGCATTTGCTCGAAGCGGAGTGGGCACGCAGGGATGTGATGCGCAAGATCGGCCTGTTCTACGACAAGGTCTGGGTCTATGGCCCGCCGGATTTCTACGATCCGCTGACCGGCCTGGAGGTGCCGCCGGCGGTCAGGGCAAAGATGAAGTTCGTCGGTTTCCTGCAACGGAGCCTGCAGCAGAACCAGTTGCCCGGCCACCGGCCCGAGGGCGACTATATCCTGGTTACCACCGGTGGCGGCGGTGACGGCGCCGACCTGATCCACAACGTCATCGAGGCCTATCAGCAGGATCCGCGATTGCAGCACCGGGCGCTGATCGTGCTTGGGCCCTACATGCCGGCGCGCAAGCGCAACAAGCTGGTCCGGAAGGGGGCCAAGATCCCCTATGTCAAGATCATCGAATTCGACAACCGGATGGAAGAGCTGATTGCCGGCGCCAAGGCGGTGGTGGCGATGGGCGGTTACAACACCTATTGC
The DNA here is from genome assembly GCF_000503035.1 of Mesorhizobium sp. LSHC412B00. NCBI lineage: Bacteria > Pseudomonadati > Pseudomonadota > Alphaproteobacteria > Hyphomicrobiales > Phyllobacteriaceae > Mesorhizobium > Mesorhizobium sp. LSHC412B00. The sequence continues at coordinate 43,929 of NZ_AYWB01000009.1, read as the reverse complement.
GAGATACTGTCTTTCGACAAGCCGGCGCTGATCGTGCCGCGCGTCACGCCGCGCGAGGAACAGCTGATCCGGGCACGGCGCGCAGCCGAACTCGGCCTCATCGAGATGCTTTTGCCTGAGGAAGCCGAGGATGCCCAGCGGTTTGCCGATGCGCTGCAGGTTTTGCCGGGCCGGCCCCGCCCATCGCAGAGCAATGCGCATCTGACGCTGGAAGGGCTGCCTCATATTTCCGAAATCGTCGCGGAACTGCTCGACCGGCGGGCCGGCCATCACCTTTCGGTCATTGAAGGCATGAACTGAGTTGCAACACCGCAAGATCGTCGTGGTTCTGAAGGGCTACCCGCGGCTGTCGGAAACCTTCATCGCGCAGGAGCTGCTCGGTCTGGAGCGTGCGGGGTTGGACCTGATACTTTTCGCGCTCAGGCGGCCGACCGACGCAAAACGTCATCCCGTGCATGACGAGATCAAGGCCCCCGTCCATTATCTGCCGGAATATCTGCACAGAGAGCCGCTGCGCGTGGTTCGATCGCTGTTTGCCTGTCTGCCGCGGCCTGGCTTCTGGCGCGCGCTCAAATCGCTCGCTGCCGATATCCGCCGCGACTTTACGCGCAATCGCGCGCGCCGCTTCGGGCAAGCGCTGGTGCTGGCGGCCGAATGGCCGCAAGATGCCGGATGGCTGCATGCCCATTTCGCGCACACGCCGGCATCGGTGACGCGCTATGCCAGCCAGCTTCGTGGCTTGCCCTGGAGCTGCTCAGCCCATGCCAAGGACATCTGGACGTCGGCGGACTGGGATCTGGCCGGCAAGCTTTCCTCGGCGCGCTGGACGGTCACGTGCACGAAAACCGGCTTCGACCATCTGAAAAAACTCGCCAACGGCAGTTCGTCCGTGCATCTGAGCTATCATGGGCTCGACCTTGACCGCTTCGGCAGTTTCGGCGAGGCGCGAAAACAGCGTGACGGCTCGGCGCCGGCCGAACCGGTCATGATCTTGAGTGTCGGACGCGCCGTTGAAAAGAAAGGCTATGATACGTTGCTGGAGGCTCTTGCCCTCTTGCCTGGCGATCTGGCGTGGTGTTTCGAGCATATCGGTGGCGGCGAGGAACTGAACCGGCTGAAGGCGCTGGCGCAAAGGCTCGGGCTGGAGGGGCGCGTCTCCTGGAAAGGCGCGCTGGCGCAGGAGGAGGTGCTTGAGCACTACCGCAGCGCCGACATCTTCGCTTTGGCCTGCAGGATCACCGCGGACGGCGACCGGGACGGCCTGCCGAATGTTCTGGTGGAGGCGGCCAGCCAGCGGCTTGCCTGCGTGTCGACCGATATTTCCGGCGTGCCGGAACTTTTGTCGTCGGATGAAACCGGGCTGCTGATTCCCTCGGAAAACCCGACTGCCCTGGCACAGGCGCTGGAGCGCCTGATCCGCGATCCCGTCCTGCGCGCCCGCCTCGGCGACGCCGCGGAGCGGCGCGTGCGAAGCAATTTCGACCATGTGGCAGGCATTGGACAGCTCAAGGAACTGTTCGAGCGGGAGTGGCGGGCCGCCGAATGAAGCGGCTGCGCGCTTTCTTCTATGTTCAGCACCTGCTCGGCATCGGCCATCTCGCGCGCGCCAGCCGCATTGCGGCGGCTCTGGTCGATGACGGGTTCGACGTCACCGTCGTGACCGGCGGAGCGCCGATCGCGGGATTTCCGGGATCGGGTGTAAAATCCGTGACCCTGCCGCCTGTCACCTCCGGTGACGAAGGATTTTCCGGACTTGTCGACCTGCAGGGCAAAGCCATCGACGATGATTTCAAGAGGCGGCGCTCAGAGATGCTGCTGCAGGCTTTCCGGGATTACAGGCCCGACATCGTCATTATCGAGGCGTTTCCCTTTGGACGCCGGCAGATGCGTTTCGAACTCTTGCCACTGATCGAGGCCATCGAAGCGACATCGCCCAGACCGCTGCTGGCGGCGTCCGTCCGCGACATCCTTCAGGAGCGCGTGAAGCCGAGCCGAAACGAAGAAACGGTCGATCTCGTCAACAGGCATTTCGATCTTGTCATGGTCCATGGCGATCCGGCTTTCGCAACCATCGACAAGACATTTCCGCTGGCTGGGGCGATCAGGGCCGAGGTCGCCTACACCGGGCTCGTTGCTGCGCCGCCGGCGCAAGCGGCCTCAGAGCGCTTCGACGTTCTGGTGTCGGTTGGCGGCGGGGCGGCCGGAAAGAGCCTTGTCAGATCCACCGTCGCGGCGGCGCGAAATGCCGACAACGCCTGGACATGGTGTTTGATCACCGGCCCAAACCTGCCGAAGGACGAGTTTGACGCGATTTCACGCGATGCCTCCCCACGCCTGTCCATCTTCCGGTTCCGCGAGGATTTCGCCAGCCTGCTGACCGGCGCCCGCCTGTCGGTCTCGCAGGCGGGTTACAACACGGTCTGCGATGTCATGCGCGCGGGGTGTCGCTCGCTGCTCGTTCCATTTGCAGCCGGCGGGGAAACCGAGCAGACGCGTCGCGCTCTGATGCTCGAAGAGCTCGGTCTTGCAACGGTGCTGACGGAACAGGACCTGACGCCTGAAGGTCTGGCGCATGCGATCGAGCAGGCGCTTGCGGGACCGCCGCCAGCCTCGCATCGTCTCGATCTGGAAGGGGCGCGGCGCTCGGCGCAAATCCTGCGCGAGCGCTTCAAACAGTTCCAATCAGCATGAAGCGTGTATAATTTTTTGTCGGCAATTCGCCGGAGAACCTGATCTGCCGCAGCGCCGCCATTGCTTCGAAGGCTGCAAGTGACGCCACGCAGTTGATGTGCGTCGGCTCGCTGAAATAGTCGTTCGACTGCAGCAGCACGTTCGTACCCCGCGGAAGCAGGGCAAGCCAGGCGCTGAGATCGGCTATGTGTTCGCAGCTCGTATTGACCACCAGGTCGGGTCGGCCGGCGCCATAGTCGAGTGCGTACATATCTGCCGTCAGTGCTTGAAACCGCTCGCCGGCTTGCCGGTTGAGTGTCCGGGCGACCGCGCCGACTTCGGGATCGATGTCGATGCTGTCGATCGCCCCGATGTCGAAGCGGGCGTCGTTGAAAAGCATCGCCGGCAATACGCCGTACCATCCACCCAGAACCCATATGCGTTCGAACCGGCCGCCGTCGCTTTCGAACAGCCTGTCGAGCGCCCACATCTTGCAGGCGACCTGCTTGTGGTTGAAGGCATTGGCGATATCGGCCTGCGGATGCTTGGCGATGACGCGCGCCAGCCCGGCCACGAGAGGGTGGTCGACATAGGCGGCAATTCCCCGCGTGAGGTCCAGGGCTTGCTCATGCCCACCCATGCCGGCATTGCGTGGTTGCGTGACATCCATCATATTCGTCTTCTATGTTGGGATTTCGGGCGACACAACGCAATCTTGCCTCTTGCAAGCCTGTTCGACTTGCGGACGCGACTGTGCCGCAACCCGTTTCGCCATTGACCGGAGGAGGCCGATTGCATTTGTCCGGACCATCGGCGCCCATCCGCCTGGCGCGCAGCTGCCGCTTTGAGCTCGTCGTTGGCGGCGAAGACATGGCCGATACACCATTTGCCAGCAGGTGCCTTTACATTCCGCATCCTTCAAACTGACAATCGCATATGGAAACCAGCCTAGCCCGCTATATCTGGACGCACACCAGGAAGCAGCAGCTCTGGATATTGATGATCGTCGTGCTTTCGATGGTCCCGTATTTCATGTCGTTCGACCTGCCGAAGCTGATCGTCAACGGCCCGATCCAGGGCAAGGGGTTCGAGCAACCGGGCGCGACCCTGCCATTCATGCGGTTGCACTATAACCTGCCGTTCATCGGCGAGGTCCAGTTCTTCTCCGGTTTTCAACTGGACCGCACCTCCACCCTGCTTGCGCTCAGCCTTGTGTTCCTCTTGCTGGTCGTCATCAACGGCTTGTTCAAGCTCTACATCAACACTTACAAGGGCCGGCTCGGCGAACGCATGCTGCGGCGTATTCGTTTCGATCTGGTCGATCGTGTGCTGCGGTTTCCGCCGGTTTACTTCAAGCGGGTGAAATCCGCCGAAGTGGCGACCATGGTGAAGGACGAGGTGGAGCCGCTGGGCGGCTTCATTGGCGATGCCTTCCTGCAGCCGGTGCTGCTCGGCGGCCAGGCGCTGACGGCCATGCTGTTCATCATGGTCCAGAACGTCTGGCTCGGAATGATAGCGGTCGTGATCGTGGCGATCCAGATCGTGCTTATCCCGCGAATGCGGCGGCGGCTGCTCGTGCTCGGGCGCCAGCGGCAGTTGACGGCGCGCGCGCTTTCAGGCCGGGTTGGCGAAATCGTCGACGGCATCGGCGCGGTTCACGTCCACGATACGTCGAACTACGAGCGCGCCGACATAGCAGCCCGGCTCGGGCTCATCTTCAAAATCCGCTTCGATCTTTACCAATGGAAATTCATGGTAAAGTTCCTCAACAATTTTCTCGCGCAGCTCACGCCCTTTCTGTTCTACATGATCGGTGGCTATCTGGTCATCCAGGGGCGGCTGGATGTCGGCCAGCTCGTGGCCGTGATTGGCGCCTACAAGGACTTGCCCGGACCGATGAAGGAACTGATCGACTGGGATCAGGACCGGCAGGATGTCCAGGTCAAATATCAGCAGGTCGTCGAACAGTTCACCGTCGAGAATATCATCGCGCCGGAAATCGGAGCACTGACGATCGACGATCCCGATCCGATGACCAAGCCGCTGTCGGCGATCAGCCTGTCGATAGCCGACGATGGCGGCGCAATGCTCCTCAATCGCATCTCGCTCGAGGTCAAGCCGGGTGAGACGGTGGCGCTGGTCAGCACCGCAACAGGGGGAGCGGAGGCGCTTGCGGAAGCCTTTGCGCGGCTGACCTGGCCGGATAGCGGAAGGATCGTTTCGGGCTCCGATGACTTGCTCGATCTCCCCGAAGCCGTGACCGGCCGGCGCATGTCCTACGCTTCGTCGGATGTTTTCCTGTTCCAGGCAAGCCTGCGCGACAATTTGCTCTACGGGTTGAAGCATGCGCCGCTGACATCGGTGACATATGACGGCGCCGCGGCGGACCAGCACCGTTGGAATATCGACGAGGCGCGCCGGTCGGGCAATCCGGATCTCGATATCCGCAGCGACTGGATCAACTATGCCTCCGCCGGCGCCACCGGCCCGCACGACCTCTTTGAAGCCGTGCGCCGGGTGCTCGACGCGGTTCTTCTGTCGCGCGACATTCTGGATCTTGGCTTGCGCTCTTCGGCCGACCTCAAGCGCCACACGAAGCTCGCCGGGCGGATCGTCGAACTGCGTGCGGCGCTGCGAACCCGGTTGGAGGAAGAAGGCCTGAGCGCGCTGGTGGTTCCTTTTGAACCGGGCGCCTACAACAAGGAAGCGACGATCGGCCAGAACCTGCTCTTCGGCGCTGCGGCCGGCCCCGAACTGGCTCACAAGGCACTGGCGTCCAATCCCTATTTTGCTTCCGTGCTGAAGCAAGCCGGCCTCGACCGCACGCTCTACGAAATGGGCATGGAGATCGCCGAACAGGCGATCGAGCTGTTTGCCGACCTGCCGCCCGAACACCAGTTCTTCCAGCAGCTCGCCTTCATGAGCGCCGAGGAGATACCCGCCTACGAAACCTTGCTGCAACGGCTCAAGAATCGCCCCTACGATGCGGTTTCGGAGAACGACCGCGCCATGATGGTCACCTTAAGCTTTGCCTATATCGAGCCCCGGCATCGCTTCGGCCTGTTGACCGACGAGCTGATGAGCAAGATCATCGCTGCACGCAACCAGTTCTATGAAAACCTGCCGGCCGAGCTGGAGAAAGCTGTCGAACGGTTTGATCCTGCCAAATACATCGCCGCGGCCACCGTCATGGACAACGTCCTGTTCGGGCGTGTCGGCAACAACCATCCCGACGCGCCGGACCGTATTCGCTCCATCGTCTATGATATTCTTGACGAACTGGGACTTTATGCCGAGCTTCTGGATGTCGGCCTGGACTTCAACGTCGGCGCCGCCGGCAGGCGGCTGACCGGCGGACAGCGACAGAAGCTCGATGTTGCCCGCGCCTTGCTCAAGCGTCCCGATTTCCTCATTCTCAATCGGCCGCTGTCGGCGCTCGACCAGCGCGTGCAGGACAAAGTGTTGCGGAATGTGCTCGACGAAGCCAGACGCGACGGCCATTCGCCGGCAATTGTGTGGGTGGTGACGAATCCGGCAATGGCGGCGATGTTCGATCGGGTTGTGGTCTTTGACTCAGGCCAATTGGTGGAAGACGGAACACACGAGACACTCTTGGCGGGAAACGGTATCTTCAAGGAACTTGTGTCATAGTCTGGCAAACGCGAATTCAGGAAGGTTTGCGACAATGCTGCTCAAGGATGAAGTTGGAATGCTGCAACGCGTTCCCTTGTTCTCTGGCATCGAGCCGACAAAGCTCAAGCTGCTCGCGTTCACGTCCGATCGCGTGAACTACAGTGCCGGCCAGATTCTTTTCCGGCAGGGCGACGAGGCAGACGCCGCCTATGTCATCCTTTCGGGCAGCGCGGATATTCTGGTCGATTCCGACAATGGGCCGATCAAAGTTGCTGAATTGCTGCCAAATTCGATCGTTGGCGAGATTGCCATATTGTGCAACAGCTCCCGTACTGCCACCGTCAAAGCGGCAAGTGAGCTGGAGGCCTTGAGAATCCGCAAGGACCATTTCCTGAGGCTTATGAAGGAGTTTCCCGAAATGACCATCGAGATATTGCGGGTTCTTGCCGATAGGCTAAGCAGTACGACCGCGGACCTGATCGACGCACGAACGGCCGAGAGCGATTCACAGTTGCACTAAAGCGGCGAGCCGCTCTGTTTCTTTGTTTTGATGCAGTTTCCGGAACCGTGTCACACCTTTCCTGGAACGACTCTGGCAGCAGTTGGTTGGCTACGATGGGCGAAAGGGTGCATGGACGACGATTTCTTCCTTGTCAGGTTTTGGGGCGTGCGCGGCAGCATTGCGGTGTCGGGGCCAGAATTTGCTCGCTATGGCGGCAACACGATCTGCATCGAGATGCAATGCGGCAAGCATACGCTTCTGTTCGACGCGGGCTCCGGCTTGCGGCCTGCCGGCAGGACGCTTCGGGCGGCGGGCGTCACCGATTTCGACCTGTTTTTCACCCATTGCCATTACGATCACATCATCGGGCTGCCGGCTTTCAAGCCTATTTATGAACGAGGCATCAAAGTTACGCTTTGGTCCGGGCATCTGGCTGGACGCATGACGACGCGGCAGATGGTCGATGAATTCATTCGGCCGCCATGGTTTCCGGTGACACTCGGTGTCTGCAAGGCGAGCCTCGACTGCCGCGATTTCGCATCCGGAGACCTGCTTCGGCCACGCGAAGGAGTTGTTGTACGAACCGGTAGTCTTACCCATCCGGGCGGCTGCATCGGCTACCGGGTCGAATGGGGGGGCCGCGTCGTGGCGGTCATCACAGACACCGAGCACGAGCCGGGCAAACTCGACCAGGCGGTGCTCGGCCTGATCAGAGATGCCGACCTCGTCATTTACGACTGCACCTACACCGAGGAGGAAATGGAGCGCTACCGCGGCAACGGGCACTCGACATGGCAACAGGGCGTCAAGCTCTGCGAGGCGGCCGGCGCGCGCGGGCTTGCGCTGTTTCACCACGATCCGGCACGCACCGACGATGAGCTGGACGAGATGGAGAAACTGGCCAAGGACAGGTTTGCCGGCGCTTTTGCGGCGCGGGATGGCCAGACGCTCACATTCCCAACTTCAGTGAACAAAAAGCGCTGAGCTATTTTCCGGCGCTGCGTTCGGTCAATGTGCTGATCGGAAGCCATGCGCAGGCTTCGGTCCGCGCGGTGATCGTGAACAGCCGTTCGAGGAAAAGCCATGCCGATTCATCATGGACGAGATGGTGGGTGAGCAGGCCGACCGGTTCGCCGCCGTCGAATGCACGCTGCAATTGCGCGACGATGGCCTGAACCAACAGACCATGATCGCGGCAGCCGCGCGTGCCATGCCAATCCATGATGTCGACATTGCTGTTGATGACCGCCAAGGAAGCCGGCCTTGGCGGCCCGAACACCGACAATGCCGCAAATCCTATCGATCCGAGGTCGGGTACCAGGCCGGCGTCGATCCGGTTCCAGGGCGGCACCAGCATCGGAACCGCACGTGCGCCGTGCAGGCCGGTTACACGCGACAGCCCGCCGGCCAGCTCATCCAGCACCACCTCGCGTGGCCGATGCGCGCCGAGCTCCTGCTTTTTTTGACCCTCGGGCGCATGATTTCGGTGCGCCCAGCCATGAATGGCGACCGTGGCATGCGGCGCGGCGTCAAGCCGGACGACAAGCTTCCCGTCGGTCTGGGCCGGAATGACGGCCAGAGTGACCGGAACCGCGAAGTCACCGGTGAGGTCGAGCAACCGATCGAGCGCCGGCGTCGGATCCACGGCGTCGTCGTCGCGCAGCCAGAACTCTGCCTTGCGGCCCCACCGTTGCCGATGCGCCAGCTCGTCCACCAGAGGCTGCCAAATCGGGTCGGACGTCATGACAACGGGATCATCTTGAGAAGTTCCGCCAGACGGGCCTTTGCAGCACCGAGAGAGCGTTCTTCGAGAACGAAACGTCTGGCCTCTGCAGCCATGATGGTTCTTTCGTCATTATTGGCCAGAAGCCTTGCGATGGCCGAAGCGAACGCCCCCACATTGCCCGGCGGGGTGAGAAACCCGGTCTGGCCATGCCGCACGACCTCCGGCACGCCGGCAATGTCCTGAGCCACCACCGGAAGGCCGGCGGCCTGTGCTTCAAGATAGGCAATGCCATAGGCCTCGCCGTAACCCGGCCAGACGTAGATTCCCCCGCGATAAAGGACATCCGGCACGGCGGCAGGCTCGATGGCGCCAAGCCATTCGATACGGTCGGCGGGCAAGCCGGCGAATTGCGCCTTTACCTCGTCACGGGCAGGTCCGTCCCCGACGACCGATAGCGTCCAGGGGAGATGGCCGATCAACCCGAGCGCCTGCGCCAGCATGCGATAGCTCAAGACCTTGTCGCCCGGGCGCATCATGGCGACGGTCACGAGGCGCGTCGGATAATCCAGTACCGGCATTTCGTGGAATGCCGATGTGTCGATGAAGGGTGAAAGCATACCGAGAGCGGCGTGGGGGACAGCATCCGCCAGCCCCTGGCGATCCCTTTGCGTGAAGCAGATGTTCAGCGCCGCCTGTTCGATGGCTCGCGCGACCAATGCTTGGCTATCGGCCCACGAACCGGCGTTGCGCCGTTCGGAATAGGAGGCTTCGGCCGTCACATAGGGGACGGCAAAGGCCAACGCCAGCTCGGGCCCGATCAGGTCGGGCGCCTTGTAGTAGGGATGATAGGAGAACCAGAGATCGGGCTTGCCGTCACGGTCCCAAAGCCTTGTCAGTCGCGCGGCTTCGTCCCGGGCCTCGATCATGAGCGCATCGAAACTTTTCGGTTCCGGCTGGCGTAGATAGAAGCGCAACTCCGATGCCAGTTCGACGCTATGCCCGCCATGCTGCAGCGCCTGGACCAGCATCCGTGCCATCTGGCGGTCGCCGGAGACAACGGGATGATTGGGCGACTTCAGCGGGGCGTAGAAGGCAATTCGCATCGCGCGATCCTATCATCGCAAAGCCTGCCCAAGTCAATTTCGAGGCATGATCGACTTCACCTTCAAGCGCTGGAATGTGCTATCTGATGCTTATGGAAACAGCTGTCGCGTCCGACCCGTTCGTCGCTTCTTTGCCGGTCTTCGCAAAGTTCGAAAGCGTTGCCGATATCGACAACTATCGGCCTCTCCCCGATGGCTGGGCGCTGGCCACCGCCGACATCGTCGGCTCGACCAAGGCGATCGAAGCCGGGCGCTACAAAACCGTCAATATGGCCGGCGCCAGCGTCATTTCGGCGCTGCTCAATGCACTGGGCCGGCAAGATCTTCCCTTCGTCTTCGGCGGCGACGGCGCGCTCGTGGCGTTTCCCGGCTCGGCGCTGGAGATCGCCCGTAACGCGCTGGCTTCTGTCCAGAGATGGGTGGCGGACGAACTGGACCTGACCTTGCGTGCCGCAATCGTGCCGATAAAGGACATAAGAGCGCAAGGCCTCGACGTTCGCGTGGCGAGGTTCCAGGCCTCCGAAGCAGCCTTCTATGCCATGTTCGCCGGCGGCGGCGGCAGTTGGGCGGAAGCCGAAATGAAAGCCGGGCGCTACCGCGTCGACCCCGCCCCGGCCGGCGCGCGGCCGGATCTGACCGGCCTCTCCTGCCGCTGGAACCCGATCGAAGCCCGGCATGGCGAAATTGTCTCGATCATAGCCGTGCCCGGGGCATCGCGCGACTTGCGTGGTTTCCAGTTTCTGGCTTCCGACATCATCGCCCTTGCCGGCAGGCAGGAGCGCGATGGCCACCCGGTGCCGGTGGACGGTCCGGCCTATAGTCTCTTGCCCGCCGGTCTCGATGTCGAGGCACGGGCCACGGCGCCGCCGGGGCGGCGGTGGCTGGCCAAGCTGTGGGTGACCTTCCTGATGACGCTTACGGCCGTCACCGACAAATTGGGCTGGACGATCGGCGGTTTCGACCCGAAGGTCTACAAGCGCGAGGTGGCCAGCAATTCGGATTTCCGCAAGTTCGACGACGGCTTGAAGATGACCATCGACGTCGACGCGGATGTGTTGCAGCGGATCGAGAACCGGCTGAAACAAGCGGAAGAGGCCGGCATCTGCAACTATGGCCTGCACCGCCAGAAGTCGGCCTTGATGACATGCCTCGTCATCTCGCCGCTGCAGCGCGATCATGTTCACTTCATCGATGGCGCCGCCGGCGGCTATGCAATGGCTGCCGCAAGCCTGAAGGCGAAGGCGCCGGTCTGATGACGGCTTGGGGAATCGATTTTCCGCAATGCGCCGCGGCCATGGTTCTTGGGACCCGGCGAGCCCGACGGTGCCTGAGCCGACCAATTATTTGCGCGATGTCAGGATCGGGATTGCACTTCGCCGGCAGCCTCGCCACATAGTGTTGCAGGTGATTTGTGCGGTCGACGTCTGCTTGCTTCCTGCAAGGACAGTCATTCGGGATATTCTTCGCCGGCTTCTGCCCCCGAAGCCGGCTTCATTGACTTCGAGAATTTTGCGGATCAAAGGAGATGGCTCGTCTTCGACGGGTTTCGAGATAGCATGAGCACAGCGCAAACAGAAATTTCCAACATTCTCATGGATAAGGTTGCCGATTGGCTGACCCAATCGGCGCTGGCGGGCGACGACCTGGAAACATTGGTCAAGGGTTTTTGTGAACGGCTGGCTGCTGCCGGCCTGCCGCTGAAGCGGGTGCATTTGAGCTTTTCGATGCTGCATCCGCTTTATGACGCGCTCGGTTTCACCTGGATTCGCGGCCAAGGCCTGGAAGTGGAAGGCTTCCGGAGTGAGAACGGCGTCCATTCCGACAGATTCCTGACCAGCCCATACTACCATCTGCTCAGCAACAAGCTCGACCATCTGCGGCGCCGGCTCGACCCGTCGGTGCGGTCGGAGTTTCCTGTTTTCGATGAGCTCAGGCTTATGGGCGTCACCGATTACATGGCTTTCGTCCATCCCTTCAACGGCGATACAAGTCAGGGCATGTTGGGGTCCTGGTCCACCGACAGTGCTTCAGGCTTCAGCGACAGCATGATTTCGGCGCTGCTGCGGATCCAGAACCATCTCGCTATAGCAAGCAAGATGGCGGTGCTCACCAAGCTCGCCGACAACATGATGACCACGTATCTCGGCGGTGACGCCGGCAGGCGCGTGCTGGACGGCCAGATCAAGCGCGGCGAGGGCGACACAATCCGGGCCGCGCTGGTGATGGGCGATATGCGCGGGTCGACAAGGCTCGCCGAAACCTCCGGCCGCGAAGTCTATATCGATACGCTGAACCAGTTTTTCGATGCCATCGCAGCACCTTTCAATCGCAAAGGCGGGCAGATCATGAGTTTCCTGGGGGATGGATTCATTGCCGTCTACCCCTGCGAAAGGCACCGGGCGCAGTCAGAGATCGCCTGCCAGGCTGCTCTTGCGGCTGCGCACAAGGCCAGCATGCGCATGATGGAGCTCAATCTGCGCAGAAAAGAGCAAGGACTGGGCGACATAAAATTTGGTATCGGCCTTCATGTCGGCAATGTGATGTTCGGCAATGTCGGGCTTACCGACCGACTCACATTCTCCGTCTTCGGCTCGGCTGTAAACGAGGTCCAGCGTCTCCAGACCCTGACTAAGAAATATCCGCACAGCGTTCTCGCCAGCAAGGACTTCGCCGGCTATTGCGGGGCCAACAGCTGGCTGACGCTCGGCGAGGAGGAACTGGCGGGCAGCAAGCAGAAGCTGACGGTGCTTTCACCCGATCTGTCGGGTGCTCTCGCACTCGATGAAGACGCTGCGCTGCAGCCGTTTCACGATCGGATATCGGACGCCGAGCAGGTCATGCTGCTTCATCGCGATGCCGCGCGGCTGTCGGCGGGCGACCGGAGGAAGCTCCAGTAGTCACCACCATCCGATCTGGACGCCCTGGTATGCTGTCCGGCCGCCGGTCGCCGGGGAATTCGTTTCGAATCCACGTTGCTCTGCGCTGACAATGCGCTAGTCTTGCTTTTTGGGGCCGGTCGGGAGGCGCCAGATTGGGGCTGGTGTGGGAATGGATGCAGGCGTTGATCTGCTGCGGATCGAGGATGTTGGCATCTCTTTTGCCATTGTCGGGGGACCGTTGCATGCCGTCAGGCGGGCAAATCTTCGCGTCCTGCCCGGCAAGGTCACCGCGCTTGTCGGTGAGTCCGGTTCCGGAAAATCGGTTCTCAGCCAGGCCGTGATGGGCATCTTGCCGAACACGGCCCATGTTCGCGGCCGTATCCTGTTTTCCGATCCCAAAAAGCCCGGCACGACGCAGGATATCCTGCAGATGCCGCGAGACGGACCCGAAATCCGGGCGTTGAGAGGCAGCCGCATCGGCAAGATCTTTCAGGAGCCGATGACATCGCTGTCGCCGCTGCACACGATCGGCAACCAGGTCAGCGAATCCCTGCAGATTCATACGCACATGGACCGGACGGAGCGCAAGGCACGGACCGAGGAAATGCTCGGCCTCGTCGGGTTTCCCAATCCCAAGCACGCCTACGACATGTATCCGTTCGAACTTTCGGGAGGATTGCGGCAACGCGCCATGATCGCCATGGCGCTTATCTGCCGGCCCGCTCTGTTGATCGCCGATGAGCCGACAACGGCGTTGGACGTCACCATCCAGGCGCAAATCCTGCAATTGCTTCGTGGACTCCAGACCAAGCTCAACATGGCAATGCTGCTGATCACACACGACCTCGGCGTGGTTGCCAATGTCGCCGACGAGGTGGTGGTCATGTACCATGGCGAGATCATGGAAGCGGGCCCTGTGGAGGCAATATTCCGCCGGCCAGGCCACCCTTACCTGAAGGGCCTGATGGCAGCCGTCCCGCATTTCGACCTGAAACCTGGCGAAAGGCTGAAGGCGCTCCGCGAGGTGCCGGTGAATGTCGGGACCCTGCTGGGCAAGCAGACGGCGCCGGAAGCGAAGGGGCCGGACGACATTCTGCTGTCGGTCAGGGATCTGAAAAAGGTCTACACCATCCGCAACTCCGGATGGTTCGGCGGGAGCCATCAGACCTCAGTTCGCGCCGTGGACGGCGTCAGCTTCGACATCAGGCGAGGTGAGTGCCTGGGCCTGGTTGGCGAAAGCGGCTGCGGCAAAACCACCGTCAGCAAGATCCTGATGCGGGCCGTCACCCCTACCGGCGGCTCCGTGATCTTCAACGGCCGCGACGGACCGATCGACGTCCTGGAAGCCGAGGGAGACGCCCTGCGCTTGCTGCGGGCGAAACTCCAGATGGTTTTCCAGGATCCGGTCTCGTCGCTCTCGCCTCGCATGACCGTGGAAAACATCTTGAGCGAGCCGCTGGAAATCCATCAACGTGGCAATGCCGCGTCCCGGCTAGCCACAGTCAAGAGCCTGATGCAGGCAATCGGGCTCGATCCGCGCTTCATCCAGCGTTATCCCCACAGCTTCTCCGGCGGGCAGCGTCAGCGTATCGGCATTGCGCGCGCCTTGGCGCTGGGGCCTGAACTGCTGATCTGCGACGAGCCGGTTTCGGCGCTCGATGTCTCCGTGCAGGCGCAGATCCTGAACCTTCTGAAGGACCTGCAGAAGGAACTGGGCCTGACCTACCTGTTCATATCCCACAATCTCGCGGTGGTGGACTACATGGCGGACCGCATCGCGGTGATGTGCGGCGGGCGTATCGTCGAGCTTGCACCGCGCGAAATTCTGCTCAGGAAACCGATCCACCCCTACACGCGCTCGCTGCTCGCCGCAGTCCCCTTCCCCGATCTCGACCGGCCGATGGATTTCAAGACGCTGAAGCTCGGCGGCGCTTCCGACACCAGCGCATGGGGCCCGCAATTCCGCGACGAGGGCGAAGAGGATATGCTGTCGCCGCTCGATCTCGGCGGCGGCCATCTCGTGCTGGCCCGACGTTCGGCCGATGTCAGCGAGTTACGCCATTGATCAGCCGCCGCACTGTCCTTGGTCTCATGGCTTCGGCATTTCTGCCGGGCACGGCGCGCGCCGGCGATCTGGAGCCGGATTTTCTTCAGCCGCAGCTGAAAGCCAGGGCTCTGCCGCCACTCGCGGAGCGCCTGCCCAAAAGCCCGCGCGCGTTGAACCTCGCGGCGATGGGCCGGCAGCCCGGCCAGTATGGCGGCACGCTGCGTACGATCATCGGCAGCCAGAAAGATATCCGGATGATGACGATCTACGGGTATTCCCGGCTGGTCGGCTATGACGAAAAGCTTAACTTTCAGGCCGACATTCTCGAAAGTTTCGACGTAAAGGATGATCGCGTCTTCACGTTCAAGATTCGTGAAGGCCATAAATGGTCAGACGGCAGCCTGCTGACGCCGGAGGATTTTCGTTATTGCTGGGAAGATGTCTGGCTGAACGATGAGCTTTCGCAAGGGGGGCTCGCCCCTGCCCTGCTGGCGGACGGCAAGCCGCCACGTTTCGAGATCGTCGATCCGTTGACGGTGCGCTACAGTTGGGACGCGCCCAATCCCGACTTCCTGCCCAAACTTGCCGCTGCTTCGCCGACACCGCTTGTTTTGCCAGCCGCCTATCTCAAGCAGTTCCACAAGAAATATCAGGATCCATTCCGGCTCGCCGGCCTGATGAAGGAGAACCGGACCGCAAAATGGACGCTGCTGCACATCCGCATGTCGCGGCAGTATCGCCCGGAGAACCCGGATCTGCCGACACTCGACCCCTGGCAGAACCGGACCAAGCCGCCGGCCGAGCAGTTCATCTTCGAGCGCAACCCGTTCTTTCATCGAACAGACGAGAACGGCCGGCAACTGCCCTATGTCGACCGGATCATCATGAATGTCAGCTCGTCGGCGATCATCTCCGCCAAGACCGGTGCGGGCGAGAGCGACCTGCAATGCATGGGAATCGACTTCAGCGATTACTCCTTCCTGAAGGACGCGGAGAAGCGCTACCCGGTGAAGATGCATCTGTGGAAACGCACACAGGGTTCGCGGCTGGCGCTCATGCCCAATCTGAATTGTGCCGACCCGGTGTGGCGTGGCCTTTTGCGTGACGTGCGCGTGCGCCGCGCACTTTCGCTCGCTGTGGACCGGCGCGAGATCAACATGGCCGTCTTCTACGGATTGGCGCAGGAAAGCGCCGATACGGTCTTGCCGGAGAGCCCGCTCTACCGGCCGGAATTCGCGAAAGCCTGGGTCGCCCACGATCCCGACCAGGCCAATGCACTGCTTGACGAGGTCGGGCTTCAGGCCCGTGACGATGACGGCCTGCGGCTACTTCCCGATGGACGCCCGGCGCAGATCATCGTGGAAACGGCCGGCGAAAGCACGCTGGAAACCGATGCGCTCGAACTCATCACCGATCACTGGCGCAAGATCGGCATCGCTTTGTTCATCCGGACTTCGCAGCGCGACATCTTCCGCAGCCGTGCGCTTGGCGGCCAGATCCTGATGTCGATGTCGTCGGGCATCGACAATGGCGTGCCGACCGCCGACATGAATCCATACCAGCTGGCCCCCACCATCGACGACCAGCTGCAATGGCCGCTCTGGGGCGCTTACTATCTGTCGCATGGCAAGATGGGTGAGGCACCCGATGTTCCTGAAGTCGTTGAGTTAATGGCTTTGCTCAAGCGCTGGAACGGGTCGACCGAATCCAGCGAGCGCGCCGAAATCTGGAACTCGATGCTGTCGATCTACACCGATCAGGTGTTCTCTATCGGTACGGTGAACGAAACACTTCAGCCGATTCTGGTATCGTCGCGGCTGCGCAACCTGCCTGACAAAGCACTCTACGGCTACGACCCGACCTCCTATTTCGGTGTCTATTTGCTGGACACATTCTGGCTTGGAGGCTCCTGAGCGTGCTTCGATATCTTGTCTGGCGCATCGCCGTGATGGTTCCAACGCTGCTGGTCATATCGGCGCTGGTGTTCACCATCATCGAACTTCCACCGGGCGACTATTTCGACAGCTATGTCGCCGAGCTTCGGGCCCAGGGCGAAGCGGTAGATTCCGACCGCATCCAGATGATGCGCAAGGAATATGGTTTCGACCAGCCGCCGGTCATTCGCTACTTCTACTGGGTGGGCGGGATGCTGCACGGCGATTTCGGCTATTCCTTCGAATATGAGCTGCCGGTTCGCGACGTCGTCGGCGACCGAATGTGGCTGACCGTGCTGGTTTCCTTCGTCACGATCATCTTCACCTGGCTCATCGCCTTTCCGATAGGCATGTACTCCGCCACGCATCAATACAGCTGGGGCGACTACGGCCTGACTTTCTTCGGCCTTCTCGGCCTTGCCATTCCGAATTTCATGCTGGCGCTGATCCTGATGTATTTCGCCAACATCTGGTTCGGCACCTCCATCGGCCATCTCATGGACCAGCAATATCTCGGCGAGCCGATGAGCTGGGCCAAGGCGAAGTCGATCCTCGCCCATCTCTGGATCCCGGTCCTGATCATCGGCACCGGCGGCACGGCGAGCATGATCCGGCGGCTGCGCGCCAATCTGCTCGACGAACTGCACAAGCAATATGTCGTGACGGCGCGCGCCAAAGGCCTTCATCCGTTCAAGGCGCTGGTCAAATATCCGCTGCGCATGGCACTCAACTTCTTCATTTCCGACATCGGCTCGATCCTGCCGGCCATCATCTCCGGCGCTGAGATCACGGCTATCGTTCTGTCTTTGGAAACGACCGGGCCGATGCTGATCAAGGCGCTGCAAAGCCAGGATATGTATCTGGCAGGGTCATTCCTGATGTTCCTCGCCTTCCTGACGGTTATCGGCGTGCTGATTTCCGACCTGGCGCTGGCGCTGCTTGATCCACGAATTCGTTTGCAGGGTGGCAGCACCAAATGAAGCAGGACTCGCCGCTGCCCGCTCCGGGTGCTCCACTGCAACACTACATTTCCGGCGCGCCCTTCGACCTGCAGTCGGTCGAGGCGATGACGCCGGAGCAATCGAAGGTCTTTCAGGCATCGCAGTTGCGGCTGATGTGGTGGAAATTCCGCAAACACCGGCTTGCACTTATATCCGGCATATTCCTGGCAGTGCTGTATTCCGGGATACTGATCTGCGAGTTCCTGGCGCCCTACAATCTGCACTCGCGCAACATGGACTACATCTATGCGCCCCCGCAGCACGTGCATCTGTTCCACAATGGCGAGTTCGTCGGGCCGTTCGTCTATGGCCGCCAGATGACGCTGGATATGGACACGCTCAAGCGGAACTACATCGAGAACCACGACGAAGTTCAGCGGCTCCGTTTCTTCTGCCAGGGCGACACTTATCGGTTCTGGGGCCTGATCGAAGGTGACAGGCATTTTGTCTGTCCTGCCGAAAACGGGCAGCTGTTTCTGGCCGGCACCGACAGGCTGGGGCGCGACGTGCTCTCGCGCATGATCTATGGCGCACGCATTTCACTGACTATCGGCCTCGTCGGCATCAGTTTCAGCTTCCTGCTCGGCATCGTCATCGGCGGACTGGCCGGCTATCACGGCGGTATCTTCGACCTGATCGTCCAACGGATAATCGAAGTCCTGCAATCGATTCCCAGCATTCCGCTATGGCTGGCCCTGGCGGCGATCATGCCGATAACCTGGAGTCCGATCCTGATCTATTTCGGCATCACCGTCATCCTCGGGCTGCTCGACTGGACCGGACTGGCGCGCGCCGTGCGTTCAAAGCTTCTGGCCTTGCGCGAGGAGGATTACGTTCTGGCGGCGCAATTGATGGGCGCCGGAAGCAGCCGCATCATCAGGCGGCATCTCATTCCCGGCTTCATGTCGCATCTGATCGCGACGGCGACGCTCTCCATCCCTGGCATGATCCTGGGCGAAACGGCGCTGAGCTTCCTCGGGCTCGGCCTGAGAGCGCCGATCACCAGCTGGGGCATCCTGCTCACAGAGGCGCGCAGCGTCAGCGTGATCGCGTTCTATCCATGGCTGCTTTTGCCGATGCTGCCCGTCATCCTCGTCATCATGGCGTTCAACTTCCTCGGCGACGGCTTGCGGGACGCCGCGGACCCCTACAAGTGAGATCGCCATTCCGCCACGCATAGTGCCGCCGACGCCACCCGGAATGTCGCTTGCCGGCCTCCTGTACGGTTGTTGCACTGTTTATTGTCCGCCCCTATATGTGCCGACTCGCAATCGAGCTTAGCGCGTCAGCTTCGGGATTCACCCGTGAACAATTCTTGTCGCGGGCGTTACCGATCTCTTGATCTGGTTCAGGACACACAATCGCATATGAGTCGCCTCGATAATTTCATCAGCAGGATGACCGCGCAGCGCGACATTCTCAATCGAATCTGCCCCGAGGTGGCGAAGATGGAGGGGCTTGTGCTTGAGCTCGGCCTCGGCAATGGCCGGACATTCCACCATCTGCGCGAGCTTCTGCCCGGGCGCCGGATCGTGGTGTTCGACCGCGAAGTTGGCGCGCACACTAGCTCAATTCCCGAAGCTGAAAACCTCGTGCTCGGCGAAATACGCGAGACGGGCCGCAAGTTCATTGGCATCGAAGCCGCCCTTGTTCATGCCGACATCGGCACCGGCTATGACGATCGCGATGCAGTGACCGCTACCTGGCTTCCCGATCTGATTGCGAGCCTGCTTCGCGTCGGCGGCTTCGCGGTCAGTGGCACGCCGCTCGATCACCCGCTGCTGCAACAGCTCCCGGCGCCCACTTCGGAGCCCGCCGACCGTTATTTCCTCTGCAAGCGCGTGTGAGCGGTAGAGAACTCTTCAGGGGATCGTATAAACCGCAATCTCCCGCTCGATGCCGCGCAGCGAGACCTCGTGCGGCACGGGCGTCAGCGCGTTCCTGTGCAACAAATCGGCAGTGAGATTGTCGTCGACCACCGCACGCGTGGCGAAGATCGCCTGTGCGTTGGCGAGGTTCTGGACCCGCGAAGCAATGTTGACCGTCTGGCCGAAATAATCCTGCCGCTCGTTCATGGACACGGCTATGCAGGGGCCGGCATGAACACCGATCTTGAGCAGAAGGTCCTCGCGCCCGCTTTTGTCATTGAGCGCCCGCATGGCGTCGCGCATCCGCAGCGCCGCGGCAATCGCACGGTCAGGCGTCGCGAAGGTCGCCATCACCGCATCGCCGATCGTCTTCACAACCGCGCCTGCCTCCGCCGCGACGATCTCGTGCAGAACCTGGAAATGCTCGCGCACGAGATCGAAGGCTGAAAGATCGCCCACCCGCTCGTAAAGCTCGGTCGATCCGCGCAAATCGGTGAACAGGAAGGTCAGGCTGGTGATCTTCAGGCGCTGGTTGATGTCGAGCGTATCCGTGCGATAGAGATCCCGGAACGTCTGGTTGGTGAGCAGGCGCTTGGCGGTCACGAAGGGCCGGCGCTTGCCCAGGAAATCATGCAATACCGGGCAGGCGATGAAGACCGTCGGCAGCACGCGCGTGTCGGTCCTGTTTTCCAGCGAAATGCGCAATGGGCCGGGCTGCATCTCCAGCGTCTGGCTCTGGACATGGTCGCGGTCGAAGGCCAGAGAGAGGTTTCGCCGCTCTTTTGCCGGTTCGCCCTTCGCGTCGATGAACTGGGCCGAATGTGTGACCGGCTCGAAGACGATGATGAATTGGGGCGGAAGCTGGATGTGCAGAACCGCCTTTTCACCGGGCGCAAGCTCGATATCTTCCAGCGAGAACGCTTCCATCTTTTCCGCCAGATCCTCGTCCGGCAGATCGGCCCCGGACGCCCAGTAGATCTGGCGGTAATATTCCACCAACGGCAGTTCGTGTGGATTGTGGGCGGCAATCCTGCGCACACGGGGACTGACGGTGAATGTCACCTCGACCATCTCGTCGAGTGTCGGCGAATAGCCCTGGGAGCACAGCGCGCAGGTGTATTCGTCCTTCTGCATGGTTTTCAGCGTGGCGTTGGTGTCGAGCACGCCGCCACAGCCGGGGCACAGAACATTCCAGGAAATGTCGAAGATGCCCACCCGCGCCGCATGGAGAAAGGCGCTTATGGTGCGTTCCTCGTCGAGGCCATGCTTGCTGGCGAAGGCGAGCGCATTGATGCGGCAAAGTTCGCGGTCCTTGCCCTCGGCGATGGTTTGCCGGATTGCGTCGATTGCCTGCGGATCGACATCGGTCGATTGCCGCAGAAGCGAGAACAGATCCTGAGCTTCGGTCATCGTGCAGGCTCCGGAAATTGCGCCGCTAGAGCATGATGCCGAAAAGTGTGAAGCGGTTTTCGGACGACATCATGCTCTTCCTGATTCAGAGGCGGATTCAGATTTCAGGTCGGACAGACCTGAAATCATCCGGCTCTAGGCGTGTTGGCCGGACCGATCTTCGACCCGAACGCTCCATCATACTGCTAAACGGACCGGACGGCCATTCGAATGGACAAGCCTGGTGACAGGTCAATTTCCATTTGTTGAATTCCAAACTATGATAGCCCATGGGGCATTCATCTCTGGGGTTTCTCCATGCCGACACGCGACAACCCGCCATTTCCGGCGGCCCTGCGCCTTTTCTCGGCGGGGGTCATCATCGTCCTGATCGTCGGGGCCGGCCTGTTTTTCGCGCCTGCGCTGGTCAAGCCGCGCTGGCCCTGGGCCGTCACGCCGTTCAATGCCCGCTTCCTCGGCGGCTTCTACACCGCCGAAATGGCAGTGATGGCGGCGCTGCTGGTCTGGAATCGCTGGTCGCCCGGCAGGCTCGTGCTGGTCATGGCCTTCATCTTCACCGTCATCGTGTCGGCGGCTTCGTTCATCAATCTCGGTTATTTCAACTTCGAGCGCAAAGCCCCCTGGCTCTGGTTTCTGGTCTATCTTGCGTCAGCCGCGGTATCCGGGCTGTTCCTGTGGCGGGCAAGGGCCCGCCCTTCTGCAAAAGGCGTGATCTTGAACCCCGCATGGCGCGCCTACCTACCGGTGGAAATGACGATCCTCGGGGCCTACGGCGTCGGCCTGTTGCTGTTTCCCCTGACATTCGGTGGCTTCTGGCCATGGCCGATCGATGCCTTCCACGCCCAGGTCTACAGCGCCATCTTCCTCGCGGGTGCAGGCGGCACCTATCTCGTCTGGAGAAGTGCGCCGCGTGAGGAATTGCTGGTGCTCGGCCTGGCGCAGTTTCTGGTTGGCCTGCTTGCCGTCCTTGGCCTCGTCATCACCGACGCCGCCGTGCACCGGATCGACTGGACGGCGGCCGGGACATTGTGCTGGCTCGCCCTTTTCGGCTGGATCGGCGTCAGCGGTATCCTCAAACTCTACGCCGCCCCCCGGCATTTTGCCGCGCAATCGGCATAGGTCGCAGAGACGGCTGGATTTTCAGGTGACGTCCGGTGCATCGTGCCGGGCATATTGCCTCTGTCCTTTGTTCTGACGCAATTCCGGACGGAAAACCGCTCACACTTTTCCTGGAATTGCTGTAGCCGGAAAAGCCATGACCAGCACGACCTCCTTATCCGAGAAAATCCAGCCGCAGCTCCGGGCTGTCCGGCCAAGCGATGCCGAGGCGCTGTGCGCTATCTTCAATATGCCGGGCTTCCGCTGGGGCACGCTCAGGATGCCGTTCGAGATGGTGGAGCAGGTGGAGCGGCGCATCGCCAAGTCCGGCCCGGAAACCACCTGGATCGTTGCCGAGTTGGACGGCAAGGTTGTCGGCCACGGCAGCCTGGTCGCGCAGGGTTCGCCGCGCCGCTCGCATATCGGCGAGATCAATATCGGCCTTGACGATGGTTTTGTCGGCAGAGGCATCGGCTCTGCCATCCTAGGCGCGCTGCTTGACGTGGCCGACAATTGGCGCGCCCTTAAGCGGGTCGAATTGACTGTCTATGCCGACAACGAACCGGCCATCCGTCTCTACACAAGCCATGGCTTCGAGGTCGAAGGCCGGCATGTGAAGGCCGGTTTTACCGACGGGCAGTACCACGACCTCCTGAGCATGGCCCGGCTGCGGTTCTGATGACCGCCGTCCCTGCCCTTGCCCCTCCGGTGGACATTTTGGCCGTGCTGTCGCTGCTCTGCCCGGAGGTCGTGCGTGACATCGAGCAGAACTGGAATGCACCGGTTTCCGATTATGCCCGCCATCTGTGGCGGCCGGTGGCAAGGCCTGGATCGGCCCCGTCGATTGCTGCCCGCTCGATCCTGCGCGACGTCCTGCAGCAGCGCCTCGGTGCGATCGTGCAGCCTGAAGCGATCGGCAAGGCCCTCGACGAATTCGACCACAGACCGGTTATCCAGTCCGGCCTGCACTGCCTGCTTCTGATGGATCGCATCACCTTCGATGCCCTGCTGCTTGCCTGGCTCGGCGCGGTCGAAAACGGGCTGTCGGCTTTTTTCTGCTTCATGGGAACGACCATGACCATGGAGACAACCGGCCGGGAAGGGCCGGGATGGCTCGATGTCGGCGACGACAAGGTCAATTTGTTTGGCATGGGGCGCCACAAACTGTGCCGCAAAAGCGCCTGCGCGGCCGGTCCCGTCGCCCTCAACGGGCGCGCGCTCGAAACGGTGGGCAATGAGACGGATGCCAGAAGCTGGCTGGGCACGCTGCTTGCCAGCCAGGACAAGGTGTTTGCAACCGCCGCCGATGCGCTGACAGAACTCAACGAGGATCTGGTCGCCGATTGGGATCGTTCCGGCATGGCTCGGCCGGTTTTCATCGATGATAGGCTGGCCGCGACTGTCGTGTCGCGGCATCTGGAAGATGAAGGCAGCCTTCTTTCCAGGCTGCTCCTCGAGCCCGCAAGGCGCCGGCGTCTCGACCATGCCTTGCAAGAAGCCGCATCGGGCCCATTTGGCAGGTTCCTGCCCAATGCCACGGACTATTTCTGGGGCATCCGCGAGCAGCGCGTGCGCAAGCTCGTCCTCGAGAACGGGCGGCTGATCGAGCCTGACAGGCCGCATGGTCTTTCCATCCCGTTCGAGCGGCCGCATCTCCAGCAGGCACTGCTGGACGGCCTGCTTTTGCCGGACTTGTTCCTGATGTTCCTTGCCCTTGCCATATTGCCGCGCGTGCGGGTTGTGGGCGGCCTGAGACAGATTGGCTATGTCGCGCTTTTCCACTCGATCCTGCTGGCTGCGCTTGATGAAAACGCGCCAGAAGAGCGCGATCTGGCCGCCGAGCTGCAGGTTCGGGAAAATGCCTGGGGCATGCGGGTCATCGATGAAAAGATCTCGGTCCGCGAGCAGCTTGCCGGACTGCCGGAAGGGGCGCTGTTCCCGGACCTGCTGCGGCAATACCGGTTGCGGACATTTGCCGAGACGACCGATGACCTGAAACTGGTTCGCGAAAACGCCCGATGGCGCAAGATCGGCCGGGCCTCGGGCCTCTGATCCGGCCGGGCTTTAGCCCGTCATTGCACCACGCCGGCCTTGCGGAGCCCCTCTACCATCAGTTCGAAATCGGCAGGGTTCTTGTAAGGCAAGACCTTGCGACGGTGTTCCAGCGAATAGGCGGGATTGACGCGAAGCAGGTCCTGCCATGCCGTATGGGCCTCCTCCAAACGGCCCAGATGGCCGTAGCATGCGGCCAGAAGCGCACGCGAGACGTCGGTGACAGCGTTGCGAGCCAGCCGTTGCAGCAAGAGGTCGACGGCCTCTTCGTACCTTCCCAGTTGAAACGATGTCAAAGCCTGGAAGTGCAGAAGCACATCCGGAAAGTATGGATTCAAGGTCTTTCCCCGGGCGAAACTCTCTAGCGCCTCCGCGGGTCTACCCGAATAATACAGCGCCTCGCCGCGGGCGACGTGCGCTTCGGCGAAGTTCGGATTGAGGGCTATCGCGCGCTCGACCTCGCCGATGGCTTCATCGTGCCGCCGTGTGTAAAGCTTGGCCGATGCCAGCGCCCAGTGCGCCCAGGGATCGCTGTCATCCAGCGTTACCGCTCGCGTTGCTGCCTCTTCCGCTTGCGCCATCGAGTCCGACGCACCCCACCTGTTGAGGTAATCGAGCCCGTACGTGAGGGCTAGGAAAGCGTGGGCAGAGGCAAATTTCGGGTCCAGTTCGATGGCCCGCTGCAAGAGCTCGCGGGCCGCGACGTTCGTGTCCTTCGTCAGCCGGTGCCACAGCTCCCGGCCCCGCAGGAAACAGTCATACGCCTCCGGGTTGCGCTGGTGTTCGGGCGCCAGCCGCAGACGGTCATCCTCGGTCAGATTGAGCGCCAGCGCACCGACGATGTGCTGCGTCACGTCATCCTGCACGGCGAATATGTCAGTCAGATCGCGATCGAACCGCTCCGCCCAAAGATGGCCGCCTGAGATTGCATCGATGAGCTGCGCGGTGATGCGTACCTTGTTCCCCGACTTGCGTACGCTGCCTTCAAGGACATAGCGCACGCCGAGCTTCGTGCCGACATCCTGCACATGGACGTTCTGGCCCTTGAAGATGAACGACGAATTGCGAGCGATGACGAAGAGCTGTGACAGTTTGGACAGCGCCGTGATGATGTCTTCGGAGATGCCGTCGGCGAAGTAGTCCTGTTCGGCATCACCGCTCATATTGGCGAACGGCAGCACGGCGATCGACAGTTTCGGCGGCGCTGCCGCAGCCGGAGGGCTCGTCGGGGTTTGCGAGGTCACGGCCACCTTGGCCCCGGCGCCGACCTGCAGCGAATACACCCGGATCGGCTCGGCGATGTTCTTGAGCTGTGTGCTGCCGAGATCGCTGACCGAGAGGTCAAGCCTGGCCTTGACCTGGCGATAGGCATCCTCGGACAGGCAGATGGCGCCGGGCGCCGCAACGCCCTCCAGACGCGAGGCGATGTTGACGCCGTCACCCATCAGGTCGCCATCGCTCTCTTCGACCACGTCGCCCAGATGGATGCCTATCCTGAACTCGATGCGGCGCTCCTGCGGTACGCCGGCATTGCGCTCAACCATACCGTTTTGAATCTCAACGGCGCAGCGCACGGCATCGACCACACTGCGAAACTCAACCAGTGCCCCATCTCCGGTACGCTTGATAACCCGCCCGTGGTGCACTGCAATGATCGGATCGATCAGGTCGCTGCGCAGTGCCCGCAACCGCGCCAAGGTACGATCTTCGTCCGCGCTCGCGAGCCGGCTGTATCCGACCACATCTGCAGCCAGGATTGCGGCCAGCTTACGGTTCTCGCTCATGGGTCGCCTCCTCATCTCCATCATAGCAGGAAGACGGCGGGACGAGGAAATTTTCGCAAATCACGGCCACGCAGCCGCCCGTATCGGCAGTGCTCCACCGCCGAACCCAGACCGATGCCCATTTGCGCTGCCGCTTGCCGGTTGACGACTATCGGTTCATCCTTGTGAATACCCCGGCCGTGACGAGCGTGGCGAGATCACGCGTCATGGCCCAAGGTCAAAGAGATAGAGCATGATGTCGTCCGAAAACCGCTTCACACTCTTCGGCATCATGCTCTGGTGAGGTGTCCATGAACTGCTCGGGCTGCGGTTTCGAGATCGAGGGCGGTTACGCCTTCTGTCCGAAGTGTGGCCGCCGCCAGCCCGTGCCATGCGCCAGTTGCGGCTACGCCTGCGCACCTGATTTCGAGTTCTGTCCTAAATGTGGGGCAAGCGTCGGTGCGTCCGCAAAAGCTGCCGAACGGCCTGCTCCGACACCAAGCCGCACCATTGCGCAGCCCTCTCGAGCTCCATCGCCGAACATCGAAAGCGAAGAGGGGCCGCATTCCGTCTCCGACGCCGATCGACGAACGGTAACGGTGCTGTTCGCCGATCTCTGCGGCTTCACGACACTCAGCGAGCAGCTCGACCCCGAGGTCATGCAGGCGCTGCAGAACGAACTGTTCAAGGAATTGACGGCGGCCGTGCAAGGCTTTGGTGGTTTCGTCGACAAATTCATCGGCGACGCTCTGCTCGCCTTATTCGGTGCGCCGGTCGCGCATGAGGACGATCCGGAACGTGCGCTTCGAGCCGCTCTCGACATGATCGCCCGGACGGCGCGGCTCGGTGAAAGCACCCGCCACTCCGGCTCGCCGCTGCTGCTCCACATAGGCATAAACACGGGTCCGGTCGTTACTGGCGGATTGGGCATCGGCACCGCCAAATCCTATTCGGTGACCGGCGACACGGTGAATACGGCGCAACGCCTGCAATCGCTGGCTGCACCGGGTGAGGTGCTGGTGGGCGAACTCACGCACAGGCTGACCCGGCATGCCTTCTCGTACGAGTCGCTGGGCGATGTCGTCTTTCGCGGCAAGGCTGGCAGTGTGCTCGTCCACCGACTGGATGCACCGCTTGCGGCGCCGCGTGCAGCGCGCGGGCTCGAGGCGCTCGGCCTCAGTGCGCCCATAATAGGTCGTGATGCGGAGCTCAACAGAATGCTGGCGAGCCTTGACTTGGCGTGCGGCGGCTCGGCCCAGCTTGTCCGCCTCGTCGGCGAAGCCGGTATCGGGAAGTCGCGGTTGGTGAAGGAGTTCGTCGCCCGCGTCGGCGACGAGGATCGTTTTCGCAACGTCGCCGTGCGGCAGGCCACGTGCTCACCGCTGGGTGAACAATCATTTGGCGCCCTGGGTGCAGTGGTGCGCAGCGCTGCCGGGATGATGCAAAACGACAATGGGGACGAAATGCGGGGCAAGCTCGCAGC
Organism: Mesorhizobium sp. LSHC412B00; assembly: GCF_000503035.1. Lineage (NCBI taxonomy): Bacteria > Pseudomonadati > Pseudomonadota > Alphaproteobacteria > Hyphomicrobiales > Phyllobacteriaceae > Mesorhizobium > Mesorhizobium sp. LSHC412B00. The sequence goes on along the minus strand of NZ_AYWB01000009.1, from coordinate 16,760 downwards.
CTTGCTTGCCGATCTCGGCCTGCAGGGCGAGGAGGCGAAGCGGCTGATGCCTTTGCTCTACCATGTGCTTGGCCTCGGCGACCCCGATGCCACCTTGCAGCATGTCGAGCCCGAGCAGCTGCGGCGGCAAATTCTCTACGCGGTCCGCACAATCATGGAACGGCGGCTTGCGTTGTCGCCGCTGTTGATTGTCGTCGAAGACCTGCACTGGGCCGACTCCGTCTCGCTCGAGGCACTGCGTTTCGTGATGGACAGACTGGAACGCACGCGGCTGATGTTGCTGGTCACGCATCGTCCGGCGTCGGACAACGACCAACTCGACTCAAGTCGGGTCAGCCACACAGCGCTCAGGCTTTCGCCGCTCGACAGCGATGACGGACGCCGCCTGGTGGCGGCGCTTTTCGGCGAGAGCTGGGTAAACGCCGCAGGAGGGCTTCTCGACCAGATCCTCGAGCGCGCGGGCGGCAACCCGCTTTTCTTGGAGGAGATCGTTCGCGGCCTTATCGATCGCGGTGTATTGGTGCGCGAGGGCCAGCAATGGCGGACCGTGGCAGGCGAAGTCGCAACCGGCATCCCCGCCACGATCCAGGCAATGTTGCTTGCTCGCGTCGACCGGCTGCCGCAAGAGGTGCGCCGGTTGGCCCAGGAAGCCGCGGTAATCGGCCCGCGCTTCGATGCCACGCTTCTGAAAGCCGTGGCAGCCGACCCCGGCCGACTGGAAGCGGGCTGCGAACTGCTTTGCGATGCGGAAATCATCGAGGAAGTTGCCGGATCAGGCTCGGTCTCGTCGCAAAGCTACCGCTTTACGCAAACATTGCTGCAGGACGTGATCTACCAGAATCTGCTCCTGCAACGCCGGACCGACATCCACCGCCGGGTAGGTGCCGCCCTGGAGCAACTGTGCGGCGACAAGCCGGAACGGTTCGAGGATCTGGCCGTGCTCGGTCATCATTTCGCTCAGAGCGCCGAGCGGGAGAGGGGCGCGCATTACCTGCAGGCGGCGGGAGATCGCGCTCGCATGATATACGCCAATGACGACGCCCTTCGTTTCTACGAGCGAGCACTGACTGCGTTGGGCGCGATCGGGCAAACACCGCTCAAACTGGCAATTGCAGAGCGCATTGCCGATTTGAGCGGCCCGGCAGGCCGCCGCGAGATTGCACACCGCCACTACGAGGCGGTGCTGCAGGCCTATCGCGAGTCAGCCGATCGTGTCGCGGCGGCGCGCGTTTTGCGCAAGATCGGTCGGCTGTTTTGGGACGTGGGCAAGCGGGACGACGCGGAATCGCGCTACGCTGAAGCGGCAGCGCTCCTCGATGGAGCGGATGCCCCGATCGAGCAGGCGCATCTCTGGCAAGAACGTGGCCGACAGGCGTTCCGCAGCGGAGATCACACTCTCGCGGCAAAATGGGCAGACGCGGCGCTGGATTGCGTACGCTCTCTGACAACGGAACATGTCTCCGATGATGCCACCCTCGTGACCGCCGAGGCACTTAATACCAAGGCTGTTGCGCTGGCTCGCCTTGGGCGAAACCATGAAGCCGTGCGTGAGGTTGAGCGCAGCATTGAATTGGCCGAAGCCGCCGGTCTGCTGGGCGCGGCCTGCCGCGGCTACACCAATCTCGGGGTGCTCTACACGACCATCGATCCGGCGAAGGCGATGGAGGTCTGTCGGCGCGGTCTTGAAGTGGCGCGCCGTATTGGCGATTTGGGTTTCCAGGCGCGCCTCCTCGCCAATCTGGCGGTAGCTTGTTGTACTTTCACGGATCGCTGTCCAACGGAGGGCGTGCCTGCTGCCGAGAAGGCCATCGAGATTGACCGGGCGCTCGACCAGCGCGAGCACCTGCCAGTGCCGTTGATCGTGCTTGGGCAGATCCACCAGTGCAACGGCCATCCGGAACTGGCGATCGGCTTGTTCCACGAAGCACTGGAGGTAGCCCGCGAAACGGGCGAGCCCCAACTGCTGTTTCCGTGCTATGATGGACTCGCAACGCTTAATCTCGACCTCGACAATCTGGCCGAGGCCGAACGCTACTTTTCCCTGGCGCAGGGTATATGCGCCCAGCACGGGCTCGACCCGGAAGCGCTTGTGGTGCTGCCTTTTCTCGACTAGCCGGGATAGGGGGTTGGACATGTCCGCGCCTAGTGGATTGATACCGCTTCAACCGGGCGACCGGGCGCCGAACCTGATACTCGACGCCATTACCCAGGAAGGCAAGATTGCGCTTGACGACTTTCGCGGGCAAAAACCGGTGCTGGTCGGCCTGTTTCGAGGTCTGCATTGTGCGTTTTGCCGGCGCCACATCGCCGCTCAGGCGCGTCTCGATCCGGAGCTGCGCGAAAAGGGCGTGGAGAGCCTGACGGTGGTCAACACGCCGATCGAACGGGCGCGGCTCTATTTCCGCTACCATCCAATGCCGAACCTGCTTGCGGCGTCGGACCCGGAACGCGCTTCACATCGTGCTTTTGGACTGCCCAATCTCGAATTCACCGAGAACGAGACGAACTGGCCGTACAAGGTCGCGATGGCAGCGGCACAGGACATGCGGGTCGACATACCTGGCGAATTGCCCGGTCCCATGGATCCGATGACAGCCGCCGCAATCCTCGACAAGAAGGACCACTACGAACTGACCGAAGCCGACGAGCAGATGATGGCCACGGGACACGGACAACTGGTTGGTCAGTTCCTGCTGGACCGGCAGGGGATCGTCCGCTGGAGCTTCACGGAGGTCCCGGAGGGTGGGCGATACATGTTTGGCGCCCCAAACCCGAAGGAGCTGATGTCAGCCGTGTCGCAAGTCGCCCAATAATGAACTGACAAGTTCACCGTTTATCCGAGCACGGCCTCGACAGTGGCGACAAAGTCATCGAGCGAGCGGTCGCCGCGAATCTCGATGCGCGGAAGGTCGATGAGATCGCTATGGAGGTCCGCCGGCCCGTGCCTGCGGCCGAAGCCTACTCGATAGCCGCACTCCCTAGCCAGCCGGCCAAGCCGTCGGTCGGTGACGGAGAAGGGGGCCGCGAACGCCCTGGTTGGCCGGCCGGTCCAGCGTTCGATGAACAGACGAGAGCGCAGGAGCTCGGAGGCCAGGTCAGCGCTCGACAGACCATCTATGGCGCGATGCGTCGCCATGTGGCTGCCGAAGAAGGCGCCTTCGGCAGCGAGGCGTCGCACCGTCCCGGCGCCCATAAGCGGCGTCGGCGGACCGATGTCGGTGTCCCACTTTGCACTTTCGCCCACCAGGTCCGTCACCAGGAACACTTCCGCGTTCAGGTCGTTGGCGCGCAAGATCGGCCAGGCATGGTCGGCGAAGTTCTGGAAGCCGTCATCGAAAGTGATGAGCACCGGGCGGCCGACGAAAGGCTGACGGTTGGCGATGGATGCTTCCAGCTGCTCGGAGCCAATGGCGTGAAAGCCATTGGCGCGCAGCCATCCCATCTGGCTGGCGAATGCGGCGGGCGTGAGCCGAAAGCGAGCGAGCGCGGCCGGACCTTCATCGGCAACGCCGTGATACATGAGGACAGGGATATGCCGGCGCTGCTCGTTACGTGCGACGTCGCGGCGCAAGGCTCGCGCCCCACCCCAGACGATATTTCGCGCGACGCCGATTTCGATGGGCGCGCGGATCGGCACATGATCGATCACCGGGTCCGTCGCCACATCGCCCGGCGATAGGCGGCGGAAGCGGTCTATGCGGTAGAGCTCGGTCTGGATCGATTGCTCGAGCACCAGGCCTTCGGTCGCTGCCAGCGTCTCGGAGATCGCCTGGGCACCGAATGTGTTCCAGTCGAAGCCCGTCTTTTCGACATTGTCACGCAGCACGAATGCGTGTGCGCTGATGAAACTACCGCCAGGCGCCAACGCCTCGGCAAATTTCTTGGCGATGCGCCGCAACTCGGCGAGATCGTCCAGATAGTAGAGCACCTCCGAACAGAAGATCAGATCCATCTCACCCGGCAGCGTGTCGGCAGCGAAATCGAGTACGCCGAACTCGACATTCGCCTGATTGTTGCATCGGGCGCGGGCTCGCTCGATGGCTATGGCGGAGATGTCGGTTGCGGTCAGATGGCCCACGCGCGGCGCCAGCTGCCGCGTGAAATGGCCCTCCGCACAGGCCAGCTCAAGCGCCCGCCCGATGGGACCGGCAGGCAGGATCTCGATCTGCCGCTCATATTTTTCCTGCTCATAGAGCGAGCTGTAGTTCCAGGGATCCTCGGTCGCGAAATAGCTGTTCCAGAACGCCGTGCGATCCTTGTCGTGCTTGTCCGCGACCCGTGCGCGGCGCGGCGTAACAGGCTCTGACGGTTCAGCGCTCGACCGAACCAGGTCATGCGCCTGTGCAGCCAATTGCGCGAGTTTGCCGAAGTGGCTGTCCTGATCGGGCTCGCTTCCCGCCATGGCAAACGATACCTCGGCTGCAGGCGTGTTTGACGTGGTCGCGCCGGCGCCCTTTTGCGGTGCAGGCGATCCTCCCGCAAGCCGCTCAGCAGGCACTACATCCAGGATCAATTCAATCCAATGATCGCTCGTCACCGTCCCGAGTGCACCGAACTGCACGACAGCCTCGATCCGGCCATCCAGCATCAGATGGGCATAGATCTGATCGATGCCTTCCGGCAGTTCGGTCGCGGTCGGATTGCGAGCGTCGACGCGAACTCCGAGCGTTCGCGCCAGCCTGCGCGGCGCGGCAAGATCGTCGGCTTCGAGAAGCATTTGCTCAAGCTGGTACTGGACGCGGCGAGCTGCTGCGGGATTGTCCCAGATCTTGCCGAGTTCGATGATCAACGCGGTGGTTGCGCTGCCGAACCTCGCCCATCCGGCAGCCAATTGTGCCGGCACCGACAGGCTTCCTGCCATGAGGCCATCGAAGATTACCTTGGCAATCTCATGCGCCCACTTGCGTCCCGCCGGGAGTGCGCGCAGGGGCTGCGGGTCGACCAAGCGCGAGCCTGAGCCGCATTCGGACGCGGCGTTCCGCAACGCCAGCCAAGCAAGCGCTTCGGATGCGCTGCCGCCGTTCGCCGAACTGGAAACCAAGGGATTATGCGCCACGCCGTACTACCCGCGCCTGGTTCTGAGGGAGAACAAGTGTCCCGCAACGCGCTTACATCGCCGGTCTGGAAAAAGCAAAAGGCGCCCCGAAAGGCGCCTCTTCATCGCTTGATTCCCCTAGAGGAAACTGGAGCGGGTGAAGCGATTCGAACGCTCGACCCCAACCTTGGCAAGGTTGTGCTCTACCCCTGAGCTACACCCGCTCACACGGCCCTTTGGCCGCAAGCCGGGCCTATATGGCTGAAGAGCGCGGCGATTGCAACAGGGAAATGACGGGCTTTTTGGTCGCGCCAAATCGCTTGGCGGAACCTTGTCGGCCACGCGGGTGGTTCATCGACTTCCCGCATGACGGTCTTGTCTCGGCGGCATCATTGGCCGTAAACGGCTTTGCCGCGCGCCGATACAGGGGAAGACCACCAATGCCGAAGACCGAAGCCGAGCTTTTCGCCTTTCTTGCCGATCTCGGCATATCAGTGTCGACCGTGCGCCATCCGCCGCTCTATACGGTGGCCGATTCGCAGTCGCTGCGCGGCGAGATACCGGGCGGGCACACGAAAAATCTGTTTCTCAAGGACAAGAAGGACAATTTCTTCCTGGTCAGCGTCGGCGAGGAGGCGGTCGTCGACCTGAAGCAGATCCACACGATCATCGGCGCCGCCGGCCGGGTGTCGTTCGGCAAGCCGGAGATGCTGATGGAGCTGCTCGGTGTCATTCCGGGCGCGGTCACCATGTTCGGGCTGATCAACGACACCGAAAGACGGGTCAAGGTGGTGCTCGACCAGGATTTGATGGCACATGCGACAGTCAACGCGCATCCGCTGACCAATGAAGCGACGACGTCGATCGCGTCCGCCGACCTCATCAGATTCGTCGAGGCAACCGGACATGATGCTGCTATCTTGAAAGTCTCGGCTTGATCGCCACATGGATGGCGAAAACTGACCTCTAGTTAAGGACGTCGCGCTGCTCCGCTGGGCGCGATCGGAAGGGCGACGACATGAGCGACAACAACAATCCGTTTGGCGGCCAATTCGGCGGCAATTCTGGCCAGTACACCACGTCCGTGCAATATGGCGGCGCCGAGCCGGCCAAGTCGGCACTTGGCCCGACACCCGGCGCAGCACCTGCCGCTGGCGAGCTGATCAAGGACACCACGACCGCCACTTTCGCCGCCGACGTCATCCAGGAATCGCGCAAACAGCCGGTACTGGTCGATTTCTGGGCGCCGTGGTGCGGGCCCTGCAAGCAGCTCACGCCGCTTCTGGAAAAGGCGATCAAGGCCGCCGGCGGCAAGGTCAAGCTGGTCAAGATGAACATTGACGATCATCCCTCGATCGCCGGCCAGCTCGGCATCCAATCGATCCCGGCGGTCATCGCCTTCAAGGACGGCCAGCCTGTCGACGGCTTCATGGGCGCCATCCCCGAGAGCCAGATCGCCGAGTTCATCACCAAGGTCGGCGGCAAGGGCAATGGCGCGCCGCCCGTCGCCGAAGCACTGGCCGCGGCGGCGGAAGCGCATGCGGCGGGCGATGCGCAGACCGCAGCCGACATTTACGACGCGATCCTGGCGCAGGCGCCGGAGACGATCGAGGCGATTGCCGGGCTGGGCGAGCTTCTGTTCGAGGCCGGCGACAGCGACGGCGCCGAGGCGCTGCTGGCAACGGCGCCGGAGGCCAAGAAGAATGCGCCGGCACTTGCCGCGCTGCGTGCCAAGATGACGCTGGCTGCGGAAGCGGCAGCACTTGGCAATCCAGCTGAATTCGAGCAGCGACTGGCCGCCAATCCCGGCGACCACCAGGCGCGTTTCGACCTCGCCATGATCCAGAACGCCAAGGGCGAGCGCCATGCGGCGGCCGACAATCTTCTGGCGATTATAAAAGCCGACCGGACGTGGAACGAGGACGGCGCCAGGGCGCAGTTGCTGAAACTGTTCGAGGCCTGGGGCATGACCGACGAGGCGACGCTGGCGGCACGGCGCAAATTGTCGTCGCTGCTGTTTTCCTGAGCCGTTTGCCGGCCAAATTGCCGGGGCGTGGCTGTCGGGCCTTGCGGTCGGCGGCCGCCGCGCCAGATTAGGCCGATAACATCGCGCCCGAAGCGGGTCGGAGGAGTGAAGGTGCAGGTCGGAAACGCATTTTACCGGGTCGGCAAGGATCTGCCGGCAACCATTCCGGTGTTTCCGCTTGCCGGCGCGCTGCTGCTGCCGGGCGGGCGCATGCCGCTCAACATCTTCGAGCCGCGCTATCTGCAGATGGTGGATGAGGCGATCGCCGGCGCGCGGCTGATCGGCATCGTCCAGCCCAGCCTCAATGGCGCGTTGCGCGCCGACGGGGAGCCGGAACTGTGCAATGTCGGCTGCGCCGGGCGCATCATCTCGATGGCCGAGAGCGGCGACGGCCGCTATCTGGTTTCGCTGCAGGGCGTCTGCCGTTTCCGCATCACCAGCGAATTGCCGGTGAAGACGCCTTTCCGGCAATGCAAGCTGGCGCCGTTCCTCACCGATCTTGCCGAAGACCAGGCGGCAAGCGAGGTCGACCGGCCGGCGCTGTTGAAAGCGTTTCGCGCTTATCTGCAGGCCAACGATCTCGAAGCCGATTGGGAAAGCGTCAGCCGCGCCGAGAACACCATGCTGGTCAATGCGCTGTCGATGATGGCGCCCTACGGACCGGCCGAGAAACAGGCGCTGCTGGAGGCGCCCGACCTGAAAGCCCGCGCGGAGACGCTGATCGCGATCACCGAAATGGCGCTGGCGCGCGAGAATGAGGACTTTGGTTCCAGCCTGCAATAGGGGCTGAGCCGATGGCTGAAGGGGGATCCAATGGCTGCGGATGGGCGTGACGGCAAGTCGGTCAATGTCGATCCAAAATTGCTGGAGCTGCTGGCCTGCCCGCTGACCAAGGGGCCGCTGGCCTGGGACCCGGTGCGCGGCGAGTTGATCTCGCGGCTTGCCAAGCTCGCTTATCCCGTGCGCGACGGCATCCCGATCATGCTGCCCTCGGAGGCGCGGACTATTTCGGCGGAAGACGTGCTGTCGCCGCCGCGATTGGGTGGGCCGGGCTGAATCAGAGCGTCGCTGAAGTTTGCTGAAGGCTGGCGGGACAGCGCCCTGAAGTCCTGCCGGACATCTCCCCCACAAGGAGGGAGATTGCTTGTCGCTCCCGCTTCGCCAGTCTTTATTGTTGAAAAATTGGCTGGATGGCGAAGCCGCCGATCTCCCCCAAGTGTGGGGAGATGCCCGGCAGGGCAGAGCAGGGCGCGAAGGATCATCGTCGCTTCGCATTCGATGAATAAGCTGCGCCTACTGAAAATTCCGCCCCTTGGGCATGACCCTTTCAGCTTTGTCCGAGAGGGTGGCAATGTCGGGCCGGGCAGCCGGCGTCATCTCTTCCAGCAGCACCGTCAGCCACGGCGTCAAATCCTCGATCTTTTCGGCGACGATGTGGATGACGTCGGATTCCGACTGCAGCTTGCCGGTGACCTTGACGAAGCGCGCGCCCATGACGATGGGCCGGAAACGGGTAAAGGTCCGCTCCCAGAAAATGACGTTGGCGACGGCCTTGTCGTCTTCCAGCGTCAGGAAGATCGCATTGCCCTTGCCGGGCCGCTGCCGCACCAGCACCAGGCCGGCGACCGAGACCCGCCTGCCGTCGCGCACCGAGCCGAGATTGGCATTGGGAATGACGCCGGCGCGGTCGAGCCGCTCGCGCAGGAAGGCGACCGGATGCGCCTTCAGCGACAGGCCGAGCGCGCGGTAGTCGTGGATGACGTGCTCGCCGAGCGGCATTGTCGGCAGTTTTGTCTCGGGCTCGAGTTCGCGCAGCCGGATCGCCGGCTGGTCGAACAGCGGCAGACGTTCGGCGGCGCTCTTGCCATCCAGCGCGCGCACCGCCCACAAGGCTTCACGACGATCGAGGCCGAGCGAGCGGAAGGCGTCAGCCTGCGCCAGTCTTTCGATTTCGCCGACATTGAGGCCCGAGCGCAGCCACACATCCCTGACGCTTGTATAGCCGGCGCCGCGCCGCGCGGTGAAAGCTTCCATACGCTTCTCGGCCAAGCCCTTGATCTGACGGAAGCCAAGCCGGACGGCGTACCGGGTCTTGATGACACCGCGCATTTCGGCATGGCGCCCCAGGATGCGGCCTGGATCGAATTGGGCTTTCTCCAGGGTGCAGTCCCAGTCGGAAAAATTGACGTCGACGTCGCGGATATCGACGCCATGGTCGCGCGCGTCGCGCACCAGCTGGGCCGGCTGGTAAAACCCCATCGGCTGCGAATTCAGGATCGCGGCGCAGAACACGTCGGGATAAAAGGTCTTGAACCAGCAGGAGGCATAGACGAGCAAAGCGAAGGAGGCGGCGTGGCTTTCGGGAAAGCCGTATTCGCCGAAGCCTTCGATCTGCTTGAAGCAGCGCTCGGCGAAGTCCTTGGTGTATCCCTTGCCGACCATGCCGTCGATCATGCGCTGGCGGTAATTGCCGATGGTGCCGGTGCGCTTGAAGGTGGCCATGGCGCGGCGTAGTTCGTCGGCTTCGCCGGGTTTGAAACCACCGGCGACGATTGCAATATTCATCGCCTGTTCCTGAAACAGCGGCACGCCGAGTGTCTTCTTGAGAATAGCCTCCAGCTCTGGCTTTTGATATTCAGCCGCTTCCTTGCCCTGCCGACGGCGCAGATAGGGGTGCACCATGTCGCCCTGGATCGGGCCGGGCCGCACGATCGCCACCTCGATGACCAGGTCGTAGAATTCGCGCGGGCGTAGACGCGGCAGCATCGACATCTGCGCGCGCGATTCGATCTGGAAGACGCCGAGCGTGTCGGCGCGGCAGATCATGTCGTACACGTCGTTCTCTTCCGGCGGCAGGGTGGCCAGCACATAGGGTCGGCCGTAATCATCCCGGGCCTTCGGATAATGGTCGGTGAGCAAGGTGAAGGCGCGCTTCAGGCAGGTCAGCATGCCAAGCGCCAGAATATCGACCTTCAGGATCTTCACCGAGTCGAGATCGTCCTTATCCCACTCGACCATCTTGCGCTCGTCCATTGCCGTCTTGACGATGGGGACGATCTCGTCGAGCCGGTCGCGGGTAATGACGAAGCCGCCGACATGCTGCGACAGATGCCGGGGAAAGCCCATGATCTCGTTGGCGTGGGCGATCACGTGACGGGTCGAGGTCTCGTTGCGGTCGAGGCCGCCGGCATGCGCCTCCTTCTCGCCGAGCTCCGAGGTCGACCAGCCCCAGATCGAACTGGAGAGCGCAATGCGGACATCGTCCGACAGGCCCATGGCCTTGGCCACCTCGCGCAGCGCCGAGCGGCCGCGATAGCTGATGACGGCGGCAGCCAGCGCGGTGCGCTTGGCGCTGTATTTGGAGTAGATGTACTGGATCACCTCCTCACGCCGCTCATGCTCGAAATCGACGTCGATGTCGGGCGGCTCGTTGCGCTCCTCGGAAATGAAGCGCTCGAACAACGTGTCGATGCGCTCGGGGCCGACCTCGGTGATGCCGATGCAGTAGCAGACGATCGAGTTGGCGGCCGAGCCTCTGCCCTGGCACAGAATGCCCTCATTGCGGGCGAACTGGACGATGTCGTAAACGGTCAGGAAATAGCGCGCATAATTCAGACGCTCGATCAGAGCGAGCTCCTCACTGATGCGCTGCAAGACGGAAGCGGGGACGCCCGCCGGATAGCGCGTGGCGGCCCCCTCCCTGGCCAGACGCTCTAGCTCGGCCTGCGGCCCAAGCCCTGATTGCGTCGGCTCGTCGGGATAATTGTACTGGAGGTCGCTGAGCGAGAAGGTCAGTTCGCCGGCAAAGCGCAGCGTCTCGGCCAGCGCCCGTGGATGGCGGCGGAAGAGACGGGCCATTTCCAGCGGCGGCTTCAGATGGCGCTCGGCGTTGGCCGTCAGCTCCAGCCCGACCTCGGCGACCGGCAAATTGAGGCGGATGGCGGTGAGCACATCTTGCAGCGAGCGGCGCTCGGCGCTGTGATAAAGCACGTCGTTGGTCGCCATCAGCGGCACGCCGACGATGTCCGCCATGCCCGCCGCCTGCTCGATGCGGAAACGGTCATTGCCGCGATAATCCGGCGCCATGCCTAGCCGCAAATTAGCGCCGAAACGGTCTTTCAGTTGACGGACCAATGCCAGGGGATCGTCGGCATTCGCCGAGAGATCCGGCAGCACCGCCAGCGACAGCAGGTGGCCCCATTCGAGCAGGTCGCTGCGCTGGAGAAGGGTCGCGCCCTTCTCGTTTTCATCGCGCAAATTGGCTTGCGTCAGCATGCGGCAGAGATGGCCCCAGCCCTTGCGGTTCTGCGGATAGGCGAGAATGTCCGGCGTGCCGTCGCCGAACACCAGGCGGCAACCGGGGTGATAGGCGAGCTTCTCGACCTTGGCCTGCTGCCAGGCGCGCACGACGCCGGCCACCGTGTTGCGGTCTGCCAGTCCGATCGAGGAAAAGCCGAGGAATTTGGCCGCCACCACCAGCTCCTCCGGCTTGGAGGCGCCGCGCAGGAAGGAGAAGTTCGACTGGATGCCGAATTCCGCATAGGGGATGACGGTCAGCGCGTTCATGCGAAGACCCCATGCATGAACCAGCGCGGCGGCACCTGCGGGTTGCCATAGAGGCCTTGCCGGTAGAGCCAGTAGCGGCGGCCGTCGGCATCCTCGATCCGGAAATAGTCACGCGTCGATGTGAGCGGATCGCTTGACGTTTCACGCCACCATTCCGGCGCGATGCGTTCCGGCCCCTCGGCGCGCGCGACCCGGTAGAGCGCGCGGCGCCAGCGGAAATTCATCGGCGGACCCTCAGGCATTTCGGTGGCCGGCACCTCGATCGGCTCGGGCGAACGGAACAGCCGGATCGGCCGTTCCGGCGGGAAGATGGTTGCGCGCGGCGCGTCTTTCGAGCCCGGCTTCCTGAGCGGTGTTTTGCGTTGTGGCGCTTCCGAGAACGGGATGGTGGCAATGGCGCGCTCCGGCAGATGGCTCTCGAGGGCGACCGGCTTCAGCACCGCACTGTCGCCGAGCCTGGCGCGGATGCGGTCGGCAAAGAGTGCCATGTCGGCGCCGTAATCCTCGGTCTCGCCGGTCAAATCGGCCTGCTGCATGTCGAAGCCGGCGGCCGCCAGCACCGAAAGCCGCACCAGGTCGAAGCCGTAGCCGGCATCGATGTCCTGTTCGAGCGCGGCCAGCCGCTCATGGAACAGGCGCTGGATAAGCTTGGGTTCGCGCAACGGTCGCGAGGTACCGACAGCGATGCGGCTGACGGCGCCGTCGACGCGAAACAAAAGCAGCGCCAGCATCCTTGCGCCCTCGCCGCGGCGTTCGAGATCGGCCTTCAGCGTCACCGCCAGCAAGAGCACCAGCCGTTCGATCTCGGCGGTCAGCACGACCGGCTCGGCCAGGTGGCGTTCGACCGAAAGCGGGGCCACGGGCAGGCGCGGCGATACCGCCTCGTCGAGGCGGCCGAGCGCCTGGTCGAGCCGCAACAGCAAGGTCGCGCCGAAGCGACGGGCGAGCGGCGCGCGCGGCGCTGCCATGACCGCGCCGGCGGTCCGCAGGCCGACGCTTTCCAAGCTGGCGCGGATATCGGCCTCGATGCGCAGTGCCGCCAGCGGCAAGGGGGCGAGCAGCGCTTCCTCCTCGCCGGAGACAACGATGCGGTTGCCGCAGAAGCGCGCCGCCGCCCAGGCTGCACCCGGCGTCGCGGCCAACCCGGCGCGGACATCGAAACCCTGCTGGAAAAACCGCGCAAGGATGTCGTCCAGCATGGCGCGCTCGCCGCCGAACAGATGCGTGCAGCCGGTGACGTCGAGATAAAGGCCATCAGTACCGTCGAGCGCCACCAGCGGCGTATAGCGATCGCACCAGTCGGCGAGGCCTTCGAGCAGCCGGCGATCGGCGTCCGGATCGGCCTCGACGATGTCGATCGAGGGATGCATGGCGCGCGCATCGGCAATGCCCATGCCAGGCTTCAGATGCAGCGCCTCAGCCCGCTCGTCGAGGGCCGATATGCGCTGGGCGTTGCGGTCGCGATGGCTGATCACGAGCGGTGGGTGAGATGGCGGCAGATGATCCGAAGGCCGGGAACGCCACGACCGTCCCAGGCGCTGGCGCAGGATCCGTTCTGCCGCCAGATGCGGGAACCACAGCGACAGAATTCTCTGCCCGTTTTTCGCGGGGCTTTCTTTCTTCGAATGCGTGTTCATCGGGGTTCCACTCCAGTGTGAATTGTCCAGGCAGAGCGGTGCGGCTCTTGCCGATGCTGACGGTGAAGGCAGGGTGGCCGATCGAGCCGGCAAGCGGCCCGGCGATCGTCCGGCGCGATTTCGCTGGTGCAGCCGACACGATGAGGCGCACCGGGGCGGCGGTCGGCTCGGCTTCGCCGGCCTGGCGCAGCAGGAACACCGGCCGGCCGGCGTTTTGGGCGCGCGCGTGCAGCCGGCGCGTCGCGGTGAGGTCGAGCCGCTGCGGGCTGCCACGGATTTCGAGGATGATTGCGGCGAGCGCCGTCATCTTCGCGGCCTCCTCGGCTACCCACAGCGCATCGGTGAGTTTCGGCGCCTCGGAAAACAGCAATTGCTCCGGGGCGATACCGAACATGCCCTGCAATCCCCTGGCATAGGGAAAGCCGGCCTCGCGAAAAATCTCCGATGTGCCGATCCACAGCACGGGCAAGGGCTGGCCCCTGAGGATCAGGCTGACCAGCGACAGCACAAAGCCGGCGACGGCCCCGGCATTGCGGGTCTCAAGGCCATGGATTTCGTTCAAGGCGGCTTTCGGCAGGCCGCCGCTCAGCGCCGCATCGAGGCGCTCGACGCCGGTGGCCAGGAAAGCATCCGGCGAAGCCACGGCAAGCCCGCGCCGGATGATGGTGACATCGGCATTAGGTTCGGGCGCACCGCCGATAGCGCTGTCAGGGCGCGCACGAGGTCGCTCGCCGGCCGGCGCGGCCAGGCGCTCGGGCAGCGTTCCCTCGATCTTCGCGATCTGGCGGCGCAGGGCAAAAACAGTCTCCCGCGCCACGGCTGATGTCGCCATGACGGTCAATTTCTCTCATAATTGTTCCTGTTATGTTCTTATAGATTCCAGAGGGTGCCGAAAGAGTCAAGCGGAGTCAGAAGGAATTTATTCCTTGATCAAAGGTGGCGAGGCCAACCTTGGACTTTGGTCGCAGCCATTCGGCGCAAAGAATTGGCCAGGTACCCGTCCATTTGCCGAGTCCGGAGGGAAAGCCTATATGCCGGATCAAAGGACAAAGCATGGCCCGCATCTACAAGACCCGCACCTGGCACGATGAACTCTCGCCCTCGATCGAGGAGATGGAGTTTCTGGCGCTGGAGGCGTACGCGCATCTGCCCGACGATTTCCGCAAGCTGACCGGCGAGATCGTCATCATGATCGCCGAATTCCCGACCGACGAGATCATGGACGATCTGTCGCTGGAGACGCCGTTCGACCTGCTTGGCCTGTTCGAGGGCCGCGGCATCGCCGAGCGCTGGAACCCGCAGACCGGCGAAGGCCCGAACCGCATCACCCTCTACCGCCGCGCCATCCTCGACTACTGGGCCGAGAACGAAGAGACGCTGGGCGACATCGTCACCCATGTGCTGATCCACGAGATCGGTCACCATTTCGGCCTGTCGGACGATGATATGGAAAAGCTCGAAGAGGCGGCGGAGTAAGGCTGTGCGATATTCAGGTGGCGAGCCTGCTTGTGAAATTATACAAGTTTTGATATAAAGTCTGTATGCCCACCAAGCGACTGGAGTTTCTTGGAGATTCTCTTGCCAAGCTCCGGGCTTTTCCAGAGGCGGTGCGCAAGGAAACGGGCGCTGCACAAGGTTCAACTCGGATTTGAGCCAAGCGATTGGAAGCCGATGACGACGATAGGCCTAGGCGTACGGGAAATCCGTGTCCGAGACGATGCTGGCGCGTTCCGGGTGCTTTACGTCGCCAGCATAGGTGACGCCGTCTTTGTCTTGCACGCCTTCCAGAAGAAGACGCAACAGACGGCGAAACGAGACTTGGCTCTTGCCGCATCGCGGTTCAGGCAAATTCAGTGAGACATGCTCATGGAACGTCAAAGCTTTGAAAATGTCTGGGATGCGCTGGAAGACACCCCGGCTCAGTCCGCCAACATGACTATGCGCTCCAATTTGCTGATCGCGATCGAACAGCGGGTGCGGAGTTGGGACGTTACCCAAGCCGAAGCAGCCAACCGGCTCGGGATTACCCAGCCACGCCTTAGCGATCTTCTGCGGGGCAGGATCGCGAATTTTAGTCTGGACACCTTGATCAATCTGGCCACACAGGCCGGACTTACAGTGCGTCTTGATATTGCCGAGGCAGCCTAGCGCTGTCTTAGACAGGCTGGCAAAGCTCGCCTACCAATCACTCAGCTTCGTATCCGGCCCGTATTCCTGGCCGTCGATATCCTTCACCACCGCCTGGCCGCAGCGCATCGATTTGGTCTTCTTGTCATAGGCGTAGGTCGGTGAGCCGTACAAATGCCAGCCCTTGTTCAGCGCCGCGGTGACCTTGTGGCAGAAGGTTGAATCGTCGGGGGCGGACAGAAAGCGGTAAAGTCTCATGGGTCAGGTCCTGTCGTGAGTTCGTCTTTTCGGGGCGGATCATGCGCCGATGGCGGCGGCCTTCGCCAGCAGTTTTTCGGCCTGTGCCAGATGCAGCCGCTCGACCATCCTGCCGTTCAGAGCAATCACGCCTTGCCGGCATTTTCCGGCAAGGCAAAGGCATCCTTCACCGCGCGCGCCTCGGCCAGAGCTTCGGGCGCGGGCGCAAGGGCGCGGTTGGCGGCTTCGATCTGGGCCGGGTGGATCAGCGTCTTGCCATCGAACCCCATGGCGGCGGCTTCGGTGCATTCGCGCGCAAACGCGTCGAGGTCGCGAAAATCGTTGGAGACGCCGTCGAGTATGTCGATGCCGCCGGCTCGCGCCGCCAGCACCATCTGCATCAGCCAAGGCACGAGGTAGCGCCGATCAGGCGTCGCCAGAATGCCGGTTTCCTTGACCAGATCGTTCGTTCCGGCAACGAAACAATTTAGCCGCGAAGCGCGATCGCGGCCGAGTTCGGCAATGGCGCCGATGTTGAGCATGGCCTTGGGCGTCTCGATCATCGCCCAGAGCTTGACGCTGTCGGGGGCAAAATTGTCGTCGAGCACGTCGCCGACTTCGAGGATATCGCGCGGCGTGGCGACCTTGGACAACAGGATGCCGTCGGGCTCGAATTTCGCCGCGGTCAGCAGGTCATCGTTGCCCCATTCGCTGGACAGCGCGTTGACGCGCACGATCATTTCGCAGCGGCGCCCATGCTGATTGGCAACTGGTCGGCTGGCGAAAATGCCGGCCAATTTGTCCCGCGCGGCGACCTTGTCGGCGGGCGCAACGGCGTCCTCGAGGTCGATGATCACGGCATCGCAGGCCAGCGTCGCGATTTTGGCCAGCGCCTTGTCGTTGGAGGCGGGGACGTAAAGCACCGAGCGGCGCGGGCGGTAAGGTTCGCTTGTCATGGCCGATCTATGCCGCGTGTGGGCGGGGGAGGCAAGCGTCCGACCGGTACCTGATGACGAGCCAACTGCGAAAGCTTGCGCTGCCCCGCCCGTCCCGCAGCAGTTGCGGAAGGGGGCCTTTCCTCTCCCCCGTCGATCGGGGGAGAGGTGTCGAGCGAAGCTCGACGGAGTGGGGG
>NZ_AYWB01000008.1:0-279281 GCF_000503035.1 Mesorhizobium sp. LSHC412B00 | reverse complement strand
AAAACTCCATGCCTTGCGATATCGCTGGCGCGAACCACCACGAAAGCGCAAGTTTCAGTCCATGCCAAAGCTATCTTAGCGCCTATGGGCGGCTGGGGCCGTTCATTCACCACCGCGCTCGACCACTATGATCACATGGCTGGCCTGTGGATCGTCGGCGAGGACATGCCGCGCGCGGAAAACCGCATCACGCTGCACAAGGACGAGAAGGACGCGCACGGTATGCCGATCGCCGACGTGCATTTCGATGATCATCCCAACGACACGGCGATGCGCAACCATGCCTACAAGCAGGCCACAGCGCTTTACGATGCGGTCGGCGCGACGCGCTCCTTCCCGACGCCACCCTATCCCTCAACCCACAATCTCGGCACAAACCGGATGAGCGAAAAGGCGGAAGACGGCGTCGTCAACAAGCACGGCCAGGCGCACGACATCAAAAACCTGTTCGTGTCGGACGGCAGCCAGTTCACCACCGGTGCGGCTGAAAATCCGACGCTGACGATCGTGTCGCTGGCTATCCGCCAGGCCGAATACATCGCTTCGCAAATGTCGGCCAAGACGATCTGAGCCGTCCTCCGGGATCGCTACGCGGAACGCGCATGGCGCGTTCCGCCCTTTTTTCCTAGGACTCACTATGCGCCGACCGGCTGTCCGTCCTTGCGGCGGATGGCGACGACGGACGGTCGCGGCAGCCGGCCGTCCCTGAAGTCGGGCCACAGCGTCTGCGCCTTGTCGAGCGTCTCGGCATCTTCCGCAGGGTGCTGCACCGACAGGAACAAAGTCGTGCCGTCCGGCGTGAAGCATGGGCCGGTCGCTTCGGCGCCATGCGGGCAGGTGAACAGCAGCTTCGGCAGGCCGCGCGCCGCACCTTCGGTGTCGACGCCATAGACGCCGTCCGGCAGGTCGAAATCATTGGCGCCGTCCGTCGCCACCCACAGCCGCCCCGCCGGGTCGAAGGTGATGTTGTCGGGGCAGACGAACCAGCCATTGTCCGACGTATCCGGATGAAAAGTGGCGCCGACCTTGGCATCTTTCGGGTTGCCGCAGAGCACGAACAGGTCCCAGGCATACTTTTCCGCCGTGTGGTCGGCATCCGCGCCGCGGCCGCCGGGCGGGATCAGTTCGACAATATGGCCCCAGAGATTTTCCGGCCGCGTGTTGGCCGGATTGACCTTTGACTGGTCGCGCTTCTTGTTCTTGGTCATCACCGCATAGACGCGGCCGGTCACCGGATTGGTCTCGATGTCCTCGGGCCGGTCCATCGGCGTGGCGCCGAGCGCATCTGCCGCAAACCGCGTCTTCAACAGCACCTCGGCCTGGTCGGCAAAACCGTTCTCGACGGTAAGCTTGCCCTGGCCGTGCACCAACGGCAGCCACGTCATCGAGCCATCGGCATCGAAGCGGGCGACCGACAGCACGCCATCGTCGAGCAGATCGGCGCCGGAGGCCGGGTTGGCCTTGTCATAGGCCTTGGCCGAGACGAAGCGGTACATATATTCGAAATAGTCGTCGTCACCCATATAGACGACAACGCGGCCGTCCTTGTTGAGGACCACGGTCGAGGCCTCATGCGACATGCGGCCAAGTGCCGTGCGCTTCACCGGCCTGGACTGAGGATCGTAAGGGTCGATCTCGACCACCCAGTCGAAGCGGTTGGCCTCGTTCGGTTCCTTGTCGAGGTTGAAGCGGTCATGGAAGCGGCCGCGGCCATAGATGTCGGAGCCGTCGAAGCCGTAACGGTCAAGCAGGTCGGCGGTCGGCGCCCTTTTCGGGTCGCCGCCGAAAATGTCGGACACGCCTTCCTCGCAGGTCAGCACCGTACCCCAGGGGGTGAAACCGCCGCTGCAGTTGTAGCTGGTGCCGAGCACTTTGGTGCCAGTCGCGTCGGCCGAGGTCTTCATCAGCGCATGGCCGGCAACCGGTCCGGAAACGGTCATTTCGGTGTTGGCGGTGATGCGGCGGTTCAGCGGACTGTCGGCTACGGTTTCCCACTTGCCGTCCTTCAATTCCACCTCGACGATCGAATGGCCCATCGCGGCCATGCCGAGATCGACCTGTTCCCTGGTCATCGTCTTGCCGGCATCGCCCTCGGTCATCCCCGGAAACATCACATTGGGCGAGATGTATTCGTTGTTGACGCAGAGCAGGCCATGATCAGAATTCACCGTGCCCTTCGGCAGCGGCATGAAGGCGATGTAGTCGCAATTGTAGCCGAAGCGCTTTTCCTGTTCCTCCGCCGCGACCTTGTTGCCGTCGAATTCGGCGAGGCCAGCTGCAAGCGGATCGCCCCAGCGCGCGACGATGGTCGTCTCATAGCCTTCGGCGGCGGCATGGGTCTTGTCGTAGACCCGCTTCAGTTCGGGAAAGCCGAGCGTCGACTGCGCTGCGGCGGCATGCGTTTCGCCGGCAAACAAGGAGCCGACAAAGCTGCCGCCGGCAATCAGCGCGCCGGAGGCGAGGCTGCCTTTCAAAAGAGACCGGCGCGAGACGCGCTCGGCAATGATTTCGCGGATGACGGGGGAGGATGAAGACGGTGTATTGGCCATGGTGTCTGCCTCTCAGGGTGGATGTTACGGCGCACCGTTGCCCCTAGTCTGCTTAGGCAACATTCACATGACATAAGAGGAAGGTTTTGCCGCAACTGGGCGCGGCACTACGCATCGCTCAGCCCTTGGTGCAGGTCGAGGCGGTGAAGGCGCCGTCGGGCTGCTTCAGAATGATGTCGAATGACGGGGCGGTCTCGCCGTCCAGTGTTGCCTGTGTCATGGAGACGGAGTTGCCACCGGTGGTATAGCCGCCCAGCGGCCCGAGCCAGGTGATCTCGCCATTGGCGTTCATCTGATAGTTGTAGCCTTGCAGCGCCGTTCCGAACGTCACCGGGCCGGTATAGACATTGCCCTTGATAGTGATGTCGCCGAGGTTGAGGAAGGCGCCGAGCAAATAGACCTCGCAATGATAGGTGCCGTCAGGAAGTTTGCCCTCGCTGAAATCGGCGCGCGCGGCGCCGCTCGTTGCCATCAGCAGCAGGATGCAGGAAATGCGTGAGATGCGAGATGTCATGACGTCTCTCTTTTGAAGGGCGAGCTTGCCCTATTTTTGCGCGGTGCCGCAACATTGTTCGCCCGGAACCCACGGCCGGAGATCAAAAACTAGGCATTTGTCTCAATTGGACGAAAATTAGGCAAAAGTCGTGTGCGCTGCGCAAATTTGCCTCAATCAATTTTTACCGGCTGCCTTTGTTGTTTCTCAGGCTAATATACCAACCGGCTGATAACGCTCGGCTATTCCATCTTTGTGAGCGGCGCCTTCGCGTTTGGCACGGCAGTTGCTTTGCATTGTCGCGGTGCAATCAAACAGCTTGGGAGTCTTCGGTATGAGGGGTAATTTCTCCACAATAACAAAAATGTTTTCGGCGGGCGTGATCGCCGCCGGCCTGTCGATGTCGTCTCCGGCCAAGGCCGCCGAAGACACGATCAAGGTCGGCATTCTGCATTCGCTATCGGGGACCATGGCGATTTCGGAGACGACGCTGAAAGACGCCATGCTGATGCTCATCGAAGAGCAGAATGCCAAGGGCGGTCTGCTCGGCAAGAAGCTCGAGGCGGTCGTTGTCGATCCGGCCTCCAACTGGCCGCTCTTTGCCGAAAAGGCGCGCGAGCTGATCTCGAAGGACAAGGTCGACGCCGTGTTCGGCTGCTGGACCTCGGTGTCGCGCAAATCGGTGTTGCCGGTGTTCTCGGAACTCGACAACATCCTGTTCTACCCCGTCCAGTATGAGGGCGAGGAAAGCGAGCGCAACGTGTTCTACACCGGCGCCGCCCCGAACCAGCAGGCGATTCCTGCCGTCGATTATCTCATGAGCGAGGACGGTGGCTCGGTGAAGCGCTGGGTGCTGGAAGGCACCGACTACGTCTATCCCCGAACCACCAACAAAATCCTCGAGGCCTATCTGAAGGCCAAGGGCGTCGCCGCCGAAGACATCATGGTCAACTACACGCCGTTCGGCTTCTCCGACTGGCAGACCGAAGTCTCCGCAATCAAGAAATTCGGCTCGGCCGGCAAGAAGACCGCCGTCGTCTCGACCGTCAATGGCGACGCCAACGTTCCGTTCTACAAGGAACTCGGCAACCAGGGCATCAAGGCCGAGGACATCCCGGTCATGGCCTTTTCGGTCGGTGAGGAAGAACTGGCCGGTCTCGATACCGCGCCGCTGGTCGGCCATCTCGCTGCCTGGAACTATTTCGAGAGCGTCGACACACCCGAAAACAAGAAGTTCATCGCCGACTGGCACAAGTTCATCAAGAATGACAAGCGCACCACCAACGACCCGATGGAAGCTCACTATATCGGCTTCAACATGTGGGTGAAGGCGGTCGAAAAGGCTGGCACCACCGATCCCGACAAGGTCATCGACGCCATGGTCGGCGTGTCCGTGCCGAACCTCACCGGCGGCTATTCGACCATGATGCCGAACCATCACATCACCAAGCCGGTGCTGATCGGCGAGATCCAGGCCGACGGCCAGTTCGAGACCGTGTCGCAGACGCCCGGCCTCGTGATGGGCGACGAATGGTCCGACTATCTGCCCGATTCCAAGGACCTGATTTCGGATTGGCGCGCGCCTCTGTCCTGCGGCAACTTCAACGTTGCCACCGGCAAATGCGGCGGCAAGGGCACGAACTGATCCCTCCCGGGACTGACCGATCGTGGACGCGTCCACGATCGGTACCGCCAAGCGTCCGGGCGCTTCAGCCCGCCCGGACGCGGAATTTCCCCACAGAAGAGTATCTGAACGGATGATCCTGTTGCGCACTCTCGGCCTCATGCTGGTGTTCCTGGTGGCAAGCCTATTGCCGTCGAACGCAGCCGAAGCCGATCTGCGCGCCATCGTCGCCAAATTCGCCACGGGCATGGGCTTTGCCGCCACTGAGGCTGTTGTGCGCGAACTTGCCGCCACCGGCGATCCGCTGGTTGAACGGCCGCTTGCAGCCCTCGCCGAAGGCAATCTCTACATTCGTAAAGCCGATTCAGCCGTCTTCGTCGGCAGTGAGGCCGCCGACAGCGTCACGCTGCTCGACCCGCTGAGTGGCGAGAAAGCCGGCGACGCCCCCAAGGCCGACATCACGAAGATCAAGGTCAACAACACGCTGCGTCGTGTCATCCGAGATGCGCTGGGAACGCTGACGTTGCGCGCGAAAGATCCTTCTGTCCGCATCGCCGCCGCCGACACCATGTTCAAGACCCCCGATGCCGCCAATATCGAGCCGCTCGATGCAGCCATCGCCGCCGAGACCGACTCCAAGGTCAAGGCATTGTTCGAACAGGCGCGCGCGGCATCGGTGCTGGTCTCCGACAAGCCGGAGGCCGACAAGCTTGCCGCCATTGCCCTGATCGGCGCGCGCGGCGACCGCGACGCGGTCTCGCTGCTCACCGCGGTCGAGGCCAATGCGCAAGGCGCGGTCAAGGATGCCGCGACGGCGGCAATCGCCAGCATCAATTCGAGCCTGGCGCTGTGGGATGCCGGCCAGAACATATGGTACGGCATCTCGCTTGGCTCGGTGCTGCTGCTGGCCGCCATCGGCCTCGCCATCACCTTCGGCGTCATGGGCGTCATCAACATGGCGCATGGCGAGATGGTGATGCTCGGCGCCTACACCACCTTCGTCGTCCAGCAGGTGATCCGAACCTCATTCCCCGGCCTGTTCGACTGGTCGCTGGTGATCGCGCTGCCGCTCGCCTTCCTGGTTGCCGCTTCCGTCGGCCTGATCATCGAGCGCGGCGTCATCCGTTTCCTCTACGGCCGGCCGCTGGAAACGCTGCTCGCAACCTGGGGCGTCTCGCTTGTCCTGCAGCAGGCGGTGCGCTCGATCTTCGGACCGACCAACCAGGAGGTCGGCAACCCCTCCTGGATGTCGGGATCGTTCGATGTCGGCCAACTCGCCGTCACCTGGAACCGCCTCTGGATCCTGGTCTTCGCGCTCACCGTCTTCGGCGTGCTGCTCTTTGTCATGAAGCGCACGCCCTGGGGCCTGCAGATGCGCGCCGTCACCGCCAACCGCCGCATGGCCGCCTCGATGGGCATCAGGACGCCTTGGGTCGATGCGCTGACCTTTGCGCTCGGCTCCGGCATTGCCGGCATCGCCGGCGTCGCGCTCAGCCAGATCGACAATGTCTCGCCCAATCTCGGCCGCGGCTACATCATCGACAGTTTCATGGTCGTGGTCTTCGGCGGCGTCGGCAATCTCTGGGGCACTCTGGTCGGCGGCTTCTCGCTCGGCATCGTCAACAAGGTTCTCGAACCCTATGCCGGCGCCGTGCTCGGCAAGATCGTCGTGCTGGTGCTGATCATCCTGTTCATTCAGAAGCGCCCGCGCGGCCTGTTCGCGCTCAAGGGCAGGGCGGTGGAAACATGATCACGGGACGCTTCTTCGCCGCGGGTGCCGACCGTCGCATCGCCATCACTATTTTCATCCTGCTGACGGCCGCCACTATCGTGCCGCTGCTCAACCTCGCAGTGTCGCCGCAAAGCGCGTTCTATATTCCGTCCTACATCGTCGCGTTGACGGGCAAGTACCTCTGCTATGCATTGCTTGCCTTGGCGCTCGATCTCGTCTGGGGCTATTGCGGCATCCTCTCGCTCGGCCATGGCGCCTTCTTCGCCCTCGGCGGCTATGCGATGGGCATGTACCTCATGCGCCAGATCGGCTCGCGCGGCGTTTACGGCAATCCGATCCTGCCCGATTTCATGGTGTTCCTGAACTACAAGGAATTGCCCTGGTTCTGGACCGGTTTCGACCACTTCTGGTTCGCCGCCATCATGGTGCTGGCGGTGCCCGGCCTGCTCGCCTTCGTCTTCGGCTGGTTCGCCTTCCGCAGCCGCGTCACCGGCGTCTATCTCTCCATCATCACCCAGGCGATGACCTACGCGCTGCTGCTCGCCTTCTTCCGCAACGACATGGGTTTCGGCGGCAACAACGGCTTGACCGATTTCAAGGATATTCTGGGCTTCAACGTGCAGGCCGACGCCACCCGCTCGGCCCTGTTTGCCGCCAGCGCCATCATACTCGCGCTCGCCGTCTTCATCACCTGGGCGATCGTCGGCTCCAAATACGGCAAGCTGCTGATGGCGGTGCGCGACGCCGAGAGCCGCACCCGCTTCCTCGGCTGGCGGGCGGAGAACGTGAAGCTGTTTGCCTTCACCGTCTCGGCTGTCATGGCCGGCATCGCCGGCGCGCTCTATGTGCCGCAGGTCGGTATCATCAATCCCGGCGAATTCGAGCCGTCCAATTCCATCGAAGTCGTGATCTGGGCAGCCGTCGGTGGGCGCGGCACCATTGTCGGCCCGATCGTCGGCGCGCTGCTGGTCAACGCCGGCAAATCCTGGTTCACCGGCCTGCTGCCGGAGTTCTGGCTGTTTGCGCTCGGCGGCCTGTTCGTCGCCGTAACCCTGTTCCTGCCCAAGGGCATCGTCGGCATGTGGGATTCCTGGCGCGGTAACGCTCGGGCGATGCGGGCTGCAGCGATTGCAGAGGAAGCGGGCACAGACCCTGATGCCGCGCCGCCATTGAAGATCGTGCGCAGCGCAGCAACAACGCCCGGTGCCTGGTCCGCGTCCGGGCCTGAACCGCAGCCGGCGGAATAGAGCGATGTCGAAGTCCAACACCATCCTCTATCTCGACGGCGTCTCGGTCTCCTTCGACGGTTTCCGCGCCATCAACAATCTGTCGCTGGTGCTCGACAAGGGCGAGATGCGCGCCATCATCGGTCCCAACGGCGCCGGCAAGACGACGATGATGGACATCGTCACCGGCAAGACCCGGCCCGACGAGGGCGAAGTGTTCTTCGACGGCCAGGTCGATCTGACCCGGCACGACGAGGCGGAGATCGCCATGATGGGCATCGGCCGCAAATTCCAGAAGCCGACCGTCTTCGAAAGCCACAGCGTCGAAGACAATCTGATGCTGGCGCTGAAGGGCCCGCGCTCGATCTTTCCGGCGCTGTTCCATCGCCGCTCGGCCGCCGAAGCCAGACAGATCGACGACATCCTCGGCATCATCCGGCTGGGCGACAAGCGCCACGATCTGGCAGCCAATCTCAGCCATGGCCAGAAACAGTGGCTGGAGATCGGCATGCTGCTGGCGCAGGACCCGAAGCTGCTTTTGGTTGACGAGCCGGTCGCAGGGATGACCGATGCCGAGACCGAGGAAACCGCGCGGCTGCTCAAGGACATAGCGCGCGACCATTCGGTCATCGTCGTCGAGCACGACATGCATTTCGTGCGCGAACTCGGCGTCAAGGTCACCTGCCTGCATGAGGGCTCGGTGCTGTCGGAAGGCTCGCTCGATTTCGTCTCGGCCGACGAGCGGGTCGTCGAAGTTTATCTCGGGAGATGAGCATGGTCTAGCGGGTGCAATTCCATCGCTTCGACTTTTCGTTCCTCCGCTTCTGGAGAAGGCGCTGACATGCTCGAAGTTTCCAACGTCACGCTCCATTACGGCGCTGCTCAGGCGTTGCGCGGTGTGTCGCTGACGGCGGGTGCCGGCAAGATCACCTGCGTGCTCGGCCGCAACGGCGTCGGCAAGACCAGTTTGATGAGATCGATCGTCGGCCACCACCGGCTGACGAGCGGAAGCGTTGCCTTCGAGGGGAAGGCGCTCGACCGGAGCGCGGCGTATGATCGCGCCCGGTCGGGCATCGCATTCGTACCGCAGGGCAGGGAGATCTTTCCGCTGCTGACGGTGCGCGAAAACCTGGAGTCCGGCTTTGCGCCGTTGAAGCGCGCCGACCGCAACGTGCCGGCGCATGTCTTCGAACTGTTTCCGGTGCTGAAGCAGATGCTGGGGCGGCGCGGCGGCGATCTCTCAGGCGGCCAGCAGCAGCAGCTCGCCATCGGCCGGGCGCTCGTCATGCGGCCGAAACTGCTGGTGCTCGACGAGCCGACCGAAGGCATCCAGCCCTCGATCATCAAGGACATCGGCCGCGCCATCCACTATTTGCGCGATCAGGCCGGCATTGCGGTGCTTCTGGTCGAGCAATATCTCGATTTCTGCCGCGAGCTCGCCGACGAGGTCAACATCATGGACCGCGGCCAGATCGTCCACACCGGCCCGGCCGAAGATCTCGACCGGGCGGACGTCAGGAAGTTTCTGACGGTTTAACGCAGGTCGACGGCTGCACGGATCGTACACGTCGAAGATTGGCTGAAATGCCCACAATCACTTCGTCATTCTAGGGCGGAGCCAAGGAGCGGAGCGACGCGCGCAGACCCTAGAATCCATGCCGCGACATCAGCTAAAGAGTGCCGCGATGCAGAACAAGATCGCTTCTGCGGCACATTGGCATTCCACATTCTGCACCGTTAATGACGCTTCTTCGTCCCGGCATGGATCCCTGGGTCTTCGCTCCGCTTCGCGTCGCTACGCCCAAGGATGATGAAGTCGCGAAGGTCCGCACCCGTTGCGTCGGACTTTCGTCCGAGGCCGCCACACTCTGGCACGCCGAATACTGCATGCTAGTCTTTCCTAGGCCTCGGTGAGTCGGCCGCTTCCGTATCAATCTGGTTCTGTAGCAGATCGAGGGAATATGCTGGCTCAGCCTGCAAGTTCCACGCAAGCAAGCCACCCTAGCTTCCCTCGCAGTTCTGATTGTCGGTCAATGCGTTCAGATAATCTTGCCAGGAGAATAGGGCTATGGAACGGTTCGTCGAGGACCACCAGAAACGACGGCTGACAGAGCGTGTCGACATCATCACCGCCATCAACATTCTGCGCTCGCAAGGCTACCAGCAGGATGAGCTGATCGGCGAAATCACCAAGGTTTTCTACGTCGACCTCGACACTTACAACGAGATCGTCATAGCGGCCTAAAAGCGCGTCGCGCCTGAACGGCCTCATGCGACGCGCTTTGGGGTGTTGTTTTACGTGTGGTGAGGTTCAGGCCGGCTGAATATCAGCCCAGCCTACCCGGCGCGCCGGAAGGCGAGCACACGGTTGCGGCCGCCGCGCTTGGCGCCGTAAAGCGCCTTGTCGGCGGCGCTGAGCACCTTGTCGAATTTGGTGCCGCCCTCGCTGCCGAAGGCGTAGCCGGCGCTGACGGTGCAGGACAGCAGGCGGGTCTCGGTATCGATCCGGCGCATGGCAAAACTGGCCCGGATCCGCTCGGCTATGAATTCCACCTTTTCAGGCAAGGTGCGATCGAGCACCAATGCAAATTCCTCTCCGCCCATGCGCGCGGCGACATCGCCCGGCTGGAGATTGGCGGTCAAATCCTTGGCGAACAGTTTCAGCACCTCGTCGCCGGTGGCATGGCCGAACTCGTCATTTATCGCCTTGAAGCCGTCGAGATCGAACACGATCACGGCGGTGAAGGACCGGACCGGTGTTTTGCCGTGCAGGTCGAACAAAGCGCGCCGGTTGAGCAGTCCGGTCAGCGGATCGGTCAGCGCTTCGCGGCGATGATGCTGCGCCAGGCGTCCCTGGTTGAGCGCCAGCGAGAGCGCGCCGATGCCGGTCATGCACGCGATGACGACGATGAGGCTGAAATCCTCGGCCCAGTTGCTCGGCGCATGGCCAAGCACCAGCCTGCCATCCCAGACAAGTGCACCGGAGCACAGCACGAAGGAAATTGCGGTGGCGGTGTAGAGCCCGGCAATGCCGAGGATCGGGGCAGGGAATTCCGTGCGGCCCTTCCAGTATTCATAGGCCGTCGCAAACAAAAGCAGCGCGGCGAAGGCATTCTCCAGCATGAAGCCCAGCCCGTCATAGCCAAGCGCCATCGGCGGCAAGGCGACTGCCAGCGAGACGCCGGCGCCGACAGCGATGCGCGGCAATGGCGAGCGGCCGGTCGTGAACTGATGGGCCGCGCCCAGCATGGTCGCGAAGCCGAGCAGCAGGAACGTGAAGCTGGCGAGGCCGAGCAGGCGCCCGGGCGCGTCGATATAGGCCTGGTAGGCGAAGACGTCGGCAACGATCAGAAGCACGCTGACGGCCCAGGTCAGCAGGAATTTTTCCGAGCGCGCGGTAAGCCAGATGCCGAACA
Source organism: Mesorhizobium sp. LSHC412B00 (assembly GCF_000503035.1). Classification (NCBI taxonomy): domain Bacteria; kingdom Pseudomonadati; phylum Pseudomonadota; class Alphaproteobacteria; order Hyphomicrobiales; family Phyllobacteriaceae; genus Mesorhizobium; species Mesorhizobium sp. LSHC412B00. Next base: position 268,241 of record NZ_AYWB01000008.1, on the reverse strand, counting down.
GCGTCAGGCCGAGGCAAGCGGCGGAAAACCCGACAGCCAACAGAAGGGAACTGTAGTCGAGCGACATGCCCTCGTCCTTGCGCGCGGCGGCCGGCCTCTAGAAAGGACCCGCACCGGATTTATGCAGGAAGGAGGTATCGATAAGGTTACGATGCGCATAAGCTATCACGCTTCGGTTGATCGTAGCAATTCTGGGTTGAAACCCTTTTCAAGGGAAAGCGCTACCCGGATTTCCGGGAAAACCGGTCCACACTTTTCCTGGAATTGCTCCTAATGCATGTCGCCCAGAAGTGTGCCGCGGTTCTGGGACAACGGCATGCATCAAGACAAAGACTTAAATCGCGTCGTATGAATCCGTTTCAGCGCGACGCGCTTTAACCGATCAGCTCACCCGCTTCATCAGCGCCATGGCGCCGAACGGCGCGCGCACCTTGCCCTCGGTGATGAAGTAGACGAACACATCGCGCGGTTTCACCGGCGCGTCGAAAGTCGGATCGGCGCGCCGCAGATCGGCCGGCTGCTTGCCTTGCGCCCAGGTCTTCACCCGCGCTGCCCATTCGTCCAGGCCATTCGGCGTATAGCAATCCGGATTGTCGTCGCTGCCGGTCTGCAGCCGCGCATAGATAAAATCGCCGGTGATGTCGGCGATACCAGGATATTTGGCATGGTCGGCATAGACGATTGCCGCCTTGTATTTGCGCGCCAGGCCCACAAATTCCGGCACGCTGAAACTGTCGTTGCGCACTTCCAGCGCATGGCGCAGCGCCACGCCATCCTGCTTTTCCGGCAGCAGCTTCAGGAAGGCCTCGAAATCGTCGGCGTCGAACTTTTTCGTCGGCGCGAACTGCCACAGGATCGGGCCCAGCTTGTCGCCCAGCGCGGCAATGCCGGAGCCGAGGAAGCGCGTCATGGACTCGCCGGCTTCGCCAAGCACGCGGCGGTTGGTGACGAAGCGATTGCCCTTCAGCGAATAGACGAAACCGTCCGGCGCCTCGCTCGCCCATTTGACGAAGGTCGGCTCCTTGAAGCTGGAATAGTAGGTGCCGTTGACCTCGATGCTCGGTACCTGGCGGGTGGCGTAACTCAGCTGCTTGGCCTTGGAAAGCTTGTCCGGGTAGAAAGACGTATCCCAGGGTTCGAAAGTCCAGCCGCCCATCCCGGCGCGGATTGTTCCTTGGCTGATCATCGTCTTCCTCCCAGTTCTAAAAATGCGGTCAGGCTATTTTTCCAACCGGTTTGATCATGTCGACCACGGTCCATCCGGGACGGTGGGGATTGGCTCGGCGGCCCGTTTCGTGGAAGCCATAGGCCGTATAGATCTCGATGTTCCGCTCCATGCGCGAATTGGTGTAGAGCCGCACCTCCGGCACACCCCATAGCCGCGCCTGTTCCTGGGCGAAGTCGAGCAGCGCGGTACCGAGTTTCCTCCCCTGAAAAGCGGGGGAGACCGCGACGCTGAAGATCATCGCATGATCGGGGTGGCGCTCAATAACGATCAGCCCGGCGAGCTCAGCGTCGCTCTCCAGCAGCCAGACCTCGCCTCGCTCGATGCGTGGCGCATAGCCCTCGGTGACTGGGATCGGCGGCGCGCCGAACAAGGCGGTGTAATGCCCATAGGCGGCTTCCGTCAGCGAAACGACTCCGTCGAGATCACCGGCAAGCGCCTGTCGGACTGTCATTCAAAGCTCTCCAGGCGCCCGGCCGGTCTGCCAGTCACTCCGCCGCTTCGCGCTTGCCTCCGGGCCGCCGCTCCAAAAGCTCCTTCAGGAAGTGGCCGGTGTAGCTGCGCTTTTCGCGCACGATGGCTTCCGGTGTGCCCTGTGCAACCAGTTCGCCGCCGCCATCGCCGCCTTCGGGGCCGAGGTCGAGCACCCAGTCGGCGGTCTTGATGACTTCGAGATTATGCTCGATGACCACCACCGTGTTGCCCTGGTCGACCAGCTCGTGCAGCACTTCCAGCAACTTGGCGACGTCGTGGAAGTGCAGGCCGGTGGTCGGCTCGTCGAGGATGTAGAGCGTCTTGCCGGTTGCCTTGCGCGACAATTCCTTGGCGAGCTTGATGCGCTGCGCCTCGCCGCCCGACAGCGTCGTCGCCTGCTGGCCGATATGGATGTAGCCGAGGCCGACCTGCTTCAGCGTGTCGAGCTTGTCGCGCACGCCGGGCACGGCGGCAAAGAAATCGACACCTTCCTCGACCGTCATGTCCAGGACGTCCGCGATCGACTTGCCCTTGAACACGACATCCAGCGTCTCGCGGTTGTAGCGCTTGCCATGGCAGACGTCGCAGGTGACGTAGACGTCGGGCAAGAAGTGCATCTCGATCTTGATGACGCCGTCGCCCTGGCAGGCTTCGCAGCGGCCGCCCTTGACGTTGAAGGAGAAGCGGCCCGGCTGGTAGCCGCGGGCCTTGGCTTCGGGCAGACCGGCGAACCAGTCGCGGATCGGTGTGAAGGCGCCGGTGTAGGTGGCCGGGTTCGAACGCGGTGTGCGGCCGATCGGCGACTGGTCGATGTCGATGACCTTGTCGAGGAATTCGAGGCCCTCGATGCGGTCGTGATCGGCCGGATGCTCGCGCGAGCCCATGATGCGGCGCGACGCCGCCTTGAACAGCGTCTCGATCAGGAAGGTCGATTTGCCGCCGCCAGACACGCCGGTGACGGCGGTAAAAGTGCCGAGCGGGATTTCGGCAGTGACGTTCTTGAGATTGTTGCCGCGCGCGCCGACGATCTTCAGCCGGCGGTTTTTCTTGGCCTCGCGCCTGACACCGGGCGTGGCGACTTCGAGCGCGCCCGACAGATATTTACCGGTGATCGAGTTGGGATTGGCCATCACCTGCTGCGGCGTGCCCTGGGCGATGATCTCGCCGCCATGAATGCCGGCGGCCGGACCCATGTCGACGACATAATCGGCATGCAGGATGGCGTCCTCGTCATGCTCGACGACGATCACCGTGTTGCCGATGTCGCGCAGATGCTTGAGCGTGTCGAGCAGGCGGGCATTGTCGCGCTGGTGCAGGCCGATCGACGGCTCGTCCAGCACATAGAGCACGCCGGTGAGGCCGGAGCCGATCTGCGACGCCAGCCTTATGCGCTGGCTCTCGCCGCCCGACAGCGTGCCGGAATTGCGCGACAGCGTCAGATAGTCGAGGCCGACATCGTTGAGGAAGCGCAGCCGGTCGCGGATCTCCTTGAGCACCCTGACAGCAATCTCGTTCTGCTTGTCATTGAGCTGCGCCGGCAGATCGGTGAACCATTTGTCGGCGTTGCGGATCGACTGCTCGGTGACCTCGCCAATGTGTTTTCCGGCGATTTTGACCGCCAGCGCTTCCGGCTTCAGCCGGTAACCCTTGCAGACCGGGCAGGGCGTCGCCGACATGAAGCGCTCGATCTCCTCGCGCATCCAGGCGGATTCGGTTTCCTTCCAGCGCCGTTCGAGATTGGGAATGACGCCCTCGAACGTCTTGGTCGTCTTGTAGGAGCGCAGGCCGTCATCATACTGGAAGGTGACCTCGCGCTCACCGGTGCCGCGCAGGACGGCATCCTTTGCCTCTTCGGTCAGGTCTTTGAACTTGTCGCCGAGCTTGAAGCCGTATGCCTTGCCCAGCGCTTCCAGCGTCTGCGCATAATACGGCGAGGTCGATTTCGCCCACGGGCTGACGGCGCCGTCGCGCAGCGAGACGTTTTCGTCCGGCACGATCAGGCTGGCGTCGATGGCGCGCTGATTGCCGAGGCCGTCGCAGGTCGGGCAGGCGCCGAACGGGTTGTTGAACGAGAACAGCCTGGGCTCGATCTCCGGAATGGTGAAGCCGGAAACCGGGCAGGCGAATTTTTCCGAGAACAGGATGCGCTCATGCGTCTCGTTCTTCGATTTGTTGACCGAGTCCTCGCCGGTCTGGCTGGCGTCGAGCGGCCGGTCGGCGAACTCGGCCACCGCCAGCCCTTCCGCCAGCTTGAGCGCCGTTTCGATGGAATCGGCAAGCCGTGTCGCCAGGTCGCCGCGCACGACGATGCGGTCGACGACGACATCGATGTCGTGCTTGTACTTCTTGTCCAACGCCGGCACATCGGCGATCTCATAGAAGACGCCGTCGACCTTGACGCGCTGAAAGCCCTTCTTCTGCAGCTCCAGCAGTTCCTTGCGATACTCGCCCTTGCGGCCGCGCACGATCGGCGCCAGCAGGAAAAGGCGCGTGCCTTCCTCGACCGCCAGCACCCGGTCGACCATCTGTGAAACCGTCTGGCTCTCGATCGGCAGGCCGGTCGCCGGCGAATAGGGGATGCCGACGCGCGCGAACAGCAAGCGCATGTAGTCGTAGATCTCGGTGACGGTGCCGACCGTCGAACGCGGGTTCTTCGACGTGGTCTTCTGCTCGATCGAGATGGCCGGCGACAGGCCGTCGATCTGGTCGACATCCGGCTTCTGCATCATTTCGAGGAACTGGCGCGCATAAGCCGACAGGCTCTCGACGTAACGGCGCTGGCCCTCGGCATAGATGGTGTCGAAAGCAAGCGACGATTTGCCGGAGCCCGACAGGCCGGTCATGACGATCAGGCTGTCACGCGGCAGGTCGAGATCGACATTCTTTAGGTTGTGTTCGCGTGCCCCGCGAATGGAAAGGTATTTATGGTCGGCCATCGCCGGTCGCCGCCTCAGGTCTGGTGTCAGTGGGATCGGCGGGTTTTCCCGGCCATTCCCTATGTAGGTATTTTTGCCGCCACGTCGAGAGACGCCACACTTCTCGACCAAAGCCGTTTAACCGTCTTTCGCGCGAACGGGCAAGCGGAAAGAACAAAGACCGAACACGCTCCTGACAAAGCTGTGCAGAAACTGACAAGGGTGTTTCAGAAACTGACCCTGACGTAAGCTCCCGGCGATCACATTTTCCGTAACCGGCTATTCAAGGTTGACGCCGTCGAATCAGGGGCGCACTCTGCCGGAGTCAACGGAGCCGGCCGTCTTTGATGGCCTCGCCGCCCATAGCGGCCTGCGAGACGCCGCAGGTTTTTGCGATTTGTGCTTCGGATTGACACCAGTCGCAACGGACATAGGAGCGGAGCATGACGCCACCGGATAGTCCCTTGAGGCTCCACCTGCTAGTGGAGCCGCGGCGGGCAGCCAGGTAGTTTCAAGGCATTGGAGTGTATGCGTCCAAACGAACGCATCGCGTCAGTCCAACAAACCACCAGACAAACCGTGACCTGCCGAATCCCACAAAAATCAGAGACGGCTAGTCGGATCGTCGGCTGAATGCCGCGAAGCATCCGAAATCAAAGTCGGTATAACACTACCGGCAGTTTGGATTTGGAATCCAAAAAAAGCCCCGACCGTTAGCGGAAGCAACGGCGGGGCTGTTCTTTTGCGAGGAAGTCGTCGGCGCAGGCTTTCTCTCCCGTATAGTAGCTGGGAGAAGGGGCTACCGGCGCGGCGGCTTGATCCCACCCGTGCCGACATCGACAGTGATGCTGCCGGAAATCCTGACATCGGTGTCGCCGATCTTGAACGTGCCGTTCTCGACGGCAGGCAGCGCGTCGTCCGGCTCCGGCTGCGGCGCGGGCTTGGCGATGCGGTAGTCGCCGGCCACGCCGGGCAGGGCGCCTTTCCGCGACGTGCTGGTGCTGCCCCCGGCAAAGGCCATGCTCGATGTCGCCGCCGTGATGGCAATGGCTATGGTCAGTCTGTTCAGGTGGTAGCGCATGGCAAGACTATAGTGCCGCGCTCAAGGCGAGGCCAGACCAGCGGCGTTGAAATTGAGGGAACACCGGCCTGCATTCAATCCGCCGATCAGGCCGCTGCCTGCTTGCGGGTGTCGAAGACGTGGTCGACGAGGCCCCAGTCCTTGGCCTCCTTCGCGGTCATGAAGAAATCGCGGTCGAGTGTGCGTTCGACCTCTTCGTGGGTGCGGCCGCAATGGTGAGCGTAGAGGTCGGCCATGTGCCGCTTGGTGCGCAAAATGCCTTCGGCATGGCGCTGGATGTCGGAGGCCTGGCCCTGGAAGCCGCCCAGAGGCTGGTGCAGCACGATGCTGGCATTGGGCAGCGCGATGCGCCGCCCCGGCGTTCCCGCCATCAGCAGGAAGGAGGCCATCGACGCGGCAAAGCCCATGCACACGGTCGACACCGGGCAGCTGACATATTGCATCGTGTCGTAGATGGCGAAGCCGCTGGTCACCACGCCGCCCGGCGAGTTGATGTAGAGCGAGATCTCCTTGTCGGGATTGTCCGATTCCAGCGACAGGAGCTGGGCGCAGACCAGCGCCGACATGCCGTCATTGATCTCGCCATTGACGAAGATGATGCGCTCGCGCAGCAGCCGCGAGAAAATGTCGAAGGCACGTTCGCCGCGGCTCGATTGCTCGATCACCATCGGCACCAGATTGGCAAAGCCGCTCATCTCATTGTCTCCGTTTTGATTTTTCCGGGTCAGGCAGCGCGCAGCAACAGGCGTGGCGCGTTGGCGGCGACAGGCGGTTTGGGCTTGTATGCGCGCAGCCAGAGCCGGCAGCCGGCGCCGGCCATCGCGACCGCAGGCGTCAGGACAAACCCGTCATGGACGATGCGCAGATGCGTGCCGCCGGAAACGGTGCGGGCGAGTGTGAAGGTGACGATGCTCTCCAGCTCCTCGCGGTTGGCGTCGCCGGAACGCTCGCGCCAGGAATAGCGCAGCAGGCGCCCCGGTTCGGCATCGAGCACTTCGCACTCGATCGGCTTCTCAGGCCCGGCAAAGGCAAAGCGGCTGCCGGTTTCCGGATTGATGTCGTTCGGCATCATCCATTCCGCCAAGAGGTCCGGCACGGTCAGTGCCCGCCACACTTTTTCCGGTGCGTCCGGCAGATCGCATTCGAAGGCGAGGGCATCCTTGGCGGTCTGCGTCTGCTTTTCGTCGGTCATTGGTCCATGTCCTTCAAAACGGCCTTCAGTCTTTCGATGCGCTCCGGCCAGAATGCGCGGTAGCGTTCGATCCAGCCGAGCAGCGGCTCGAGCCCTTGCGGATCGGCGCGATAGTAGGCGTTGCGGCCGGCGCGTCTTTCGCTGACCAGGCCTGCGCCGCGCAGCACGGCAAGGTGCTGCGACACCGCCGGCTGCGACACGCTCATGCCGGTGCGCAACTCCGACACGCTCATCTCGCCGGAAGTCAGCCGCTCGTAGACGGCGCGTCGCGTCGGGTCGGCCAGGGCGCGAAAAATCTCTGCTTCGATCATGGCAAAAGCATAAGTCGATACTTATCGATTTGGCAAGGGGTGTTTTGAATGCCGCGTATTGATTGGATCCTGCCGGGCCTCTAAGCCGTGGGGAACAAGATGGGCCGATCATCGCGAGGCAGGAGTAGTATTTATGAATTCCAACGTCGATCTTTCGTCCGCCGAGAACCTCAACGAGGCTCTGAGGCTCTATCGCCGCCTCGTACTCGGTATAGGAGCGATCGCCGTCATCGGTTTCGTGGCCGTGATCTTGTTGGCCAAGCTGGGTACGGCGCTATCCCCGCCATACGGGATTTACATCTTCGGCGAAGGATTGGGGACCTGGGGCCTGATCGCGGTGGTAGCGGCGCTCGTCGCTCAGGTGTGGTGGCACGGGCGCGCGATCGGGAAATTGCTGAATGACCCGGCTCTGAAATCTGAACCTGCAGTCGGGCTGATGTCGGCGCCAACCGTGATCGCACAGCGCGCCCATGCATGGGCATGGAGTGGAGCGGCTTTTCCGGTCCGTTGCCACCAGCTAAAAAACGGCGCTGACGACACCGCTTCTCGCCCCTGCGTGTCAGCTAAATCCACGCGCCCGCGTCGGCGATTGCTGCCATTCCTTGACAATCCGTGGTTAACAGTATAGGAACGAAAAGGGAACAAAAACCTTGTGGGAAAAGCCAGCCGCGGCAAGCCAGGATTGTGCGCGGCCTGTAAGGTGAACGACTTGAAATTTGTTTCGGATGAGCACGGAGAAGTGTCATGGCGGGTAGCGTCAACAAGGTCATTCTGGTCGGTAACCTCGGCGCGGACCCTGAAATCCGCCGCCTGAATTCCGGTGATCCGGTCGTCAACATCCGCATCGCCACGTCGGAAAGCTGGCGCGACAAGAACTCCGGCGAGCGCAAGGAAAAGACCGAATGGCACAACGTGGTCATTTTCAATGACCAGATCGCCAAGGTCGCCGAGCAGTACCTGAAGAAGGGCATGAAGGTTTACGTCGAAGGCCAGCTGCAGACACGCAAATGGCAAGACCAGACCGGCGCCGACAAGTACACGACCGAGGTCGTGCTGCAGAAATTCCGCGGCGAGCTGCAGATGCTCGATTCTCGCGGCGAGGGCGGCGGTCAGGTCGGCAACTATGCCGGCGGCGGCGCGAGCCGTGGCTCGGATTTCGGCCAGTCTGGCCCCAATGAGAGCTTCAACCGCGGCGGCAATAGCGGTGGCGGCGGTTCCAAGGGCGGCGGTGGCGGCGGCTCGTCGCGCGAACTGGACGACGAAATCCCGTTCTGAGCTGACGATAGTCAGCAATATCTGAGGAGAGGGTGCGATGTCGCTCGGACCGCTTCTATCGGCGCGCCCTCCCATTCCATGGCACGCCTTCGCGGCCCTTGCCGCGCTGGCCGTTGGCGCTACGCAACTGGCGCTGCCGAAAGGCACGACGCGTCATCGTGTCGTCGGCTATGCCTGGGCGGCGCTGATGATGGTCGTCGCCATCTCCAGTTTCTGGATCCAGCAGATACGCCTCGTCGGTCCGTTCAGCCCGATCCATCTCTTGTCGATTTTAGTGTTGATCGCCGTGCCGCTTGCGGTCTGGCACGCGCATATGCATCGGGTCGCCAAACATCGCAGGGTGATGATATCGCTGTATGTTTTCGCCCTGATCGGCGCCGGCGTGTTCACGCTGCTGCCGGGGCGGATCATGCACACGGTCGTCTTCGGCCAGTGACGCTTTCTGAAAGGAAGATTGCCGTGAAAGCACGGATTAAATGGGTCGAGGAGCGCACCTTCGTCGGCGAGTCCGGCAGCGGCCACAAACTGGTGCTGGGGACCGCCCCCGGGCCGGAAGGCAAGACGCCAGGTCCGAGCCCGATGGAGCTGGTGCTGATCGGCACCGGCGGCTGCTCGGCCTATGATGTCGTCCACATCCTCGAAAAAGGCCGCGAGGCGATCGAGGACTGTGTTGTAGAACTCGACGCCGACCGGGCCGAAACCGACCCCAAAGTCTTCACCCGCATCCACATGCATTTCATCGTCACGGGCCACGCGCTGTCGCGCGACAAGGTCCAGCGCGCCATCAACCTGTCGATCGAGAAATACTGCTCGGCCTCGGCCATGCTGGCCAAGACGGCTGTCATCACCCACGATTTCGAGGTCGTCGATACGGCGGTGGAGTAGGGAGCAGGGAGCAGGGAGCAGGGAGCAGGGAGCAGGGGCTGCCGTTCACCCCGCCATCAGCGCCTTGATCCCATCCGCGACGAACTGAACCGCAAGCGCGGCCAGGATGACGCCGAGCAGGCGGGTGAGGATCGAGCGGCCGGTCTGGCCGAGGATGCGGTCGATGCGCTCCGACAGCACGAACACCAGATAGGTGATGGCAAGGCAGACGAAGATGATGCCGACCAGCGCCGCTTGTGCTGCAAAACCCTGAAACGAGCCCGACAGTAGCACGGTCGCCGAAATCGCACCGGGGCCGGCGATCAGCGGGATCGCCAGCGGGAAGGCCGCGATGTTGTGGATCATGTCCTTGGTGATGGCAACGTCGCCGATCTTCTCCTTGCGGTCCTGGCGGCGCTCAAACACCATTTCGAACGCGATGAAGAACAGCAAAAACCCGCCGGCGACGCGGAAAGCCGGCAGCGTGATGCCGAACACCGACAGGATGGACGCCCCGGCCACCGCAAACAGCGCCATCACCAGGAAGCCGATGATCGAGGCGCGCACCGAAACCTGCTGACGTTCCTCGCGGTTCATGCCGCGTGTCACCGCGAGGAAGAGCGGCGCGAGACCTGGCGGGTCGATGGTCACCAGAATGGTGACGAAGGCGTTGAACAGGCTGTCGAAACTCGGCATCGCTGACCCCTCCCGCCGGGCCGGACCCCTGCGCCACCATAGTGGTAGAGCAAAGCCCGACCGGTGGGAACCGTCTGACATGGCGATACCGGAGACGGCGTCAGTGTTAGGCGGCAGCGTTGCAATAGGCCTCCAGACGATAGCCGTCGGGATCGACGACGAAGGCAGCGTAATAGTTCTCGCCATAGTCGGCGCGCAGGCCCGGCGCGCCATTGTCGCTGCCGCCTGCACGCAAGGCGGCGGCATGGAAGGCAACGACACTCTGCCTCGTCGGCGCGCTAAAGCAGAAATGCAGACCGGACTTCTCGTCCGATGACACTGGCCGCGCCGCATCGTTCACCCACAGCGCCACGGTTTGCGCACCATAACCCAGTGAGCCTGGCGACTGGCTGAGGCAGGAATAACCGAGCGGCTTTAGCGCGGCATCGTAGAAGGGCTTCGAAACGTTGGTGTCGCGGACGCCGATCGAGACATGGTCAAGCATGCTTTTGGTCACCTTGTTGCAATATGTTGCGTCATCAGTCGTGGGCGACGCGGCGCGCCAGGAACTCGACTTCGAGACGCCATGTCTTGCCATCGTCGTGCGAACGCTCGCCGAGCCAGCGGAAGCTGTCTTTGGTGATGCGCGAAAAGCTCCAGCGGACCGAGGAACCAGTGCCGTCGGCGCCGACCTGCACAATTGTGTCGCCTTCGGCGCGACCAAGCTGGCGGCTGTAGTATTGGTTTCGCGGGTCGCTCCAGAAGATGTGCCAGGCATCCGAGCCGGGATCATAGGCCCGCAGCGTTGTGCCATAGAAAGTCCATCTGCCGACCGAGGGCGAGGGGCCGGCATCGCGCGCGGGCAGGATCCATACATCCTGGATCGCCCTGCCTTCCAGGACCCAGCCGAAATGCACCTCGCCGCGTCCGGTGAGAACCGTGCCGTCCTCGAGATGGCGCGTGGCATCGAATGTCCAGGCGCCGACGAAGCGGCCGTAGAGATCCAGCTTTTCAGCCAGGCCGGGATTGGGGCCGTCGCTGTGGAGCGCTTCGGCAAAGGAGGATGTACCGATCATACTTGCTGCCTTCGTTGTGTCAGGAGGCTGCAAGCGATAGGCCCCGACCGGGTGTCGCGCTTGGGAAAAATTGCTATCTTTCAAGCCATGACGACGAGCGAACAAAGCCTGGCATCGGGGCAGGGCTGGCATGTGTCCGACGTGCTGTGCACGGCCGGCGCCGGCGACCGCCCGTTCGAGGAGGCGCACGACACCTTCTGCGTTGCCGCTGTCACCAGCGGCACCTTCCGCTACCGCACGAGGCAAGGCGCCGCCATGCTGGCGCCGGGCGCGATCCTGCTCGGCAATGTCGGCACCTGCTATGAATGCGGGCATGAGCATGGCGCCGGCGACCGTTGCCTGTCCTTCCACTTCGCTCCGGCCTATCTCGACAGCATCGCCAGCGACGTGCCCGGCGCGAGCAAGCTCGCCTTCGGCGTGCCGCATATGCCGCCTTTGCCGGCGCTCGCATCGCTGCTGGCCGAGGCGGAAGCGGCGCGCGAGATGGTCGACATCGACGCCTTTGAGGAGCTTGGCCTGCGAATTGCCGGCGCAGCACTGGCAGTTGCCGGCGCAGCACTGCCTGTGGCCAGCGATGCGGTGCCTGGCGTTCGACCGCCGAGCCGCCGCGACCAGAAACGGGTTGCCGAGGCGGTGCGGCAGATCGAGCTCAATGCCGACAGGCCGGTCTCGCTTTCCGAGCTTGCCTGCGCGACGGCGACCAGCCCGTATCATTTCCTGCGCACCTTCCGGCAGGTCGCCGGCATGACGCCCTATCAGTTTCTGCTGAGAACCCGGCTGCACCGCGCGGCGGTGCGGCTGCGCATGTCAGGCGATGCCATCTCGGCAATCGCCTTCGAGGCCGGTTTCAACGATTTGTCGACGTTCAACCGCCGTTTCCGGCGCGTCATGGGTGAGACGCCTGGCCACTATCGCGCCCGGCGGGTGGCTACCCGCTGATGCGTCCGCCTGCCTCCTGATACGCTCTTTGCTTTGAAAACGGTCCATCGCAGGCTTTTGCCCGTGCGGCGGCGAAATGCGTTATGGCCAAATCGTCGCAATCAGAGGTATCCATTTGAAATTGCCGCCAAAATTGTCGTTGGAAAAGCACCACGAATATTGGAGTTTCGGCCGTGCTTCCTATATAAGCGGTCAGTGATTCCTGATTAGATTGTGATCCGATTTGACCGACCAAAAACCCCCGCGCGGCGCCGACGGCGGCCCTACCGGCATCGAGCCCATCTCCATCATCGAGGAGATGCAGAGCTCCTACCTCTCTTATGCCATGAGCGTCATCGTCAGCCGTGCGCTGCCCGATGTACGCGACGGCCTGAAGCCGGTTCACCGCCGCATTCTCTATGCGGCGCATGAGAGCGGTTACCACTGGAACCGCAAATATGTGAAGTCGGCCCGCCCGGTCGCCGACGTGATGGGTAAATACCATCCGCATGGCGACGCCTCGATCTACGACGCCTTGGTGCGCATGGCGCAGGACTGGTCGCTGCGCGTTCCGCTGATCGACGGGCAGGGTAATTTCGGCTCCATCGACGGCGATCCGCCGGCGGCGATGCGCTACACCGAATCGCGGCTGACCAAGGTCGCGCATGAACTCTTGGAGGACATCGACAAGGAAACCGTCGATTTCCAGGAGACTTATGACGCATCCGACACCGAACCGAAGGTGCTGCCGGCCCGCTTCCCCAATCTTCTGGTCAACGGTTCCGGCGGCATCGCCGTCGGCATGGCCACCAACATCCCGCCGCACAATCTGGCCGAGATCTGCAACGGCGCCATCGCCATCATCGACAATCCGGCGATCGATTTGCCGGCGCTGATGGAGATCATTCCGGGTCCCGATTTCCCGACCGGCGGCATCGTGCTCGGCCGTTCCGGCATCTACAGCGCCTATGCGACGGGCCGTGGCTCCATCGTCATGCGCGGCAAGGTCAATGTCGAACAGCGCGGCAACGACCGTGAATCGATCATCATCACGGAAGTCCCATACCAGGTGAACAAGGCCTCGATGATCGAGAAAATGGCCGAGCTGGTGCGCGACAAGCGCATCGAAGGCATTTCCGACATTCGCGACGAAAGCGACCGCCAGGGCTACCGCGTCGTCATCGAGCTGAAGCGCGACGCTGTCGCCGACGTCATTCTCAACCAGCTTTACCGCTTCACGCCGCTGCAGACCTCCTTCGGCGCCAATATGGTGGCGCTGAACGGCGGCAAGCCGGAAGTGATGAACCTGACCGACATGCTGAAGGCGTTTGTCAGCTTCCGCGAAGAGGTGATTAGCCGGCGCACGAAATTCCTGCTGCGCAAGGCGCGCGACCGCGCCCACGTGCTGGTCGGCCTCGCCATAGCCGTCGCCAACATCGACGAAGTGATCAAGCTGATCCGCACCGCGCCCGATCCGCAGACGGCGCGCGAGCAGTTGATGGAGCGGCGCTGGCCCTCCGGGGACGTGGAGTCATTGATTCTGCTTATCGACGATCCGCGCCATCGCATCAATGAGGATGGCACCTACAACCTCTCCGAGGAACAGGCGCGCGCAATCCTCGAACTGCGCCTGCAGCGCCTGACCGCGCTCGGCCGTGACGAAATCGCCGACGAGCTGAACACCATCGGCGACGAGATCAAGGATTACCTCGACATTCTGTCGTCCCGCGCCCGCATCCAACAGATCGTCAAGGACGAGCTTGCCGCCGTGCGCGACGAGTTCGGCACGCCGCGCCGCACCGAGCTCACCGACGGCGGCGCCGACATGGAAGACGAGGACCTGATCCAGCGCGAGGACATGGTCGTCACCGTCAGCCATTCCGGCTACATCAAGCGCGTGCCGCTGTCGCTCTACCGGGCGCAACGCCGCGGCGGCAAGGGCCGCTCCGGTATGTCGACCAAGGAAGAGGATTTCGTCACCCGGCTGTTTGTGGCCAACACGCATACGCCGGTGCTGTTCTTCTCCTCGCGCGGCATCGTCTACAAGGAAAAGGTCTGGCGGCTGCCAATCGGCAATCCGCAGTCGCGCGGCAAGGCGCTGATCAACATGCTGCCGCTGGAGCAGGGCGAGCGCATCACCACCATCATGCCGCTGCCCGAGGACGAGACCAGCTGGGGCGAACTCGACGTCATGTTCGCCACCACGCGCGGCACCGTGCGCCGCAACAAGCTGTCCGAATTCGTCCAGGTCAACCGCAATGGCAAGATCGCCATGAAGCTGGAGGAGGAGGGCGACGAGATTCTCGGCGTCGAGACCTGCACAGACAATGACGATGTGCTTTTGACCGCCAGCTCCGGCCAGTGCATCCGCTTCCGCGTTGGCGATGTGCGCGTCTTCCAGAGCCGCAATTCGGTCGGCGTGCGCGGCATAAGCATGGCCGAGACCGACCGCATCATCTCCATGTCGGTGATCGAGCATGTCGATGCTTCACCGGCGGAACGCTCCGCCTACCTCAAGCGGGCAGCACTGGAGCGGCGGCTTGCCGCCGAGGTGACCGGCGAGGAAGAAGAGATTGCACTCACCAATGAGGAGATTGGCGAGGAGACTGAGCTTTCCGACAGCCGTTACGAAGAGCTCAAGGCGCATGAGCAGTATGTGCTGACGGTGACCGAATATGGCTACGGCAAGCGCTCGTCATCCTACGATTTCCGCCTGACCGGACGCGGCGGCAAAGGCATCCGCGCCACCGACGTGTCGAAGGTGGCCGAGATCGGCCAGCTGGTGGCGACTTTCCCGGTCGGCAATGACGACCAGATCATGCTGGTTTCGGATGGCGGCACGGTCATCCGGGTGCCGGTCAACGGTATCCGTTTCGCCAGCCGCGCCACCAAGGGCGTGACCATCTTCAACACCGCCGAAGGCGAGAAGGTGGTTTCGGTCGAACGGATTTCGGAGCCGCAGGCCGACGAGGATGTCGAAGAGGGTGTCATTGAGGCCGGCGCCGGAGATGCCGTACCGGACAGCACCGAATAGGTTTGAGCAACAACGCCGGCCCGATGGGCCGGCGCAAACAAGAAACTAGCAATAAATCAGGGGCGATGGTGGGGCCAGCGAGCGCCGAAACCTTCGAACCGCTTTGTGCGGACACGGACGCGCTCTGCCTCGCTATGCAATCCGAATGCGGTGGCGATCAGCATGGCGACGGTCATTGCGGTGGCGAGCATGTAGATCAGCATGTGCGTGTTCTCCTGCGCCTATCCAACGGTTAGATCGGGTTTTGGTTTCATCTTCCGAAGTGCAAACTAGCGAACGCGGCGTGAAGTCTTCGTGATCAAGGCATTCATCTGTCGTTCATGTCTGCGAAAAGGTTCACGCAGATGTTCCCAATCGCATTTGCCTTCCGGCCAATGCCCCGCTAGAAGCACCTCCCATGACCGATCGCATCGCCCTTTATGCCGGCTCCTTCGACCCGCTGACCAACGGCCATCTCGATGTGCTGAAGGCATCGCTGGCTGTCGCCGACACGGTATATGCGGCGATCGGCACCCATCCCGGCAAGACGCCGCTGTTTTCCTTCGACGAACGGGTGAAGCTGATCGAGGCCGCGACGAACGCCGAATTCGGCCGCGACGGAGCCCGCATTAGGGTTGTCGCCTTTGACGGGCTGGTCATCGACGCGGCCCGCAAGCATGGCGCCTCGATCATGATCCGAGGCCTGCGCGACGGCACCGATCTCGATTACGAGATGCAGATGGCTGGCATGAACGAGACCATGGCGCCGGAACTGCAGACGGTTTTTCTGCCCGCCAGCCCATCGGTACGCACCATTACCGCCACACTTGTGCGCCAGATAGCCTCGATGGGCGGAGACATCCGTCCCTTCGTACCGGCCGCCGTTGCCGGTGCGCTCACCGCCAAATTCGCGAAATAGTGCATGTCGCCCCAAAGTGGATGCCGGTTTTTGGGGCAACGACATGCACCCTAACAAAGACCTTCGGAGATCCCTTATGCAGCTGAAAAAGCTCGCCTCGTTCCTCGTCGTGCTTGCCGGTCTCGTGACCGCATCCGTTTCGGCCTTCGCCGCCGAACCGGAAAACACCATGGTCATCACCTTGAAGAACGGCGACGTCACCATCGCGCTACGCCCCGACCTGGCACCCAAGCATGTCGCGCAGATCAAGAAGCTGGTGCGTGAAGGCGCTTATAACGATGTCGCATTCCACCGGGTCATCAACGGCTTTATGGCGCAGACCGGCGACGTCAAGTTCGGCAACATGAAGAAGGGGTTCAGCCCCGAGGCCGTCGGCACCGGCGGTTCAGACCTGCCCGACCTGCCGGCCGAATTCTCGCAGAGCGAACATTTCAAGCGCGGCACGCTCGGCATGGCCCGCTCGCAGGACCCGAACTCCGCCAACTCGCAGTTCTTCATCATGTTCGCGCCGGCGCCGAACCTCGATGGCCAGTACACCATCGTTGGCAGTGTCGTCAGCGGCATGGAGCTGGTGGACAAGATCAAGAAGGGCGACGAGGCCGACAACGGCACGGTCAGCGAGCCCGACCGCATGATCAAGGTACGCATCGCCGCCGACAAGTAAACCAATCAAATCAATCTGTTTTTCTGAGATAAAGGATATACGACATGGCTGAGATCAAGGACCGCGAGAACGCGCTCATCCTGGAAACGACCAAGGGCAAGGTCGTCATCGAACTGTTCCCCGATTTGGCTCCCGGCCACGTCGCCCGCATCAAGGAACTGGCCCGCGAAGGCGCCTATGACGGCGTGGTCTTCCACCGCGTCATCGAAGGCTTCATGGCGCAGACCGGCGACGTGAAGTTCGGCAATTCGTCGAAGCCGACCTTCGCGCCGTCGCGTGCGGGCATGGGCGGCTCGGAAAAGCCGGACCTGAAGGCTGAGTTCTCCAACGCCAACCATGGCCGCGGCACCTGCTCGATGGCCCGTTCGCAGAACCCGAACTCGGCCAATTCGCAGTTCTTCATCTGCTTCGACGATGCCGCCTTCCTCAACCGCCAGTACACGGTCTGGGGCCAGGTCATCGAAGGCATGGACAATGTCGACAAGATCAAGCGCGGCGAGCCGGTGGTCGATCCCGACAAGATCGTGTCGCTGAAGGTCGCGGCCGACGTCAAGTAAGGACAAACGACGATGATGGGCGTGGTCTGGTCGCTGCTCGGCATCCTGTCAGGCGCCTTCATCGCCGTCCAGGCGCCGATCAACTCGCAGCTGGCGCGCGGCCTGGGGCTCCCGGTCGCGGCTGCTGCCTTCTCGTTCCTGTCGGGCGCGATCGTGCTTGGTATCATCTCCATTGCCGTTGTGCGGCTGCAGGACATCTCGCTCGACTGGAAGGCGCCGGCACCTTGGCTGTTCATCGCCGGCGGCATGCTCGGCGGTTTCTATGTCACCCTGTCGACCATTCTTACGCCGCGCATCGGTGCAGCCGCGTTGATGGCGTTCCTGGTTGCCGGCCAGCTCTTCGCCGGCATGCTGATCGACCGCGTCGGCTTCCTCGGCGTGGCGGTGCGCGAGATTTCGCTCGGCCGCATCGCCGGCGCGGTGCTGCTGTTGGCCGGAGCGCTGCTCGTCCGGCTCTACTGATGCGCGTCGACCTCTTCGACTTCGACCTGCCTGAGGAGCGCATCGCGCTTCGCCCGGCCGAGCCGCGCGACAGCGCCAGAATGCTGGTGGTCAGGCCGGGCGAGGGTCTTTCGGATCGCACGGTTGGCGACCTGCCGTCCTTGCTCAGGGCTGGCGATGTTCTGGTCTTCAACGACACCAAGGTCATTCCTGCCCAGTTAAGAGGCATCAGGCGGCGCGGCGAAGCGCAGGCGCAGGTCGACGCCACGCTGCATATGCGCATGGCGCCTGACCGCTGGCTGGCCTTCATGCGGCCGGGCAAGCGCGTCGCCGCCGGCGACCGCATCCATTTCGGCCATGACGGCAATTCCTGTTTTCTCGGCCAACTCGACGCCACGGTGATCGAGAAGGGCGACGCCGGCGAGGCGTTGCTCGGCTTCGACCTCTCCGGCCCATTTCTCGACGAAGCGCTGCGCGCCGTCGGCCACATCCCGCTGCCCCCCTATATCGCCTCCAAGCGCGACGACGACGCACGCGACCTGACGGATTACCAGACAATCTATGCCAAGGAGGAGGGCGCAGTCGCTGCCCCCACCGCAGGCCTGCATTTTACGCCGGAGCTGTTTGCCGCGCTGGATGCAAAAGGCATCGAACGCCGCTTCGTCACCTTGCATGTCGGCGCCGGCACCTTCCTGCCGGTCAAGGCGGACGACACCGCTGACCACAAGATGCATGCCGAGACCGGCTCGGTCAGCGGAGCAACAGCCGACGCTCTGAATGGCGCCAAGGCGCGGGGCGGGCGCATCATCGCTGTCGGCACGACCTCGCTGCGCCTGCTGGAGAGCGCGGCACGGCCTGATGGCTCGCTGACCGCCTGGTCCGGCCCGACCGACATCTTCATCACGCCGGGCTATCGGTTCAAGACCGCCGACCTGCTGATGACCAATTTCCATCTGCCGCGTTCGACGCTGTTCATGCTGGTTTCGGCCTTCAGCGGCCTAGATACAATGCGTGCGGCCTATGCTCATGCCATCGGGAACGATTACAGGTTCTATTCCTACGGAGATGCAAGCCTGCTTTATCGAGCGGAGATGAGCGATGGACGATGACCTGCAGGCCTTTGATCGCGAAAGCCTGATCGCCGAAGTGAAGAAATTGCGTGCCGGCATTCGCCAGCACCGAGATTCTACCGGCCATGATTTATGCTGGCATCATCCCAACCTGTGGGACCTGCTGCCGGAAAAGACCGATCCATCGATTGCCGTGCCGCCATGGCCGAAATTCATGCGCGGCTGCATCCAATACCGCCAGTCGCTCGACAGGCAGGCGCCAGGCGCGCCTGTCCATGACAAGGAATTCAATGGCTGAGACATTCACCTTCAAGATCCTCGCCACCGACGGCAAGGCGCGGCGCGGTTCCATCACCATGCCGCGCGGCGAAATCCGCACGCCGGCCTTCATGCCGGTCGGCACCGGCGGCACGGTCAAGGCCATGTATATGGACCAGGTGCGCGGCGTCGGCGCCGACATCATCCTGGGCAATACCTATCATCTGATGCTGCGCCCCGGCGCCGAGCGCGTGGCGCGGCTTGGTGGGTTGCATGAATTCGCCCGCTGGCCGCAGCCGATCCTGACCGACAGTGGCGGTTTTCAGGTCATGTCGCTGTCGAAGCTCAGAAAATTGACCGAGAAGGGCGTCACCTTTCGCTCGCACATTGACGGCGCTGCCTACGAGATGTCGCCGGAGCGCTCGATCGAGATCCAGGGCCTGCTCGATTCCGACATCCAGATGCAGCTCGACGAATGCACAGCGCTGCCGGCCGACCTCAAGCAGATCGAGCGCGCGATGGAGCTGTCGCTGCGCTGGGCCGAGCGCTGCAAGACAGCGTTCGGCGATCAGCCCGGCAAGGCGATGTTCGGCATCGTCCAGGGTGGCGACAACGCAGCTCTCAGGGTGCGTTCGGCGCAGGCGCTGAGCGCGATGGAGCTGAAGGGCTATGCGGTCGGCGGCCTGGCCGTCGGCGAACCGCAAGCGGTGATGCTGGATATGCTGGAGATCACCTGTCCGGAATTGCCTGACGACAAGCCTCGATATCTCATGGGCGTCGGCACGCCGGACGACATCGTGAAATCGGTGGCGCGCGGCATCGACATGTTCGACTGCGTCATGCCGACCCGCGCCGGCCGCCATGGCCTGGCCTATACCAGGCGCGGCAAGGTCAATCTCAGGAATGCCCGCCACGCGGACGATCCGCGGCCGCTGGATGAGGAGAGCGACTGCCCGGCCGCGCGCGACTACTCTCGCGCCTATCTGCACCATCTCGTGCGCTCGCAAGAGGCGCTGGGGGCGATGCTTCTGACCTGGAACAACCTGTCCTACTATCAGAAGCTGATGCAGGACATTCGCGCCGCGATCGAGGCCCGGGCCTTTGAGGCGCGCACGGCTGAGATTTCCGAGGCATGGGCGAGAGGTGATATTCCGGTGCTGTAGCCGGGCCTCAGGTACTGAGCGAATTCGCTGCGCGCAAGCTGCAGCCGGTGATCTGAAAGCTGCCGTCGGGCTGCTGTTCCAGCGTGTAGACCGCCTCATAGTCCTTGCCGTCGGGTCCGACGATCAGCACTTGCTGGATTATCGAAGTTGGCCCCATCTGCTCGACCTTGCCGAAGGAATAGCTCTGCGGCTGGCGCACCGGCGGATAGCCGTTGGTCACCATGTTCATGAAGGTGTCGACGGTCGGAAAGATGCGCTTCACATTTGGAGCGGCGAAACTGTACGCCTTGGCGCCATCATTGGCGATGAGCGCCTTCAACTGACCATCGATGACGGCCTGGCCGGCCTTGACTTCGGCGTCGCCGGCAAGGGCTGCCGACAACGCGAACAGCAATGAAACGACTGCGAATGCGGTGCGGCGCATGGCCTGTCTCCATTGTCCCCCAACAAAACCTGTCCCGGGACGCATCATACCATACGCTTTGCGGAGCCTCACGGTTTCAGCAACCGCAATATTCGCCACGCAAGTGCCACATGATCATGCTTAAGCCTCCTTTAACGCGGGGCGCGCATCGTAGGGACGGGTGGGACCCGTTCGCGCAACCAGGGGACAACCATGTTCAAGCAGCCGATCGACCGGCGCCTTTTGCTGAAGGGCGCGGCAAGCCTCGCAGTTTTGGCCCCCTTGCCCGCCTGGGCAAGCACTGGGCCGACCGTCACGGAAGTCGCCTTTGATCCCGCCATTCCAGCGCTCGGCAACCCCGATGGCGACGTCACCATCGCCGAATTCGTCGACTATCAGTGCCCGATCTGCAAGCTCGTCTTCGTCGAACTGAAGAAGTTGATGGAAGAGGACAGCGGCGTTCGGCTTGTGATGAAGGACTGGCCGATCTTCGGCGACGTGTCGCGCGACGCGGCGCGGGTGACGCTGCTGAGCGGCGAACACTATGGCGCGGCGGTCGATGCGCTGATGACCAACCAGCGCGGCCTTTCGGAACGCCGCACCAACGACATCCTTTCTTCCGTCGGTGTCGATGTGGCGATGGTGCGTGCCGACCTCGCCATCCGTGAACCCGATATCGACGCTGCCCTTGTCCGCACCGAAGTCCAGGCGACGGCGTTCAAGCTGCGCGGCACGCCAGCCCTGGTCATCGGCGGCAACTTGTATCGGCGCGGCATGCCGGTGTCCGAACTGAGACAAGCCGTCGCCAAGGCGCGCTCGGCCTGATGCTTGAAAGCCGGGCGGCAGTCTGCCACAAGGGCCGCTTGTGTGCTGAAGCTTGATCGGGACCGGCAATGAAGACGTTTTTCATGCAGATAAAGTGCGATCTGGGCAAGTCCTACGAGGTCGCCAGCGCGCTCGCCGATGCCGAAATCGCCTCGGAAATCTACTCGACCGCCGGCAATTACGACCTGCTTGCCAAATTCTACGTCGACGACGAGGAAGATGTTGGTCACTTCGTCAACGAGAAGGTACAGATTATTCCCGGAATCAAGGACACCTTCACGGTCGTCACTTTCCGCGCTTTCTAAAGCAATTCCAGGAAAAGTGTGAAGCGGTTTTCCGTCCGGAATTGCGTCGAAGCAAAAAGCCATGGCAGGTCGCCGTTGCCATGAAACGGTGAACTGCTATGGCCGCATCAGGCACTTGCCCGGCGACAAGGCAGAGCCTGATTAAGGTCCCGTTCCGACTGCCCGAATTTTGGGCAGTCGAAACATACTGATCGCCGATATCCTCCAAATCACCGATTGCGCTTGATTTTCTCCCGCGACGCCAGTGAAATGGCGTCACAGGGGAGTATGCGATTGGCAGCGTTCGATGAAATGCTTCCGGAAGTTTCCGGGCTGAGACAACCGTATACGGCTTACGACCGCTGGCTGAAGGAGCAGGATCCGGCCAGGCTTACCGAAAAGATGCAGGACGCCGAGCGCGTCTTCCGCAAGACCGGCATTACCTTCGCCGTCTATGGCGAGCAGGAAGCCTCCGAGCGGCTGATCCCCTTCGACATCGTGCCGCGCATCATCTCCGGCAATGAATGGCGAAGGCTGACGCAAGGCATCGAGCAGCGCGTGCAGGCGCTGAACGCTTTCCTCGACGACATTTACCACCGCCAGGAAATCCTGCGCGCCGGCCGCGTGCCGAGGGAGCTGATCGCCAGGAACGAGGCGTTCCTGCCGGAAATGATCGGAGTGCGGCCACCGGCCGGCGTCTACACCCACATTATCGGCGTCGATATCGTCCGGATCTCGGAGAACGAGTTCTACGTGCTGGAGGACAATGCGCGCACGCCGTCGGGGGTCTCCTACATGCTGGAGAACCGCGAGACGATGATGCAGCTCTTTCCCGAGCTGTTCCAGCAGATCAAGGTGCGGCCGGTGGAGAATTATCCGCAATTGCTGCGCCAGTCGCTGGCGGCAGTGCGGCCGCAAAGCACCAAGGGCGCACCGACCATTGCCGTGCTGACGCCGGGCAGCTTCAACTCCGCCTATTTCGAACATGCCTTCCTCGCCGACCAGATGGGCGTGCAACTGGTCGAAGGCCAGGATCTGCGCGTTGTAGACGGCCACGTCGCTATGCGCACGACCGAAGGCTACAAGCAGATCGACGTGCTTTACCGGCGCGTCGACGATTCCTTCCTCGATCCGCTGACCTTCCGGCCGGACTCGGCCCTTGGCGTGCCCGGCATCATGGACGTCTACCGCGCCGGCAACATCACCATCGCCAACGCGCCGGGAACCGGCATCGCCGACGACAAGGCGATTTATTCCTACATGCCCGACATCGTCGAGTTCTACACCGGCCGCAAGGCCATCCTCGGCAACATCCCGACCTGGCGCTGCTCGGAGCCCGACAGCCTGAAATACGTGCTCGAACACATCCATGAGCTGGTCATCAAGGAAGTGCACGGCTCCGGCGGCTACGGCATGCTGGTGGGGCCGGCTGCGACCAAGAAGGAATGCCAGGATTTCGCCAAGAAGCTGCAGGCGAAGCCTTCCAACTACATCGCCCAGCCGACGCTGGCGCTGTCGACCTGCCCGATCCTGACAGAAAAAGGCCTGTCGCCGCGCCATGTCGACTTGCGACCCTATGTTCTGGTCTCCGACCGAATCCAGATCGTGCCCGGCGGCTTGACGCGGGTGGCGCTGAAGGAGGGGTCGTTGGTCGTGAATTCCTCGCAAGGCGGCGGCACGAAGGATACGTGGGTGTTGGACGATTAGGTAGGGAATAGGGCAGTAGGCAGTAGGCAGTAGAGGGACAAGAAATGCCATATTCCACAGAGATTCAAATGCTTACTAATCCCTACTCACTATTCCCTACTCACTAGCCCCGAAGGGCCACTTCACATGCTTCTCGGCCGCACCGCCAACGGGCTCTACTGGATGAACCGCTATATCGAGCGGGCGGAAAACATGGCGCGTCTGGTCGATGCCGGCCTTCGCATGGCGCTGACCCGCACCCAGAGCGCGTCGGAAGAGTGGAATTCGGTGCTGCTCAGCGCCGGCTCCGACGTCACCTTCACGCAGAAATACAAGGACTATACCGCCGCCAACGTCGCCGACTTCCTGCTGCGCGACACCTCGAACCCGTCGAGCACGATGTCGGCGATCGAGACCGCTCGCAACAATGCCCGCATGGTGCGCACCGCGCTGACGCGCGAGACCTGGGAGAGCATCAACGAAGCCTGGATGGCCCTGAAGCGCATGCTGGCAAAGCCGATCGACGAGCGCGACCTGCCGAGTGTGCTCGACGCCATCAAACGCGAGACGGCGCTGATCCGCGGCTCGTTCTACGGCACGATGCTGCGCAACGAGATCTTCGACTTCTCGCAGCTCGGCACCTATGTCGAGCGGGCCGACAACACGGCACGCATCCTCGACGTGAAATACTACGTGCTGCTGCCGTCGATCTCCTGGGTCGGCTCGAGCCTCGACAACTACCAATGGGAATCGATCCTGCGCTCGGTGTCGGCGCACCGTTCCTATCGCTGGGTCTATGAGGCCGACTACAAACCGACCAATATTGCCGACTATCTGATCCTCAATGTGCGCATGCCGCGTTCGCTGACCTTCTGTTATCGTTTTCTCGCCGAGCATCTGAAGTTCCTGGGCGACGACTATGGCGACCGTCATGCCTGCCACGCCACCGTCGACAGGACACAGGCGATGCTGCAGGCAGGGTCGATCAAGGACATATTCGACGCCGGCCTGCACGAATTCCTGGCCAGGTTCATTCAAGACAACACCAAGCTTGGCGAAGAGATCGCACAAGATTACCGGTTCAATTGAGCATGATCGCGAACCGGAGGGCCGCGCTAGCGACAAGTGGGACCCGGTTTTCGGATAAGATCATGCTTACAAACGGAAAATAGGCATGCGGCTCAAGATCACCCACCGTACCGAATACCGCTACGACGCGCCGGTGCACTATCTGTTGCAGCGGCTACGCCTGTTACCGGTCAGCGGACCGACGCAGACCGTCTTGTCCTGGGCGCTGAAGATCGAGGGCGCGCGAGAGGAAGTCCGCTTTAACGACCATTTTGGCAACGATAACAGGCTGTTGAGCGTCGAGGGCGAGCGCGACTTCATCACCGTCGAGGCCTCCGGCGAGGTTGTCACGCGCGACACAGCAGGCGTCTCGGGTCCGCATCACGGCTTTGCGCCACTGTGGCTGTTCAGCCAGGAGACAGCTTTGACCATCCCCGGCGAGGGCATAAGCGAGCTTGCCGCGGCGGTCGGCAAAGGTACCGACATCGAAAGGCTGCATCGGCTGATGGCGCTGATCGTCGAGCGCGTCGCCTACACGCCGGGCACCACCAGCGTGACGACCCCGGCGGAAGAGGCATTGGCGCTGAAGACCGGCGTTTGCCAGGATCACAGCCACATCTTTGTCACCGCAGCCCGCGTCATGGGTTTTCCGGCCCGCTATGTCAGTGGCTATCTGATGATGGATGCGGCCATCGAGCAGGCGGCAAGCCATGCCTGGGCCGAAGCCCATGTTCAGGGTCTCGGCTGGGTCGCCTTCGACGCCGCCAACGGCATTTCCCCCGATGAACGCTATGTCAGGGTAGCCACCGGCCGTGATTATCGCGACGCCTCGCCGGTGTCGGGAATTCGACTGGGACAGGCGGAGGAACAGCTTGCAGTCACCGTCACGGTAGAGCAGTAGTCTCCGGCAAGATTGCTGCCTGAAGAGATTCCATGACTTATTGCGTCGGCCTCAAGATCGATCGTGGGCTCGTGTTCATGTCGGACACGCGCACCAATGCAGGGATGGATTCGATCTCCACTTTCAAGAAGATGCATGTCTGGGAAGAGCCAGGCGAGCGCGTCATCGTACTGATGTCGGCCGGCAATCTGGCTACGACGCAGGCCGTGGTCAGCCTGCTCGACGAGCGCACAAAGGCGGTGGCGGAACGCCACGCGACGCTGCTCGAGACCCCATCCATGTACCAGACGGTGCGGCTGGTCGGCGACACCGTCAAGGAAGTCATCGCCAGCTCGTCGCCTGCCGGCGAAAAGGCGGATTCCTATTTCAACGCCTCCTTCATCCTCGGCGGCCAGATCAAGGGCAGCCCGCCACGGCTGTTCATGATCTATCCCGAGGGCAATTTCATCGAATCGACCGACGACACGCCGTTCTTCCAGATCGGCGAGACCAAATACGGCAAGCCGATCATCATCCGTGCCTATGAAAGGACGATGAGCCTGGCTGAAACCGTCAAGCTCTTGCTGGTATCGTTCGATTCGACGCTGAAATCGAACCTGTCCGTCGGCCTGCCTCTCGACCTGCTGTTCCTGGAGGAGGACACGTTCACGGTGGGTTTGAAAAAGCGCATCGGCCAGGACGATCGATATTATCGTGCTATTTCCGAAGGCTGGTCGAACGCGTTGAAGACGGCCTTTGCCAGCCTGCCGGATTTTCCGGGGTAGCGCGGGAACCTTCGTCGCGGTTGCCTGTCTCTATTTAACATGTTAATCAAAATTCAAACGGCTGGCTGATCGGCGCGTCGGGAGGATCCATGGACAACGAGCAATTCCGCGACTGGTCGAGGCGCGCCGCCGACTGGGGCGCTGATTACCGCGCCGGCCTTCGCGATCGGCCCGTGCGACCTGCCATAGCGCCGGGCGAGATCTTCAGGAGCATCGAAGCTTCTCCGCCGGAGGCCGCGGAATCGATGGAGACGATCTTCGCCGATTTCGAAGCCAAGATCGTGCCCGGCATGACGCATTGGCAGCATCCGCGTTTCTTTGCTTATTTCCCGGCCAATGCAGCACCCGTCTCGGTGGTGGCCGAATATCTGGTCTCTGCGATGGCCGCGCAGTGCATGCTGTGGCAGACCTCGCCGGCGGCGACAGAGCTTGAGACGCGCATCGTCGACTGGATGCGCCAGGCGCTCGGCCTGCCCGAAGGCTTTTCCGGCGTGATCCAGGACTCCGCATCATCGGCGACGCTGGCCGCCGTGTTGACCATGCGCGAGCGCACGCTCGACTGGCAGGGCAACAAGAAGGGTCTTTCCGGGCAGGGCAGGCTGCGCGTCTATTCCTCCGACCAGGTGCACACCTCGATCGACCGCGCCATCTGGGTCGCCGGCATTGGCGAGGAAAACCTCGTCCGCATTCCCGTCGCTGGCACCTACCGCGCCATGGATACCGCGGCTTTGGAAGCGGCGATTGTTGCCGACCGCGCCGCCGGCCTATTGCCGGCCGGCATCATCGCGTGCGTCGGCGGCACCAGCACCGGCGGCACCGACGACATCGCTGAAGTGGCCGCGGTGGCCAAACGCCAGGGGCTCTATCTGCATATCGACGCCGCCTGGGCCGGATCGGCGATGATCTGTCCGGAATACCGGCATTTCTGGACCGGTGTCGAGGGCGCGGACTCGATCGTCTTCAACCCGCACAAATGGCTGGGCGCGCAATTCGACTGCTCGATCCAGTTCGTCCGCCAGCCGGAGGATCTCGTGCGCACGCTGGCGATCAAGCCGGACTATCTGAAAACTCGCGGCCATGACGGCATCATCAACTACTCCGAATGGTCGGTGCCTCTCGGCCGTCGCTTCCGGGCGCTGAAGCTGTGGTTCCTGCTGCGCGCCCATGGCCTCGAGGCGCTGCGCACCATGATCCGCAATCACGTCGCCTGGAGCGAAGGCATAGCAGCGCGCCTGGCCGAGGAGGAGGATTTCGAGCTCGCCAGCCAGCCGATGCTGTCGCTGTTCTCGTTCCGGCATCGCGCCGCATCCGGCGCTGACTGCGACGAGCACAATCTGCGTCTGGTCGACGCCATCAACAATGACGGCCGTATCTACCTGACGCAGACGCGTGTCGATGGGCGGGTCGCCATCCGCTTCCAGGCAGGCCAGTTCGAGACAACCGCGGCCGATGTCGATACCGCCTTCACTGTCATCTGCGAGTGTGCAAGATCCCCGAAGGACTGACAGGGATTGCCCGGGTGGTTGCCGCCGCCGGGGCAAGCCAGCAAGGACTTGCGAGCAAGCATATGGCCGGAAGGGCCGAAGGGGTTAGCCAGAATCTGACGGGCGTCTGGAGCGGGCGCTATTTCTATCCGCGCGAACTGCCGCCGGTTTCCTTCGTTGCAACGCTGATCGAGACGGCAACCAGCTTGACGGGGATGACCCACGAACCGGCGGCGACCAGCACGGCAAGATACGCAAGCCTGCAGGGGCAGCGAGAGGGCAACGCCGTCTCCTTTACCAAGACATACGACAAGGCCGAATTGAAGGCGCACCCGATTCACTACAGCGGCATCATCAACGGTGATGCAACCGAGATCAAAGGCACTTGGCGAATCCCGGGATACTGGTCCGGCAATTTCCTGATGATCCGCTCGCCAGGTAAAGTCGCGGCTGTCACCCGCAAGGTGGCGGAGCGGGTCTGAGCCGTATCTGCCCGGTTCGCCTTTGCAATCATCGATATTTCATTAGCCGGCGTCTCCCTTTTCATTGCTTTCGTTTTCAGCTACAAACAAGAAAAACGAAAACGGGAGGTTCTCAGTGTATTTGTCGCCGCGCCATGCCGAAATCATCCAGATGGCGAAGGACCATGGCCGTGTGCTGGTCGATGACCTCGCCACGCATTTCAACGTGACGCCACAGACCATCCGCAAGGACCTCAACGATCTCTGCGACCAGCGGCTGCTGACGCGCATCCATGGCGGGGCCCTGTTCCCGTCCGGCATCGAGAACATGGAGTATGAGGCGCGCCGCAAGATTGCCGCCGACGAGAAGGAGGCCATCGGCCGCGCGGCGGCCAGGCTGATACCCGACAACGCCTCCCTGTTCATCAACATCGGCACCACGACCGAGTCGGTCAGCAAGGCGCTGCTCGACCATACCGGGCTGATGGTCATCACCAATAATATCAATGTTGCCAACAGGATGCGCATCTATCCTTCGATCGAGGTGGTAATCGCCGGCGGCGTCGTGCGTGGCTCCGACGGCGGCGTTGTCGGCGAGGCCGCGGTCGATTTCATCAGGCAGTTCAAGGTCGACTATGCGGTGATCGGCGCCTCGGCCATCGACCATGACGGCGCGTTGCTCGATTTCGACTTTCGCGAAGTGAAAGTGGCGCAAGCCATTATCGCCAATGCCAGGCATGTCATCCTGGTCTCCGACCAGACCAAGTTCGAACGCACCGCGCCGGTTCGCATCGGCCATCTCTCGCAAGTCAACACCTTCATCACCGACCGTTGCGACATCCCGTCGGTGCGCAAGATCTGCGAGGAAGCGGAGGTTCAATTGATCGAAACGTCGCTCGGCTAAGCTATCGATCACGGTCCCGTTACATTTCGTTTGACATTCGTTCTTATTTCGAAATAATCCCGCTACGGTTTCGTAAAAACCTAAAAATGCTGCAATGCGAAATCGCGGGAGGGCTTTGTGGACGCAGTCCGTGACATCTTCGTCATCGGTGGCGGCATCAATGGCTGCGGCATCGCCCGCGACGCCGTTGGGCGGGGCTTTTCGGTATTTCTGGCCGAGATGAACGATCTTGCCAGCGGAACCTCCTCCGGCTCGACCAAGCTGATCCACGGCGGTCTGCGCTACCTCGAATTCTACGAGTTCCGGCTGGTGCGCGAGGCGCTGATGGAGCGCGAGGTTCTGTGGAAGAACGCGCCGCACATCATCTGGCCGATGCGCTTCGTGCTGCCCTACGCCAAGGGCCTGCGCCCGGCCTGGCTGATCCGGCTCGGCCTGTTCCTCTACGATCATATTGGTGGCCGCAAATTGCTGCCGGCGACCCGGACACTGGACATGTCCAAGGATCCGGCTGGCAAGCCGCTGAAGCCGCTGTTTCACAAGGCTTTCGAGTACTCGGACGGCTGGGTCAACGATGCCCGGCTGGTGGCATTGAACGCGCGTGACGCCGCCGACCGCGGCGCCACCATCCGCACCCGC
This sequence comes from Mesorhizobium sp. LSHC412B00, assembly GCF_000503035.1. Taxonomy (NCBI): domain Bacteria; kingdom Pseudomonadati; phylum Pseudomonadota; class Alphaproteobacteria; order Hyphomicrobiales; family Phyllobacteriaceae; genus Mesorhizobium; species Mesorhizobium sp. LSHC412B00. Next base: position 238,734 of record NZ_AYWB01000008.1, on the reverse strand, counting down.
ACGAAAGTCGTCGGGGCGCGGCGCGAAGGCGATCTGTGGGCGATCCGCGTGGAAGACGTGCAGACGGGAGAGGCAGAGGAGGTCAAGGCCCGGCTGCTGGTCAATGCCGCCGGTCCGTGGGTCGACCACGTCCTGTCGACCACTGTGGGCCAGAACGACGTGCACAATGTGCGCCTGGTGCAGGGCAGTCATATCGTCATCAAAAAGAAGTTCGATGATCCGCGCGCCTACTTCTTCCAGAACAAGGACGGGCGCATCATCTTCGCCATCCCTTACGAGGAAGAATTTACGCTGATCGGCACCACCGATCGCGACTATCCCGGCGATCCGCATGACGTGAAGATCAGCGACACCGAGATCGACTATCTCTGCGCGGCGGCGAGCGAATATTTTGCTGAAGCCGTGACGCGCCCCGACATCGTCTGGACCTATTCGGCCGTGCGCCCGCTCTATGACGACGGTGCTTCGAAGGCGCAGGAAGCGACCCGCGATTATGTGCTGAAAGCCGATGGCGGCGGGGGCAAGGCGCCGATCGTCAACGCTTTCGGCGGCAAGATCACCACCTACCGCCGGTTGTCGGAATCGATGCTGGAAAAGGTCGAAGGTTTTCTCGGCAAGCGCGGCAAGCCGTGGACGGCGAACGCGCCCTTGCCAGGCGGCGATTTCCCGGCCACCGGTTTCGACGCCCAGGTGGCGAAGCTGAAGAGCGCCTTTCCTTTCATCGACCAGCGCCTGGCGCGTCGGTTGACCCGGCTTTACGGCACGCGCGCGCAAGTGCTGCTCGGCCTCGCCAAGTCGAACGCCGATCTCGGCCGCAATTTCGGCGCCGATCTCTATGAGGCCGAGGTACGCTACCTCAGCGAAAACGAATGGGCGCTGACCGCCGAAGATGTATTGTGGCGTCGCACCAAGCGCGGTCTGCATCTCAGCCGCGAACAGGCCTCGGCGCTTGACGAATTCATGCGCGGCATCAGCCGGCGCCATGTCGCGGCAGCGGAATAGGGAAGGCGAAGGATGCACAAAGCCTGGGAGGAGGCATCATGCTGGAACTGAGAAACGTGACGAAGATGGTCGGCGCGGTGGAGCATATCCGCGACGTGTCGCTGACGCTTCAGCACGGCTCGCTCAACGTTTTGCTCGGGCCGACACTGTCGGGCAAGACCAGTCTGATGCGGCTCATGGCCGGACTCGACGTGCCGACCACCGGTTCGGTCTGGTTCGACGGCCAGAATGTCACCGGCATGCCGGTGCAGCAGCGCAAGATCGCCATGGTCTATCAGCAGTTCATCAACTACCCCGCGATGACCGTCTACGAGAACATCGCCTCGCCGTTGCGCGTCGCCGGCAACGACCAGGCCAAGATCGACAAGGAAGTCCGCAACGCGGCAGGGCTTTTGAAGCTCACACCCTATCTCGACCGCACGCCGCTCAGCCTGTCCGGCGGCCAGCAGCAGCGTACGGCGCTGGCCCGCGCCATCGTCAAGAATGCCAGCCTGGTGCTGCTCGACGAGCCGCTCGCCAACCTCGACTACAAATTGCGCGAGGAGCTGCGCGCCGAACTGCCCAAGATATTTGCCGCCGCCGGCACTATTTTCGTCTACGCCACGACCGAGCCGCATGAAGCCTTGCTGCTCGGCGGCAATACGGCGACGCTGTCCGAGGGGCGGATCACCCAATTCGGGCCGACCATCGACGTCTTCCGCAAGCCGATCGACCTGGTGACGGCGAAAACCTTTGCCGATCCGCCGCTCAACACCATCGTGCTGGCCAAGAAAGGTCCCGATTTCCTTCTCGAGGGCGGCGTCAAGCTGCCGGTACCGGCCGAACTCGCCGGCATTTCCGACGCCAACTACACGATCGGCTTCCAGCCGCATCATCTGTCGCTCGAGCGGCCCAACGCTGCCGCGGTGCCTGTGCGCGCCAAGGTGACGATCACCGAGATCACCGGCTCGGAAAGCTTCATCCATCTCGATTTTGCCGATGCGCGCTGGGTCATGCTGACCCACGGCATTAGAGATTTCGAGCCCGACGCCGAGATCGAGGTGTTTATCGATCCGCGCCACATCATGGTCTTCGACAGCAACGGCAGCGCCGTCGCCGCGCCGAAGCTTGCGGCCTGAGGGGGAAGAGATGGCGCGCATCGACGTCAACCATGTCAGGCACTCCTACCTGCCCAGTCCGCAGAAGGATGCCGATTTTGCGCTGCGGGAAGTGCACCACACATTCGAGGATGGCGGCGCCTATGCGCTGCTTGGGCCCTCGGGTTGCGGCAAGACCACGCTGCTCAACATCATTTCGGGACTTCTGCAACCCTCGCACGGTGAGTTGCTGTTCAACGGCAAGGACGTCACCAATCTGTCGACGCAGGAGCGCAATATTGCGCAGGTGTTCCAATTCCCGGTCATCTACGACACCATGACGGTGTACGACAATCTGGCCTTCCCGCTGCGCAACCGCGGCGTGCCGGAGGCCGATGTCGACCGCAAGGTGCGCGAGACGTTGGAGATGATCGACCTGGCGTCGTGGGCGAAGAAGAAGGCGAGGGGCCTGACCGCCGACCAGAAGCAGAAGATCTCGCTCGGCCGCGGCCTGGTGCGCTCGGATGTCAATGCCATCCTGTTCGACGAACCGCTGACGGTCATCGATCCGCATATGAAGTGGGTGCTGCGCTCGCAATTGAAGCAACTTCACCGCCGCTTCGGCTACACCATGGTCTATGTCACCCATGACCAGACCGAGGCGCTGACCTTCGCCGACCAGGTCGTCGTTATGTATGATGGCGGTATCGTCCAGATCGGCACGCCGGCCGAATTGTTCGAGCGCCCGCGCCACACTTTCGTCGGTTATTTCATCGGCTCGCCCGGGATGAACGTCATGCCGGTGGCGATCGACGGCAAGACTGCGACCATTGGCAGCCAGCGCATCGAGCTGCCCGGCGCGCCAAAGACCGCCGCTGGGAACGCCGGCGCGATCGAACTCGGCATCCGCCCCGAATATGTCAGGCTCGGCCGCGAGGGCATGGCGGTTAAAATAAGCAAGGTCGAGGATCTCGGCCGCCACAAGGTGGTGCGCGCCAGCCTCGAAGGCCGCGAGATCGCTGCCGTCATCGGCGAGGACGAGAGCGTGCCGGCCGACCCAAAGGTTCGCTTCGATCCGGCCGGCATCAACATCTATGCCGATTCCTGGCTGGTTGAGATGGGGCGTGTCGAGATGGGGGCATAGATGGAAAAGACCTGGAACAACAAGGCCTGGTTCCTGGTGCTGCCGGTGCTGGTGCTGGTGGCGTTCTCGGCCGTCATTCCGCTGATGACGGTCGTCAACTATTCGGTGCAGGACACCTTCGGCAACAACGTCTTCTTCTGGGCAGGCACCCAGTGGTTCGAGGAACTGCTGTCGTCCAGCCGCTTCTGGGAAGCCATGGTGCGCAACCTGATCTTCTCCTTCATCATCCTGGCCATCGAAGTGCCGCTCGGCATATTCATCGCGCTCAACATGCCGAAGAAGGGCTGGGGCGTGCCGGTCTGCCTAGTGCTTATGTCGTTGCCGCTGCTCATTCCGTGGAACGTCGTCGGCACCATCTGGCAGGTCTTCGGCCGCAACGACATCGGCCTGCTCGGCTACTACGTCAACGCGCTCGGCATCGACTACAATTACGTTCAGGATCCGTTCGACGCCTGGGTCACCATCATCATCATGGACGTCTGGCACTGGACCAGCCTTGTCGTGCTGCTCTGCTATGCCGGCCTGGTTTCGATCCCGGATGCCTTCTACCAGGCGGCCAAGATCGACGGCGCCTCGCGCTGGGCGGTGTTCCGTTATATCCAGCTGCCGAAGATGCAGCGTGTGCTTTTGATCGCCGTGCTGTTGCGCTTCATGGATAGCTTCATGATCTACACCGAGCCCTTCGTCGTCACCGGCGGCGGCCCCGGCAACTCGACCACCTTCCTGTCGATCGACCTCGTCAAGACCGCGCTCGGCCAGTTCGACCTCGGTCCGGCGGCCGCCATGTCGCTGGTCTACTTCCTGATCATCCTGTTGTTGTCGTGGGTGTTCTACACCGTGATGACCAACTACGACGCGGAGCGCTGAGATGAGCGGCGCCAACGAAAGAGCCGACAGAGTGAGCGAAACCACCGCTTCGGGAAAATTGGCGAGCACGCTTTCGCAGGATCAGGTCGCCCGGCTGATGCGCAAGCGCGGCGAGGAATCGCGCTGGTGGTGGATCGTGCCGACGATCTACATCATCGTGCTTCTGCTGCCGATCTACTGGCTCATCAACATGAGCTTCAAGACCAATGCCGAGATCGTCTCCTCGCTGACGCTCTATCCGCATCAGCCTACGATCGCCAACTACGTCACTATCTTCACCGATGCGTCCTGGTATTCGGGCTACATCAACTCGATCACCTATGTTGTCATGAACATGGTGATTTCCGTGGCTGCGGCGCTGCCGGCGGCCTACGCCTTTTCGCGCTACCGCTTCCTCGGCGACAAGCATCTGTTCTTCTGGCTGCTGACCAACCGCATGGCGCCGCCGGCGGTGTTCGCGCTGCCGTTCTTCCAGCTCTATTCGGCCTTCGGCCTGATCGACACCCACATCGCGGTGGCGCTGGCGCACTGCCTGTTCAACGTGCCGCTGGCGGTGTGGATCCTCGAAGGCTTCATGTCGGGCGTGCCCAAAGAGATCGACGAAACAGCCTATATTGACGGCTACTCCTTCCCGCGCTTCTTCGTCAGGATATTCATGCCGCTGATCGCCAGTGGCATCGGTGTCGCCTGCTTCTTCTGCTTCATGTTCTCATGGGTCGAGCTTTTGATCGCTCGCACGCTGACGACCACCGATGCCAAGCCCATCGCCGCCACCATGACCCGCACCGTTTCGGCCGCCGGCATGGATTGGGGCCTGCTCGCTGCCGCCGGCGTGCTGACGCTGATCCCCGGCGCGCTCGTCATCTGGTTTGTCCGCAACTACATCGCCAAGGGCTTCGCCCTGGGGAGGGTGTGATGAAACAAACGCACGGGTTCATCCTCACCACCACCGCCAAGGGCTTTGCCCTGGGGAGGGTGTCACCATGAATCTCGACCTCACCTGGATGGCGTGGACGTGGCCGACGGCGGCGTTCTTCGGCACCATTCTTCTGCTGCTGTGCGGCATGGCGTTTTGGGAATTTGCCTCGCCGGGCGGCAATCCGCGCGTCGGCATCCTGCGCTTCGAGACGACGCGCGGCGACCGTCTTTTTCTGTCGCTGCTTGGCAGCGCCTTTATCCATCTCGCTTGGCTGGGTCTTGTCGGATCCAACCTGTGGTGGGCTCTCGCTCTCTCCGTGGTCTACGCCGTTGGCGTGTTCCGCTACGTATAGAGGGGGAAACTGTTGGAGCGACCGCGTGCCGGCGGCCGTTCCAGATCACACTTGAAACCTAAATGTGGAGGAAACCTATGCGACGGCAATTTTTAACATCAACAACTGCCCTTGTCCTGTTGCTCGGGGTAGGCAACGCCTACGCCGGAATGGATGAGGCCAAGGCGTTTCTGGACAAGGAAATCGGCCCGCTGTCGACGCTCGACCGCGCCGGCCAGGAAGCAGAAATGCAGTGGTTCATCGATGCCGCGAAGCCTTTCGCCGGCATGGACATCAAGGTCGTGTCCGAAACCATCGCCACCCACCAGTATGAATCGCAGGTGCTGGCGCCGGCCTTTACCGCCATCACCGGCATCAAGATCACGCATGACGTCATCCAGGAAGGCGACGTCGTCGAGAAGATCCAGACCCAGATGCAGACCGGCCAGAACCTTTATGACGGCTGGGTCAACGATTCCGACCTGATCGGCACCCACTGGCGCTACCAGCAGGTCCGCAACCTGACCGACTGGATGGCGGGCGAGGGCAAGGACGTTACCAATCCGAACCTCGACCTGAAGGATTTTATCGGCACCTCCTTCACCACCGCGCCGGACAAGAAGCTCTATCAGCTGCCCGACCAGCAGTTCGCCAACCTCTACTGGTTCCGTTACGACTGGTTCAACGACGAGAAGAACAAGGCCGACTTCAAGGCGAAATACGGCTACGACCTCGGCGTTCCCGTCAACTGGTCGGCCTATGAGGACATCGCCGAGTTCTTCACCGGCCGCGAGATCGACGGCAAGAAGGTCTATGGCCACATGGACTACGGCAAGAAGGACCCGTCGCTCGGCTGGCGGTTCACTGATGCCTGGCTGTCGATGGCCGGCAACGGCGACAAGGGCCTGCCGAACGGCCTGCCGGTCGACGAATGGGGCATCAAGGTCAACGAGAAATCACAGCCGGTCGGCTCCTGCACGGCGCGCGGCGGCGACACCAACGGCCCGGCTGCCGTCTACTCGATCCAAAAATACCTCGACTGGCTGAAGGCCTACGCTCCGGCCGAAGCCCAAGGCATGACCTTCTCCGAATCCGGCCCGGTGCCGGCACAGGGTGCGGTCGCGCAGCAGATATTCTGGTACACCGCCTTCACCGCTTCGATGGTCGACGCCGGCGCCAAGGCGGTGCTGAACGACGACGGTACGCCGAAGTGGCGCATGGCCCCGTCGCCGCATGGCGTCTACTGGAAGGACGGCATGAAGCTCGGCTATCAGGACGTGGGTTCCTGGACGCTGATGAAGTCGACGCCGACCGACCGCGCCAAGGCCGCCTGGCTCTACGCGCAGTTCGTGACCTCGAAGACGGTCGACGTGAAGAAGAGCCATGTCGGCTTGACCTTCATCCGCGAAAGCACGATCCACGACAAGAGCTTCACCGAACGTGCGCCGAAGCTCGGTGGTCTGATCGAGTTCTACCGCTCGCCGGCCCGCGTTCAGTGGTCGCCGACCGGCACCAACGTGCCCGATTATCCGAAGCTGGCACAGCTCTGGTGGCAGGCGATCGGCGATGCCTCGTCCGGCGCCAAGACGGCGCAGGAAGCCATGGACTCGCTCTGCGCCGAGCAGGAAAAAGTCATGACCCGCATCGAGAAGTCGGGCGTCCAGGGCGATATCGGCCCGAAGATGGCCGAAGAGCATGACCTCGCCTACTGGAACGCCGACGCGGTCAAGAACGGCAATCTCGCGCCTCAGCTGAAGATCGAGAACGAGAAGGAAAAGCCGATCACCATCAACTACGACGAACTGGTGAAGAGCTGGCAGAAGTAATCTTGGCGTACGCGCCAGGATCATAGTGAACGGGGAGGCGGCATCTTGCCGTCTCCCCTGTTTGTATAGGCGAGCTATCGGGAGGACTAATGACCGGATACATCCTTGCAATCGACCAGGGTACGACATCGACCAGGGCGATCCTGTTCGACGGCGCGATGAAGGTCGCCGGCAGCAAGCAGCAGGAATTCACGCAGCATTATCCTGCCTCCGGCTGGGTCGAGCATGATCCGGAAGAGATCTGGGCAAGCGTCGTCGCCACCGTCAAAGGCGCGCTGAAGGCCGCCGGCCGCGAGGCTTCGGATGTGGCGGCGATCGGCATCACCAACCAGCGCGAAACCGTCGTCATCTGGGACAAGGCGACTGGCAAGCCGATCCACAATGCCATCGTCTGGCAGGACCGCCGCACCGCGCCGCTCTGCCAGAAGCTGAAAAAACAGGGCCTGGAGAAAAAGTTCACCAGAAAAACCGGCCTGCTGCTCGATCCCTATTTCTCCGGCACCAAGATCGCCTGGATGCTGGACAAGGTGAACGGTGCGAGAAAGCGAGCCGAAAAGGGCGAACTGCTCGCCGGCACCATCGACAGTTTTTTGATCTGGCGGCTGACCGGCGGCAAGGTGCATGCGACGGATGCCACCAACGCCTCGCGCACGCTGGTCTACAACATCGAGAAAAATGTCTGGGACGACGAGCTGCTCTCCATCCTGCGCATCCCGGTGGCGATGCTGCCTGAGGTCAAGGATTGCGCCGACGACTACGGCGTGACGGAAAAAAGCCTGTTTGGCGCCGAAATCAAAATCCTTGGCGTGGCCGGCGATCAGCACGCAGCGACCATCGGCCAGGCCTGTTTCGAGCCAGGCATGATGAAATCGACCTATGGCACCGGCTGCTTTGCGCTGCTCAACACCGGCGCCGATCTGGTGCGCTCGAAGAACCGGCTGTTGACCACCATCGCCTATCGGCTGAACGGCAAGACTACCTATGCCTTGGAAGGCTCGATCTTCATCGCGGGTGCCGCCGTGCAATGGCTGCGCGACGGCATCAAGGTGATCGGCAAGGCCGAGCATAGCGGCGTATTGGCGGCAACCGCCGACCCCACGCAGAACGTCTATCTGGTGCCGGCTTTCGTCGGTCTCGGCGCGCCGCATTGGGACGCCGAAGCGCGTGGCGCGATCTTCGGGCTGACGCGCAACTCAGGCCCGGCGGAGTTCGCCCGCGCGGCGCTTGAATCCGTCGCCTACCAGACGCGCGATCTCCTCGACGCCATGCGCAAGGACTGGAAGGGGGCATCGGCCAAAACCGTGCTTCGCGTCGACGGCGGCATGGTGGCCTCCGACTGGACCATGCAGCGGCTGGCCGATATCCTCGATGCCCCGGTCGATCGCCCGACCATTCTGGAGACGACGGCGCTGGGCGCAGCGTGGCTTGCCGGCTCGAAGGCGGGTGTGTTGCCGAAGGCGAAGGATTTTGCCAGGAGTTGGGCGCTCGAGCGCCGCTTCAAGCCGGAGATGGATGCCGACACCCGCTCGGCAAAACTGGCGGGTTGGCGCGACGCGGTGCGCCGGACATTGAGCGCGTCCTGATTTCGCACTTAAGACCAAGTCCGCGAAAAGACGAAGCCCGCGCCCGTTGCCGGCGCAGGCTCCGTCCTACCCTAACTTCGCCCTAAACACATCAATAGGGCGAATTACACTGCCGCCGAGGGCCGTAGTTGGGCTGGAATGTGTTGTCCGAGGCGCGGTAGGAGCGATAGCGGTCGTAGCACCACTGCACATGCGCATCGCCGCCGTAGACGCGGTTGTTCTCGCTGTTGACGATCGCACCGGTGATCAAGGCGCCGGTGGCGAAGGCAGCCAGCGGGAACCAGTAGTCGCCGTGACGGCGATAGCCGCGGTGATATTCGCGATAGCCGCGATGGCCATTCCAATAGCTGCCGCCATCATTGTTGCGCGAGAACTGGCGGCCTACGCGGAAATCGCGATTGCCGGAATTGCGGTTGCCGTGGCGCATCCACCGCCAGTTGTCATGACGAGAATCGCCCACATTCACGATGTCGGACGAAGTTGCTGATGACTGGGGCACGAACATCTGGGCGGCATTGGCCGGCATAGCGGCGGCCGCGGCAAACGAAATTGACAGGGTGGTCGCCAGTAGACCCGTTGCGATCTTGTTCATGATCTTCTCCTTGAAGGGTGGTTGACGTCCCTTGTGAGACGAAAACGGCCCGCTCGTGCGATGGTTCCCACCAAAACAGTAAGTTGCTGATTTGTAATGTTTCTCGAATTTGGCGCGTGAGAAAAGGCGCGTTTCGCGCGCCAACAGATCGAAGCGGCGACCACGTTGCGGGAGCGGCTCACCGGGCTGGTGACGACGCAATTTGCGGCGCGTCGGGCGATGGCCGAAACCCCGGTGGAACGGCCATCTTTTTCCGGTTGACCGGTCGCGGCACTCTCCCTATGTTCCGCGCAATTTCGAGGGCGGCCTTTAGAGCCCGCGGGAGCGCGTAGCTCAGCCGGTAGAGCAACTGACTTTTAATCAGTAGGTCTCGGGTTCGAACCCCGACGCGCTCACCAGAAATATTTCGTGCGGAAGTTGCCCTGTCAGCAGCCCCCATCGCCCCCTACAATCGCCGCCCGGTCTTGACGTCGAACAGATGAGCGCAGGCGCGGTCGATCTCGATGCGCATCTGCTCGCCCTGTTTCAGTGCCAGCCGCTCGCGGAAAAGGCAGGAGATTTCTTCTCCGGCGCAGTCGACCCTGGCAAAGATTTCCGAACCCGTTGCTTCCAGAAGCACGATCGTGCCGGCGATTCCTTTGGCGGTCGTCGCTCGGATGTGTTCGGGACGGATGCCGTAGATGAGGTCGCCGCCGGGTATGTTTGCCAGGTCGATGCCTTCCGGCAGCGGCAAGATCAGTCCACCGGCGCTGCGGAAAACACCTTCCTCGACATGGCCCCGAATGAAATTCATCGCGGGCGAGCCGATGAACCCGGCAACGAAGAGGTTGGCCGGGCGATCGTAGAGATCGAGCGGTGCGCCGATCTGCTCGACAAGGCCGTCATGCAGCACGACGATCTTGTCGGCCATGGTCATGGCCTCGATCTGGTCGTGGGTAACGTAGATGGTGGTGGTTCCCAGCCGCTGGTGCAGCGCCTTGATCTCGCCGCGCATCTGCACGCGCAATTTGGCGTCGAGATTGGACAGCGGCTCGTCGAACAGGAACACCTGCGGGTCGCGCACGATGGCGCGGCCCATGGCGACGCGCTGGCGCTGGCCGCCGGAAAGCTGACGCGGATAGCGGTCGAGCAGCTTGTCCAGGCCGAGAATGCTGGCGGCCCTGCCGACGCGGCCGGCGGTGTCGGCCGGATCGGCTTTCTTGATCTTCAGGGCAAAGCCCATATTGTCGGCCACCGTCATATGCGGATAGAGCGCGTAGTTCTGGAACACCATGGCGATGTTTCGGTCGCGCGCCCTGAGATTGTTGACGAGGCGATCGCCAATGGCGATCCTGCCGCCCGAGATCGTTTCCAGTCCGGCAATCATGCGCAGCAGCGTCGACTTTCCGCAGCCCGACGGCCCGACCAGGATGACGAATTCGCCATCGGCGATGTCGACGCTGACATCGTGGATGATCTTGGCGGCTCCGAAAGCCTTCTGAACGTTGTTGATTGTTACCGATGCCATTGGATTTCTCCCGGAAATGAGTGATGTCGGGGCCGTGCCTCAGCCGCCCTTGACGGCGCCTGCGGTCAGCCCGGCGACGATCTGCCTTTGCGCGAACAGGGTCAGCACCAGCACCGGCAGCGTCACCACAAGTGCCGCGGCGGCGAGCGGACCCCAGCTCACCTGCTCGTAGGAAAGCATGTTGTAGACGGCGACCGGCAGCGTGCGGGTCTCGCGGCTGGCGAGCACAATGCCGAAGACGAAATTGTTCCATGAGAAGATGATCGACAGGATCAAGGCGACGACAATGCCCGGCTTGGCGATGGGCAAGGCGACCAGCCGGAACACCTGCCAGGAACTGGCGCCATCGATGTTGGCCGCTTCTTCCAGCTCCATCGGCGTGGTCTCGAAATAGCCGATCATCACCCAGACCACGATCGGCACCGTCACCACCAGATGGATGATGATCTGCGGCCACAGTGTGCCGAGAATGCCGACCCACTGGAACAGCAGGAACAGCGGAATGAGATAGGAAAGCCCCGGCGTCATGCGGGCGATCATGATGACCACCGCCGAGCGTTCGGCCTTGAGCCGCGCGATGCCATAGCCGGCAGGCACGCCGATGAGCAGCGCGAGCAACGTTGCCGTGCCCGTCACCAGAACCGAATTCCAGAAATAGAGCAGGAAATTGTTCTCCTCGAATACCTTCACATAGTTCGACCAGGCGAGATGTTCCGGGATCAGGATCGGCGGGTATGCACCGTTGTCGATCTCGAACTTCAGCGACAGCGAGATCATCCAGAGGAAGAACAGGATCGCCGGCGAGACGAAGACCAGAGCCGCGAAAAACAGCCCGATCCGGTTGAGCAGCCGTGAACTCATCTATTTGCCCTCCACCCCGATCCATTGGGAGCGCTGGCGCAGCATCAGCAGGATGAAGGACAGCGCGACGATGACGATGAAGAACACCACGGCCATGGCCGAGCCATAGCCGATGTCGTAGTAGGAGAAGGCGGTGTTGTAGAGATAGATGTTGATGGTTTCCGAGGCCGTGCCCGGTCCGCCCTGGGTCATGGCATAGATGATGTCAAAACTTTTCAGCGCATCGATGGTGCGGATGATCATCGCGATCATCAGGAACGGCGCGATCATCGGCAAGGTGAGATAGCGGAATTGCTGCCAGGCGTTGGCGCCATCGATCTCGGCGCTCTCGAAGGGCTCGCGCGGCACGGAGGCCAAGCCGCCCAGCACGATCAGCATCACCAGCGGCGTCCACTGCCAGGTCTCGACCGCAACCAGGGACGGGATGACCGTCCTGGCATTAAAGATCCATTCCTGCGCCGGGATGCCGACCAGCGACAACAGATAGTTGAGCACGCCAAGCTGGGGATGGAACATCATCGTCCAGACCAGCGCCACGGCGACTGGCGTTGCCATCATCGGCATGACGAAGACGCCGCGCAACAGGCCGCGCAGCGGAAATTTGGCGTCGAAGATCAGCGCCGCGACAGTGCCAAGGAACATCGGCGCCGCGACCGAAAGCGCCGTGTAGGTCAGCGTATGGAAAAGCGATTCCCAGAAGCGTTGGTCGGCTGCCAGCCGCAGATAGTTTTCCATCCCGGCAAAGCTTCGCGGCTGGCCGAGGGTCCAGCGGTTGACGCTCATCCACAGTGTGAAGGCCCAAGGAAAGACGATCACGGCGCCGACGACGACGAGCGCCGGGACGACGAAAGGCCAGTAGTTGGGAGCCAGACGGATGGTCTGGCCCCCTTCGATGGCTTGCGTCGTCACCCCGGTGCGTTCTGGGGTGATGGCGGACATCAGCCTTGCTCGCTCCGGTCGAGCACCGGCTGAAACTGCTCGGTGGCCTGCTTCAGTTCCTCCGCCGGATCGGCGCCGGCGATCAGATTGGTCAGCGCCACGCCATAGATGTCGCGGAACTCAGTGACCGGAATGATGACCGGCAGCGACAGCCGGCTGACATTGCCCGAGCCGACCACGGCATCGAGCCAGCTCGCCGGCATGGTGACGCCTTCGCGCACCTTGGGATCTTCCAGCACCGACTTGCGGAACGGCACGCCGGCACCCGCCTGCAGCAGGCGCGCGCCCATGGCGGGCGAAATCGCCCACTGGCAGAAGAGGTAGGCGGCCTCCTTCTTCTCGCTGGCGGCCGTCACGCCGAGGCCGTCGCCAAAGGTGCCGGCGGCATGCGCCTTGGGCCCCTTGGGCATGACGCCGTAGCCGACCTTGCCGACCACTCGTGACTTTTCCGGGTTTTCCATCGGCGGGGCAAAGCCGACGCCATCGAACCACATGCCGATCTTGCCTTGCAGGAAGGCGGACTGGGCTTCGGCCCAGTTGAATCCGGTGACGCCTGGAGGCGCCGACTTGGTCATCAGCCGCTGGTAGAGGCTGGCGGCCTCGACCGCCTCGGGCGAGGTCGTGCGCAGCTTGCCCTTGTCGTCGAGCGGCGTCATGTCGTAGCCGAGCATCAGCGACGTCCACACCGGCGTGTTGGCGTTTTTCAGGCCGCGGGCGACAAAGCCGTAGGTGTTGGTCGACGGATCGGTCAGCGTTTCGGCGGCGGCCACCAGCTGCTCGAACGTCTCGGGGTATTTGAGGCCCTTGGCCTCGAACAATTCCTTGTTCCAGTAGACGATCCAGTAATCCACCGAGAACGGCAGCGAGCGCAGCACGCCCTGGCCGTCCTTGGCAAACAGCATGCCGGCATCGGCGAAATCGGTTTCCACCAGCGCAGGATCGGTCAGGGTCGGGTCAGCGAGATAGCCTGATATGTCGGCCAGCCAGTCGCCCTTTTCGAACTGGCGCTTCTGCACGTGGTAGCTCAGATGCACGACGTCGAAGCTCGGTTTGCCGGAGCTCAGTTCGATCACCGTCTTCTGGCGCTGCTGCTGTTCCGGCGTCGCTTCGGCATTGACCTTGATCCCGGTCAGTTCCTCGAACTCGGCGATGTATTTTATCAGCGTGTCGCTGCGCGGGCTTTTCACCAAATTGACGTCAAGCGTCGTTCCCGCAAAGCGCTTCCAGTCGACGCCGGCGGCAAAGCTTGGGCGAACACCGGCAATGGCGGCGGCGGCAAGTGCGGCGGTTCCCTGAAGCAGTTGCCTCCTGGTTGGGTTGAACAGATTGGACGACATTTCTTCCTCCCGGTTGTTGTCGTTATCGATTGCATCGCGGACCGCGGTGCGGCTCAGGTTTCCTCAGATCTGCAGCGCCAGCCGGCGCGCCTTGTCGATATGCAGACTGATCGCCTCGACCGCCTTCCCTGGATCGCGGCTCTCCATGGCTTCGATCACCGCCAGGTGCTCGCGCATGACCGGCACGACGCGCCCGTCGATACGGAACCGCTCCTGGTGGATCAGGCGGATCTTCACCGAATTGACCAGATAGGCCTTGGCGATGATCTCGTTGCCCAGCGCATCGATGAACGTGTCGTGCATGGCCCAGTCGATGGTCTGCGCCTTGGCCTCCATCTCCGGCGTCGGGGTCTGCTCCAGCGCCCGGGCAAGCATGTCCTCATGCTCGCGCCGCAAGCGGGCAAGCTCGGCGTCGGAGGCGCTGACCGTAAACAGCGCCACCGCTTCACGCTCCATGAACAGGCGGAACTGAAAGGCCTCGCGGATCAGGCTGATGTCTATATGGGCGATCTGCATGCCGCGCTGCGGAATGGTCGTCAGCAGTCCTTCCGCCTCGAGACGCGGCACGATCTCGCGAATGGCGCCGAGCGGCAGTCCGGTGAAGGCAACCAGCTCACGTTGCGACACGAACTGGCCCGGCTTGAAGTCGCGCGCCAGCAAATGCCGCGTGAAGCTGGCATAGGCCTTCTCCCTGAGGGTGGTCGGTTCGTTGCCGTCTTCCATTTCGGCGCGCTTCCCTTTGCCGGTCAGGCCGGTTCCCTGGCAAACAAGCTGTCATAGGCTGAGGCAAGCTGCTGCTGCCCTTGCAACGCGATCGGCTCCAGCGGCGGACGGACCGCCAGCCAGCGCTCGTCGCCGGTCTTACGCGCCACCATCACCTTTACCGCCGGGGTGACCGGATATTTGAGCAATTCGAGCACAAAACTCTCGACGCGAGGATCGTCGCGCCCGTCCTCGGCCATGGCGCGGATTTCGCCCGGGACGAAATTGGCCATGCCCGAGATTGCGCCTTGAGCACCCAGTCGCACCGCACGCGCCAGATGCCTTTCATCGCCGATCAGGATCACCAGATCGCCATGGGCGGCAAGCAGCGCCTCGCTGTAGCTCCAATTTCCACCGGAATCCTTGACCCCGGCGACCACGTCGGGAAAAGCAGTGCGCAACCGGCCGATCAGGCCAAGCGAAAGCTGCACCATGGTAACCGAAGGGATGTTGTAGAGCAGCACGTCACGGGCGAGGGGGCCGAGCGCGGCAAAGACGGCGGAGAACCAGCCGAAAAGGCCGTCCTCGCCGACATTCTTGAAGTAGCTCGGCGGGGCCAGCAGAATGTTTCGGGCGCCTCGCTGCAAGGCATGCTGTGCCTGTTCGGCGGCGTCTTCGGCGGCGTCGACCAGCACGCCGGCAACGAGTTGATGCGGCAAGATTCCAGCAGCCAGCATGGCTTCGGTCACCGACCGCCGCTCCGTCGTGCCCACCGACGCGCCTTCCCCTGTGGTGCCGAAAAGCGTCACGCTGCCGCAACCCTGCGCCAGGCAACTTTTGGCCTGAGCGATCATGGGATCGGTGGCGATCTGCCCGCGGGCATCGAAAGGCGTGGCGAGAGCGGCCGAAAGGCCAAAGCGTGATGTCACCGGAAGGTCTCCGAAGTAGGTGTGTATGCCGTGCTAGCACACTAACATGTTAGTCGTAAATTGGGGTGGTGCGCTTTTTTAACGGCGGAGGGCCTTCACAGGTTCGAAGCCCATGGCGGATCGAGACCATTGGCGAAACAGCAGGATGGTCCAGTGTTCGGGCGCGGAGCGGCAGCTCCAAGCTTGTCCCCATTCCAGTCGATGGCTAAACTCAGCCTTCCCAGGGGAGGTTCTGACATGACACTTCAGCTTTCGGCGGATGCTGTCGCTCCTAAGGCGGCGGCGCCTCAAAAATACCTCTTCGGCCCGGTCGCCGATTTCCTCATGCTGGGCGGCAGCGCCTTTCTCATCCTGCCGGTGCTGTTTCTCGTTCCGCTCGAATATGAAGGTCCGGTGGCCGCAACGATGGTCTTCGTGGCCTATCTCGTGAACTATCCCCACTTCGCCCACTCCTACCAGCTCTTCTACCGCAATTTCGGGCGCAAGGTGACGGGCGACGGCTACGACAGGAGCCTGCAGCTCCGCTACATCTTCGCGGGCATTGTCGTGCCCCTGGTCATGGCCGGGTTCTTTGCCTATGGCGCCGCGGCGGCGAACACGCGCCTGCTCGGCTATGCCACCAACGCCATGTTCTTTTTTGTCGGTTGGCACTACGTCAAGCAGGGCTACGGCATGCTGATGGTGGATGCGGTGCTGAAGCGCAAATTCTTCGACGACCGCGACAAGAAGGTGCTGCTGGTGAACTCCTATGCGGTGTGGATCCTGGCATGGCTGCAGACGAATACGGCGGTCACCCAAGGCAAATATTACGGCCTCGACTATTACACCTTCGCGGTCCCTTCCTGGATCACCGACATCGCCTTGCTGGCAGCCATTGCTTCGACGGCGGCTACGCTTTTGATGCTGGTCAATCGCTGGCGAAAGAACGGTGGCAAGCTGCCCTATAACGGCATCGTGGCCTACGTCGCGTCGCTCTATCTCTGGATCCTGATTGTGAGAATAAATCCGCTCTGGCTGCTGATCGTGCCGGCGCTCCACTCGCTGCAGTACCTCGCCGTGGTCTGGCGCTATCAGACCAATGTTGAGCGTGACAGCTCCGATGCCGAACGCGATCCGCAGCCGAAAATCCTGTCCTTTCTTGGCCCCCTCTACAGGTTTCGGCTCCTCGGCTTCATCGTCGGCGGCACGGCCCTTGGCTATCTCGGCTTCTGGCTGATCCCATCCGCGCTGACGGCTTTGATTCCCTATGACAGGCAAGTGCTGGGGTCATCGCTGTTCTTCTTCATCGTGCTCATCTTCATCAATGTGCACCATTATTTTCTCGACAATGTGATGTGGCGCCGTGGCAATCCGGAGGTATCGAAGTATCTGTTCCGCTGACTGATGCGCAGACTGTCGAGCCCGGTTTTCGTCAGCTGTCGAGTATGCCATTGCGAGCGTGATCGTCAGTGCAACGGAGAGCCCTGGAATGGCGGAGTGCTTTTCCGGGAGCCGCCTGGAAAATACCCTACGGTGGCATCTGTACCGGCGTTGGCGACTATACCGAGGTTGGCGCCGCCGGCGTGACCCTCGACGCGTGAGTTGCGGCCGACGTGCGGCGGGATCGGCTGGAACGTCACGAAACCAGTGAGACATTGCCGCCGGCATGGCGCTCGATGCGGCCGGCAAGGTCGAGTTCCAGCAGCACCATGGAGACTTGCGCGGCGTTGAGGCCGGTGTGGCGGATGATCTCGTCCACGCCCACCGGCGTTGGGCCCAGCACCTCGATCACGCCGCTGCGTTCGTCCTCACCGGGCGGGGGAGTTGCCGAATAATCGGGTGCCTTTTCTGGCGGCGCAATGCTTCGCGTTCGCGTGCCCGCCAATGGTGCGATCGCACCGGAAACATCTGCCGCCTCGGTGACCAGGGTGGCGCCGTCCTTGAGCAGGCCGTTGGAGCCGGCGCAGCGCGGATCGAGCGGCGAACCCGGTACGGCAAAGACCAGCCGGCCCATCTCGCCGGCCAGGCGCGCGCTGATCAGCGAGCCGGAGCGTTGCGCAGCTTCGATGACCACCAGTCCGAGGGCGGCGCCCGCGACAAGCCGGTTGCGGCGCGGAAAATCCTGCGCCCGCGGCTGCCAGCCGAACGGCATTTCCGAAATAACGGCGCCGCCACGCTCGGCAATGTCTTCGCACAAGCCGATATTTTCGGGCGGGTAGGGGACATCGAGCCCACCGGCCAGCACACCCACTGTACCAGTCGAGAGACTGCCCTGGTGTGCTGCCGTGTCGATGCCGCGCGCCAGGCCGGAAACGATGACGTAGCCGTCGCGGCCAAGATCCGCCGCCAGCATGCGCGCCATCTTGATGCCGGCGAGCGACGCGTTGCGGGCGCCGACGATGGCCACCGCCGGCAGGCGAAAGACGGCTGCCTCGCCCTTCACGGCAATCAGTGGCGGCGGATTGTCCATGTTTTTCAGCATCGGCGGGTAGTCGGCCTCGCCGATGCCGACGAAGCGGGCGCCGTTTTCACTGGCTGCGTCGAGTTCCGCTTCGGCTTCCTCCACGGAAGGAATGCGCATGATCCTTTTGGCTCCGCCCGAAATCATCAGCTCGGGCAGCATCTCCAACGCCGCCTCCGCCGAACCAAAGCGGTTGATCAATTCGCGAAACGAGGCCGGGCCGACATTTTGTGTGCGGATCAGCCGCAGCCAGCTCAGCCGCTGCCGGTCGCTGAGGCGCGGCCCGGCGGCGGGCTTGCTCAACCCTTGGCTCCGATCTTGCCTTCGGTGCCGGCAAGAAGGCGCGAAATGTTGGCGCGATGTTTGAAGATGACGATCAGGCTCATCACCAGGAACAGCCCGGCGGTCTCAGGTGTGCTCCAGAAATAAAGCGCGATCGGCACGATGACCGCCGCCGTCAGCGCTGCCAGCGAGGAATAGCGAAACAGAAAAGCCATCGCCAGCCAGACGACGATAAAAATCAGCGCCACATGCCAGCCGAGCGCGATCAGCACGCCGAGATAGGTCGCCACGCCCTTGCCGCCCTTGAAACTGAGCCAGACCGGAAACAGATGGCCAAGGAAGGCGCCAAGGCCCGCCCAGAGTCCAAGGCCGGCCCACAGTCCGTAGTCGTGTCCAAAATGGCGCGCGATCATCACCGCCGCCGTACCCTTCAACGCGTCGAGCACCAGCGTCGCGGCGGCGAGGCCCTTGTTGCCGGTGCGCAGAACGTTGGTGGCGCCGATATTGCCGGAGCCGATTTTGCGCACATCGCCGAGGCCGGCCGCGCGGGTGATCAAGAGGCCGAAGGGAATCGAGCCGAGGAGATAGCCGAACAGCAATGCCAGGATAACGTTATAACTCATTGTTTGCCCCCGCATTTCCCCAGCAACATATCGGTCTGCGACGTGGCGCGATCGCTCTAGCTCGAAAACACTGTGCGGCCCGCCACCAGCGTTTGCAAGACCATGCCTTGCAGCCGCGCACCTTCGAAGCAGGTGTTTTTCGAGCGCGAGCGGATGCCGCTTTCACTCACGATCCAGGGTTCTTCAAGGTCGATCAGCGCAAGATCGGCCGGCGCTCCCGGCTTCAGCGTGCCGCCCGGCAGGCCGAACAGCCTTGCTGGTGCGGTGGACAGTGTTTCGACCAGCCGAAGTAGCGGCACGTCGCCATTGTGGTAGAGCCGAAGCGCTGCTCCAAGCAGCGTCTCCAACCCGATCGCGCCGGCAGCTGCATCGGCGAAGGGAAGGCGCTTGGTGTCGACATCCTGCGGGTCGTGCGAGGAGACGATGATGTCGATCGTGCCGTCCTTGACCGCTTCGATCATGGCCAGCCGGTCTTCCTCCGCGCGCAAAGGCGGCGTCAGCCGGAAGAAGGTGCGGTATTCCCCGACATCGTTCTCGTTCAGCGACAGATTGTGGATCGCCACGCCCGCCGTGACATTGGCCTTGTCGGCTTTCGCGCGTGTCATCGCTTGCGCTGCCATCGCCGTCGAGATCTTGGCCGCGTGGTAGGCGCCGCGCGTCAGCCGTGCCAGCGCCAGGTCGCGCTCCAGCGGGATGGACTCGGCCTCACGCGGAATGCCGGCAAGGCCGAGCCAGCTGGCATACAGGCCTTCATTCATCACGCCTGCCGAAGCGAGGTCGCCATCCTGTGTCTCATGTGCGATGACGCCGCCGAAATCGCGGGCATAGGTCAGCGCCCGGCGCATCACCAGCGCGCTGGATATTGTGTGCCGCCCATCTGTGAAGGCGACCGCGCCGGCTTCGCGCAGCAGGCCGAACTCTGTCATCTCGCGGCCGGCCAGCCCCTTGGTGATCGCCGCCGCCGGAAAGATGTTGACGCTTGCCGTGTCCTTGGCGGTGCGCAGCACGAATTCGACCAGCGCGACATTGTCGATCACCGGGTCCGTGTCGGGCATCATAACGACGGAGGTGACGCCGCCGGCCGCCGCCGCAACGCTGGCCGAAGCGATGGTCTCGCGATGTTCGCCGCCCGGTTCCCCGATGAAGACACGCGCGTCGATCAGGCCGGGAATGATCGCCTTGCCGGCGCAGTCGACCACGGTGGCTCCCGCCGGCAGGCCCTGGTTCAGGGCAGCCTTGCCGGCGGCAACGATCTTTTTCCCGTCGACGATGACGGTGCCGATCTCGTCGATGCCGCGTGACGGGTCGACGATGCGGGCGCGCTCAAAGACCGTGGTGCTCATGCGCTCCGGCCCTCGTTGCGGCGCGGGTCGAGCAGCGCTTCCATCACCGCCATACGCACGGCGACACCCATCTCGACCTGTTCCTGGATGACGCTTTGCGGCCCGTCGGCGATTTCGGACGCAATCTCGACGCCGCGGTTCATCGGCCCGGGATGCATCACCAGCGCGCCGTCCTTGGCGGCCTTCAGCTTTTCGGCATCGAGGCCGAAATAGCGGAAATATTCGCGTACCGAAGGCACGAAGGCGCCTTCCATCCGCTCGCGCTGCAGGCGCAGCATCATCACCACGTCGGCGCCCTTGAGGCCCTCGGCCATCGAGCGCGAGACGATGACGCCCATTTTCTCGATGCCGGTGGGCAGCAGCGTCGACGGCGCCACGACCCGCACCTGCGCGCCAAGCGCGTTCAAGAGCATGATGTTGGAACGCGCAACGCGCGAATGCAGGATGTCGCCGCAGATCGCTACGATCAGTTTCGACAGCGGCCCCTTGGCGCGGCGGATGGTCAGCGCGTCGAGCAGCGCCTGCGTCGGGTGTTCATGCGCGCCGTCGCCGGCATTGACCACCGAGCAGCCGACCTTCTGCGCCAAAAGGGCGGCGGCGCCCGCAGACTGGTGGCGGATGATCAGGATGTCGGGGCGCATGGCGTTCAGAGTCATGGCCGTGTCGATCAGCGTCTCGCCCTTCTTCACCGAAGAGCTCGCCACCGACATGTTCATGACGTCGGCGCCGAGCCGTTTCCCGGCCAGTTCGAACGACGACTGCGTGCGCGTCGAGGCTTCGTAGAAGAGGTTGATCTGGGTGCGGCCGCGCAGCGTCGAGGTCTTCTTTTCGGACTGCCGCGAAATGGCGACGGCGCGATCGGCCCGGTCGAGCAGAAGCTCGATGTCACCGGGGGAAAGATCGCGGATGCCCAGAAGATGGCGGTGAGGATAAAGCGGCAGGGACGAAGCGTCGGTCATCTCAAGGCGCTGCTATAGGGGGGAGAATTCCTTGCCGCAAGCGTCAGCTTGGCATTGCGGCCTTTCTCCCCGGTATTTTCGTCGCGCGCGCCGCCTGCCTTGGGCTATATCTAGCCGATTGCTTCGGATTCGAAGCCTTATGATGATAAGTGCCTTTCTAGCGTTAGAAGGCCCTTCTACTTTCAGAAGGATTGGGCGTGACCGACGACGTGACCAACCAGCCGCCGCCGCTGACGGGCGGCAACGCCTGGCGGGGCGATCCGTTGCTGATCCAGCTTGCCGAGCGTTTTTCCGATCCGGTGCGCAAGGACCTCGACGGGCTTGGCCGGTTCGTCCTGACGCAGGAGGCGCAGGAGCTGGCGCGCCTCGCTAATGTCGAGACGCCGAAGCTCCGCACGCATGACCGTCAGGGCCGGCGCATCGACCTCGTCGAATTCCATCCGGCCTATCATGCGCTGATGCGCCGCTCGGTTGCCGGCGGCCTGCATTCCTCGATCTGGGAAAACGGCGATAGCGAGATCGGCCGTCGCCATCAGGTGCGCGCCGCGCGTTTCTACCTGACCGCCGAACTCGAGACCGGGCATCTCTGCCCCATCACCATGACCAGCGCTTCGCTGGCCGCCCTGATGGCCAGCCCAAAGCTGTTTCGCGAATGGGCGCCGCGCGTGACGACGCGCAAATACGACCAGAGTCAGAAGCCGCCGGTCGACAAGACCGGGCTGACGCTCGGCATGGGCATGACCGAAAAGCAGGGCGGCACCGACGTGCGCGCCAACACCACACGGGCCGAACGCGCCGGCAGCGGCTTTTATCGCCTCACCGGCCACAAATGGTTCATGTCGGCGCCGATGTCGGACGCTTTTCTCGTGCTTGGACAGGCGCCTGAAGGGCTTTCCTGCTTTCTCGTCCCGCGCATCCTCGGCGACGGTTCCGGCAACGGCTTCCGCTTTCAGCGGCTGAAGGACAAGCTCGGCAACCGCTCCAACGCCTCATCGGAGGTAGAGTTCGTCAACGCCATCGGCGAGATGGTCGGCGAGCCCGGCGCCGGCATAAAGACGATCATGGACATGGTCACGCTGACCCGGCTCGACTGCGCCGTCGCCTCGTCGGCAATCATGCGGGCGGGGCTGGCTGAGGCCGTGCATCACGCCCGTCACCGCCAGGTGGCCGGCTCGACGCTGATCGAACAGCCGCTTATGCAGCGCGTGCTGGCGGACATGGCGCTCGATGTCGCCGCCGCCACGGCACTCTCGTTCCGACTGGCGCGCTCCTTCGACGAGGCTGCCGGCGACCGCGGCGAGGCTGCTTTTGCCCGCGCCATGACCCCGGTGGTCAAATACTGGGTCTGCAAGATCGCGCCGCCACTGCTCTATGAGGCGATGGAGTGCCTCGGCGGCAATGGCTATGTCGAGGAAGCGCCGCTCGCCCGCTACTACCGCGAAGCCCCGGTCAATGCGATCTGGGAGGGCTCAGGCAATGTCATGGCGCTCGACGTGCTGCGCGTGCTCGGCCGCGCGCCCGGCCTGTTCGAGGAGGTGCTGGCCGGCATCGACCGCGATCTCGGCGCCGGCGGACGCGGAACCATTGGCGTGCTCAAGGCGGCCATGCAGGTCGCCGGCACCGATGAGGGGTCGGCCCGCCTGCTGACCGAACAGCTGGCGCTGTCGGCGGCAGCTGCGGAATTGCGCCGGCTGGGGGCAGGGCGGATTGCGGACGCCTTCGTCGAGACGCGGCTCGCCGGCCAGTGGCGCAACACCTATGGCATGCTCGATTCGCGCCACGATGCGCGCATGATCATCGACACGCTCTATCCGCCGGTGAATTGAGGGCCTTCCGCCAGGCCGTGAACGAATTTGCCTGCCTGTGGACAGCCGTTAACCTTAACGAATGGTTTCCGTTGCAGCCGCAGGCCGCAGACCCCACTGTCTTTGTCACCAAAGCAGGAATGCCATGCGGCACATTTTGACGTCCTTTCTGGCCTTGCACTGGGCGCTGGTTTTCGCCCTGCTGGCGTTCATCTGTGTCGATGGAAACCGCGGCGTTGCGGGCGCTCTGGGCGTGCTCGGCGTCGTCGTGGAAAACACTCGTCTGGCCGATCTCGACAATGCTGCCGTCGTGGCGCCGCTGGCCATCGCCTTGCTGGTCGTGGCGGTGCTGTTTTGCTGGGTCTTCGTCGAGAGCCTGGTTAACGCCGCAGCGAGCCCGGACGAAGCCGACAGTGTGGCGCGGACCGCCTTCATTTCGGCATCCGCGGTGTTGTCGCTCATCCTGATCGGCGGCGCAGCGCGAGGCATCAACGGCCTGTTTTTGGTTGTCGCCGTGCAATTGGCGGCACTTCTGGCCTCCTATGTCGCCATGCTGGCCGAGCGGAGGTCGGTCTTCGCTGTCATGGTTTCTCGGGAGGCAGAGAGCCGCGCCACCGCCCATGCCATGGCCAAGGGTGCCGCGCACGGCTCCTTGCTGTCGCGCATTTCCGGCCGTCCGGACATTGGTCCCAGCGGTCGCAGAGGCGGCTCCAGCCGCAGGGACGGTCACTGATGCGCACGCTGTTCGCATTGTGGGCCGCGCCACTCGCTCTGTTCTGGGGCTGGTTCTTCCTGTCGCTCAACGACATCAATTTCGGCTACGTCATGCTCAGCCGGCAGCTGCATGATTTCGTGTTTCAGCTCTACGGGCAGATGCTGGGCATCGATCCGGCGATCATTCCGGGCATGGTGGCAAGGGCCTGCATCTTCGACGGCTTCCTGCTGATGGCATTGTGGGCGTTTCGCCGCCGCCGCAACATCATGGCCTGGGTCAGGCGGCAGGCGGGGAATCCGGTTCCGTCCGATCGCGTGGATCAAGCGACTGGAGCCGGTCCAGAACTCCCTGCAGAATAAAGGCCGCAGCCGCCGAATCGATCTTGCCGGCGCGCTTTCGGCGCGAGAAATCCATCTCGATCAGCGTCCGCTCCGCCGCCACCGTCGACAGCCGCTCGTCCCACAGCACGAAGGGCAGGTCGGTTATACCTGCCATGTTGCGCACGAAGGCGCGCGACTTCTGGGCGCGGGGACCTTCCGAACCGTCCATGTTGATGGGGAGACCGAGTACAAACGCGCCGACATTGTCCTTCTGCAGTTGGGCGAGCAGCGCTGCCGCATCCAGCGAAAACTTTTTGCGCAGGATGACCGGGCGGGGATGGGCAAAGGACAGGCCGCGGTCGGAAACGGCGACACCGATCGTCTTGTCGCCGAGGTCGAGCCCGGCCAGCGTCCTGCCGCCTTCCAGGCGTGACGGCAGATCCTCGATTGCTATGATGCCCAACGGCTTTCCCCACCAGCTTTACCGTGACCCAGTCTTAACCGTGACCCAGACTTGCCGTAACAAAGACCGCGACACGTTCTTTTGAACCGCGAGCACACTATGTCACTTTAATTTTGCTGTCGGCGTTCTATCTTCCGGCGCAACCAAAATCGAGGAACACGATCGATGAAATTGACCTGGTACGGACATTCCGCCTTCCGCGTCGAGACATCAGGCGCGACCATCCTGATCGACCCCTATCTCGTCGGCAACCCATCATGGACGAGCGGCTGGGAGGGGCCGGCGGAAGGCGTCACCCATGTGCTTTTGACCCACGGCCACAGTGACCATGTCAGCGGCGCGGTGGAGGTGCTGAAGAAGAGCGGCGCCCAGCTGGTCGCCAATTACGAGATCTGCATGTACCTGGTCGGCAAGGGCGTCGACGGCAAGAAGATCAATCCCGGCAATCATGGCGGCACCGTCGATTGCGGTGCCTTCACCACCACCTTCGTGCAGGCACTGCATTCCTCGTCGTTTGGGCTCGATGGCGGCCAGAACGTCTACCTCGGCAATCCCAACGGGCTGGTCCTGCATTTCCCGGAGGACAAGACGCTCTACCATATGGGCGACACCGACATCTTCTCCGATATGGCGCTGATCGAGGAACTGCATGAGCCGAAGATCGGCCTCGTGCCGGTCGGCGACCGCTTCACCATGGGCGGCGCGGTGGCGGCCCTGGCCTGCCGGCGCTTCTTCCACTTCGACACGGTCGTTCCCTGCCATTTCGGCACCTTCCCGATCATCGACGCGACGGCGGAGAAGTTCGTGGCCGGCCTCGAAGGGTCAGGTGTCGACGTAGCCTTGCCAGCGATCGGCCAAACGATCACACTATAAAGCGATCGTTTGAACGATCCCTTGTCGCAAAGGGGAATCAAACCATGGGCTTGAGAGTGACTCTTTGCGTGTCGATGCTGGTTGCGGCGTCGCCCGCATCCGCCGCCGAGGACTTCATCAAGGGCGTTTACCTCCAGACCCAGGAGCTTTGCGCGCAAGCCAAAAAGGACACGCTGCAGACGCTGATTGACACCGGCAATGTCATCTTGTCGGCGGACGGCCTGCAAAGCGTCGAGTATAATTGCGAGTTCGTCCAGGTCGCCAAGGCGACGCGCTCGCCGAGCTGGGCGGTCACTGCCATCTGCCAGGAGCCGGGCTTTCTCTTTCCCGATATACTGTCGATCACGCAGATGAACGCGACCCAAATCGACATCGTCTCGGTGCGCCCGACCGCCGACGAAGGCGAGCAGGCCGGCAATGGCGGCAGCTATTATCTGTGCGAGGGTGTATCGCTGCCCTAGGCTGAAATGCCGCCCTGGCATGAACGGGCTCTATCCCCAAGCACGATCGATGTTGCGCGGCACGCGCCACGCCGCTATAGCGCCATCTGGTTTTCCCAAAGGCTAAAGACATGTCCGTTGATCTGCAAACTGTGAAGCGCGTCGCGCGTCTCGCCCGCATTGCGGTGAGCGAGGAGGATGCCGAGCGCATGACCGGCGAGCTGAACGCCATTCTGGGCTTTGTCGAGCAGCTGAACGAGGTCGATGTCTCCGGCGTCGAACCGATGACATCGGTGACCCCGATGGAGATGAAGAAGCGCCAAGACATCGTCACCGACGGCAACAAGGCTGCCGATATCGTCGCCAACGCGCCGGCCACTGACGAGAATTTCTTCCTCGTGCCGAAGGTCGTGGAGTAGCTGGCCGATGGCAATCGAGATCGCCGTCGAAACGCCGCTGCAGGACGATGTCCGCGCTTTGGTCGAGGAGCTCAACGCGACGCTGCTCGAACTGACGCCGCCGGAGCATTGCTACCATCTGACGGTTGAGCAGATGGCTGGCGACGACACCACCGTGTTCATCGCCCGCGACGACGGGCAAGCCATCGGTTGCGGCGCGCTGAAGCGCCATGACGCCCGCGTCGGTGAGGTCAAGCGCATGTACACGCGGCCCTCGCATCGCGGCAGGAAGATCGGCGCCAAGATCGTCGAGCATGTCGAAACGCTGGCGCGCAGCGAAGGGCTGAAGCGCCTGGTGCTTGAAACCGGCGACCGCCATCCCGCCGCCTGGACCGTCTATGAACGCGCCGGCTTCTCGCGCTGCGGGCCGGTGCTGGATTATCCCGATTCCGAGTGGTCGGTGTTTTACGAAAAGAGCCTTTGATGAGCGAACTGACCCATCTGACAATTTCGCAGGCGCGCGCCAAGCTGCGCGCCAAGGAGATTTCGGCCGTCGAAATCACCGAGGCCTATCTCGGTGCCATCGAGCGCGCCAATCCGGTGCTCAATGCCTACATCGTCGTCACCGGCGACAAGGCGCGCGATATGGCCAAAGCTTCCGACGCCAGGCTCGCCAAGGGCGAGGGCGGTGCGCTGGAAGGCATCCCGCTCGGCATCAAGGACCTGTTCGGCACCGAAGGTATCCACACCCAGGCCTGCAGCCATGTGCTGGACGGCTTCAAGCCGCGCTACGAATCGACCGTCACCGCCAATCTGTGGGCAGACGGCGCCGTCATGCTGGGCAAGCTTAACATGGACGAGTTCGCCATGGGCTCGTCCAACGAGACCTCCTATTACGGCCCTGTCGTCAATCCGTGGCGGCGTTCGCGCCTCGACACGGTGGTGATGCCGACCACGCATCAGGGCGATGGCGGTTTCGTTTCGGCCGGCGGCACGAAGACCGCGCGCACGCTGGACAATGCCCAACTGGTGCCGGGGGGCTCGTCGGGGGGCTCGGCTTCCGCCGTCTCGGCTTTCCTGTGCGCCGGCGCCACCGCCACCGACACCGGCGGCTCGATCCGCCAGCCAGCCGCCTTCACCGGCACCGTCGGCATCAAGCCGACCTATGGCCGCTGCTCGCGCTGGGGCATCGTCGCCTTCGCTTCGTCGCTCGATCAGGCCGGCCCGATCGCCCGGGACGTGCGCGATGCCGCGATCATGCTGAAGTCCATGGCCTCGGTCGACGCCAAGGACACCACTTCCGTCGACCGGCCGGTGCCGGATTACGAGGCGGCGATCGGCAAACCGATCAGGGGCATGAAGGTCGGCATTCCCCGGGAATACCGCGTCGACGGCATGCCGGAAGAGATCGAGGCGCTGTGGCAGAAGGGCATTGCCTGGCTCAGGGATGCCGGCGCCGAGATCGTCGACATCTCGCTGCCGCACACCAAATACGCTTTGCCGGCTTATTATATCGTTGCGCCCGCCGAAGCGTCATCCAATCTGGCGCGCTATGACGGCGTCCGCTACGGCCTGCGCGTGCCGGGCCAGGACATTGTCGACATGTACGAAAAGACCCGAGCCGCCGGGTTCGGTCGGGAGGTCAAGCGTCGCATCATGATCGGCACCTATGTGCTGTCGGCAGGCTATTACGATGCCTACTATCTGCAGGCGCAGAAGGTGCGCAATTTGATCAAGCGCGACTTCGAGACGGTTTTTGCCGACGGCGTCGACGTCATCCTGACGCCGGCGACGCCGTCGGCCGCCTTCGGCATCGCTGACGAGGACATGGCCGCCGATCCGGTCAAAATGTACCTCAACGACATTTTCACGGTGACCGTGAACATGGCCGGACTGCCGGGCATTGCCGTGCCTGCCGGCCTCGATGCCAAGGGCCTGCCGCTCGGCCTGCAGCTGATTGGCCGTCCCTTCGACGAGGAAACCCTGTTCCAGACAGCCGCCGTCATCGAGCAGGCGGCGGGAACCTTCCAGCCGGAGAAGTGGTGGTAGCATGCCGCCTCCGTCTCGCATTTCCATCGTCGAGACGGGAAACGAACTGCTGATCACGAACCCGCCACGCACCTCGGATTTCAGGACAGTCTTTGTCCTGATCGGGGCCGCGATCGTCGCCTACACCGGCTACATGGGATTGACAGATATGTCGTCCGCAACGCTCACCAGCGGCACGCTCGGCCTGCTGTCCTTCGTGGCGGTCATTGCCCTCTTCACCTATTTCCTGGGCAAGGATTTCATCTGGCGGGTGTTCGGCAGGGAAACCCTGCGGCTGACCGACACCGCAGCCGTGCGCTCGGTGAGGGGTTCTTTGCGAAATCGGTGGTCACTGCCTTTGAAAGGGCATCTTAGGGTCGAAATCCTCGACCATACCTATCCCACGGACGAAGTGGGACTGTCGGAAGTCATCAGCTTAACCAACGCGAACGGCGTCCTTGTTTTCGGCAGGGAGTTAAGCCGCCTCGAAGCGGAAGCGGTAGCGAGTGCGGTCGAGCACTTCACCGGCCGTCACAATTTGAGCTGGAGATAGGCAGGCAATGTTCTTCTATCTCTCCAAGGTATTCTGGTTCTTCGTCCAACCACTCAACCTGGCGATCTTCCTGCTGCTTGCCGGCTTGCTCGCGGCGCTGATCGGCCGCCGGCGATTGGCGGCGACGGGCAGTGTGTTCGCCTTCCTGATTCTGGCGCTGTCGGCCTGGACGTCGCTTGGCGCCATGATGCTCAATCCGCTCGAAGAGCGCTTCCCAAAGCCGCCGCTGCCGCGGAAGGTCGACGGCATTGTCGTGCTCGGCGGCGGCTTCGAGGGCGCCATCAACTTGGCGCGCGGCGGCTATGAGCTGAATTCCGGCGGCGACCGCATGGTGGAGGCGGCGATCCTTGCCCGGCGCTTTCCCGAGGCGAAAGTGGTTATCTCGGGCGGCACCGGTGAACTGTTCATCGATGGCGAGGGGGATGCGGCCACCGCGCCGCGGCTGCTCGGTGCGCTTGGCGTCGACGCCGATCGCCTGATGCTCGAGAGCAAATCCCGCAACACCTATGAGAATGCGGTCTTCACCAAGGAACTGGTAACACCGAAACCGGGCGAGACCTGGCTGCTTGTCACCTCCGCCTTCCACATGCCGCGCGCCAAGGCGCTGTTCGACAAGGCCGGCTTTCAGACGGTCCCGTGGCCGGTCGACTATCGCACCTCGGGCAAGGAAGGCTTTGGCCTGTTTCGCGACAACGCACCCGATTCGCTGCAGACCACCACCATTGCGATCCGCGAATGGATCGGCCTCGCCGCCTATTGGCTATCGGGCCGGATCGACCAGCTTTTCCCCGGCCCGGGCGGCTGACCGATCACCGCTTGTCGCGCCGCTGAAAAGAACTGGCGCCGCACCAGCACCGCCAGAAGCAGCAGCGTCGACAGCACGAACACGATCGGGTCGACGAACCAGCCGAGATAGCCGATCGAGAAGAACACCGCGCGCAGGCCTGAATTGAAATGCTTGCCGGCCAGCATGTTCATGCGCGCCGCGCGCCACACCGCCGTTTCGCTGACCGGGTTGCGTGACGCCTCGCCATAGGGGATCGGCACCGCGCCGATCAGGATCGTGCAGTAGTTGAAGAGACGGTAGGCCCAGCCGAACTTGAAGAAGGCGAAGGCCAGGATCAGCACCAGGCCAAAGACCTTGATCTGAAAGGCGGAGCGCGATGAGGTCGCGTTCAACGGCAGGTCGTTCAGCACGGCAAGGACCTGATCCGAGGCGCCAAGCAGCGCGAAACAGCCACCGAGCGCAATCAGCGAACTGGAGGCGAAAAAGGCGGTGCCTTGCTGCAGGCCGCTCATGATGGCGGTGTCGACGATGCGGATTTCGCGCTCGGCCATGGTGCGCATCCAGGCCTCGCGCTGCACGTTCATGGCCATCGTCAACGACACCCGGCTGACCAGTCTGCCGTCGGACGCCAGCGTATGCAGCAACCATGCGAGCAGGAAGAAAGCCAGCGCCGCCAGATCAGCCGTCGACAGATGGAAGGAATCGCCCATGCCCCCTTTTACCACAGGCAAAGCGGTCAGTTCGATGCTCAATGCATGCCGCCCAGAGGTGAGCTGCGGTTCTGGGACAACGACATGCATTGAAACAAGAACTTAAAGCGCGTCGCATGAATCCGTTTCAGCGCGACGCGCTTTCAGCCGGTGATGTCGCTGCCGGAGCAAACAAGGTCGGCAGGTGCAGCGCCGCAATCCGCAAAACAGCACAAACATCATGGAAAGTCCTATATGTAGGTCTTGATCCCATTCCCGGAGACGGCGCAGCGTGTTTCTTTCGGTTTTCGACCTGTTCAAGATCGGCATCGGACCGTCTAGTTCGCACACGATGGGACCGATGACAGCGGCGCGGCGGTTTCTCGACGAGATCGCCGGCGATGACTGGCCGCGCCCGGCCGGCGTCAAGGTCGATCGCATTGGCGCCAGCCTGCACGGCTCGCTCGCCTATACCGGTATCGGCCATGGCTCGGATCGCGCCGTTGTCCTCGGACTTGCTGGCCTGACACCGCAGACGGTCGATCCCGATCAGGCCGAGGGAATCGCCACGCGCATCGCCGCCGAGAAGCGGATATCGCCACGCGGCCATCCCTCCTATCGCTTCGATCCGGCGACGGATCTGGTGCTCGACCGCAAGACGCCGCTCACCGGCCACGCCAACGGCATGGCCTTCTACGCTTACGATGCCGGCGACCGGCTGCTGCTCAAGCGCATCTACTATTCCATCGGCGGCGGCTTCGTGGTGTCCGAGGAAGAGCTGCAGCGGATGAAGGTGAAGGGCTCGGTGACCACAGAAGGCAAGAAGGTGCCCTATCCCTTCAAGAATGCCGTCGAGATGCTGAAGATGGCAGGCAAAAGCGGCCTGTCTATCGCCGACATGAAGCGCGTCAATGAAGAGACACATATGTCGCGCGAGGAGCTCGACAACGGCCTTGATGCGATCTGGGGCGCCATGAAGGGCTGCATCGACCGCGGCCTGTCGCAGGACGGCATCATGCCGGGCGGGCTGAAAGTGCGCCGTCGTGCCCGCATGCTGCACGACAAGCTGCAGGAGCAATGGCAGCAGAACAAGCCCAACCCTTTGCTGGCCAATGACTGGCTGTCGATCTACGCCATGGCGGTGAACGAAGAGAACGCCGCCGGTGGACGCGTCGTCACCGCGCCGACCAATGGCGCGGCCGGCACATTGCCGGCGGTGCTGCGTTACTGGCTGCATTTCCACCCCGAGGCCGACCAGCCGAGCATCCGCGACTTCCTGCTCACGGCCGCCGCCGTCGGCGGCATCATCAAGACCAATGCCTCGATCTCCGGCGCCGAGGTCGGCTGCCAGGGCGAGGTCGGTTCGGCCTCGGCGATGGCTGCCGCGGGTCTCTGCGCCGTCATGGGCGGCACGCCCGAGCAGGTCGAGAACGCCGCCGAAATCGCGCTCGAACATCATCTCGGCATGACTTGCGATCCGGTCGGCGGTCTGGTCCAGGTGCCTTGCATCGAGCGCAATGCGCTCGGCGCCGTCAAGGCGGTCACCGCCGCCTCTCTGGCGATCAAAGGCGACGGCGTCCATTTCGTGCCGCTCGACGCCGCGATCGAAACAATGCGCCAGACGGGCCTCGACATGAACGAGAAGTACAAGGAAACCAGCCTTGGTGGGCTCGCCGTCAATGTCGTGGAATGCTGACCGCGCAACGCCACTGGCACTGTGGAGAAGTCGGGCAGGGCCGTTGACGCAATCGCGCGCCGGACTAAACCTTAAGCGATGGCACTCAATCTCCTAAAACTGTGCGTCGGTTGCGACAGCGTCGAGGACCTCGAAGAATGGATCGCCTTCCGCCTCGATGAGCGCCGCCGCGCCGGCGAACCCGCCGAGCACTGGCACACAACCCGCATGGTGCCGACGCGCGGCGCCGAGGTCACCGATGGCGGTTCGCTTTATTGGGTGATCAAGGGCAGCGTGCAATGCCGCCAGCTGATCACTGATATCAGGCCCTTCACCGACGACGAAGGCATCGGCCGTTGCCGCCTGATGCTCGACCTCGACGTGGTGCGCACCGACTGGCAGCCGCGCCGCGCCTTCCAGGGCTGGCGTTATCTCAAACCGTCGGATGCGCCCGCAGATATCGGCAAGGGTAAGGCCGGAATGGTCGAGATGCCGCCAAAACTGAAGCGCGAGCTCGCCGATCTGGGCTTGCTGTAGAGCCAAGGGCGCGGCCGCTTCTCCCAGAGCGTCGAGCGCTGGCCCTTCATCTTGTCCAAGGCTGGACTTGCAAGGGGGCCGACAACGCCACATCTTGCTTCCTATGAGCGACAAGAAGCAGCGCGTGCCCGCCAGGGCCGATCCTGCGCCGGTCAAGCCTCAATCCAATGCCGGCGAGATCGACGCCTTTATCCGTCAGGCCCGGACGCTTGCCGCGTCCGCGACCGGCTCCGGGCGGCTGATCCTTGCGCTCGACGCCACGATGAGCCGCCAGCCGACCTGGGATCTCGCCACCAAGCTGCAGGGCGAAATGTTCGACGCCGTCGGCAAGGCCGGAACTCTCAGCGTCCAACTGGCCTATTTTCGCGGGTTGGGCGAGTGCCGCTCGTCGGCTTTTGTCGCCGACACCAATGCCCTGAAGCAGCTGATGACGCGGATCGACTGCCGTGCCGGCCACACCCAGATCGGCAAGGTGCTGGCGCATGCGCTGAAGGAAACGGCGGCGGCCAAGGTCAACGCTCTGGTCTATATCGGCGACGCCATGGAAGAGGATATCGACGACCTGGCGCAGAGGGCCGGCAGCCTCGGTCTGCACGGCGTTCCCGTCTTCGTCTTCCAGGAAGGCCATGATCCCGGCGCAGAAAAGGCGTTCAAGGAGATTGCGCGGCTGTCCAAAGGGGCTTGGTTCCGATTTGATCGGCGGGCTGCCGCGACCTTGGCCGGGCTGCTTTCAGCGGTCGCCGTCTATGCGACGGGTGGATTGAAGGCGCTCGAGGCAAGGGACAGGCCGGGAGACCGGCTGCTGATCGAGCATCTCAGGGGCGGCGGGAATTGATGGGCGCTATCATTGCACTTGTTGCACTGTTTCTGGTGCTGCTCGGCGCGGCGACGATCTTTGTCCGCGCCGATGCGCAAAAACTGGCAAGCGGCATGCGCACGCTCGGGCCGGTGCTTCTGGCGCTGGTCGGGCTCGCCGTGCTGGTGGTCGGGCGCGAAGGCATTGCCGGCCTCATTCTGGCCGCGGCCCTTGCCTGGTACGGTTCGGTGCGAATGAAGCAGCCGTCGGTCGGGCCGGCGCCCGGCAAGCGCTCGACGGTGCGGACCGCCGCACTGGAAATGGAGCTTGATCACGATACGGGCGGGCTTGAAGGCCTGGTTCTGGCCGGCCGCCATGAAGGCAAGATGCTGGGCGCGATGGGCCTGGCCGAGCTGCAGCAGCTTTACCGCGAACTCCCCGGCGACCCGGAGAGCCGCCAGCTCCTAGAGACGTATCTTGACGGCCGTTTTCCCGTCTGGCGCAAAGACGCTGAGGCGAACGGTGGCGAAGGGTTGGGTGTTGCGCCAGGTGCGGGCGCCATGACTAAGGAGGAGGCCTACAAGATCCTTGGTCTTGAAGCGGGGGCCGCCGCGGCGGATGTCCGCAAGGCGCACCGCCGCCTGATGCAGCGCCTGCACCCCGACATCGGCGGCACGTCTTTCCTGGCGGCGCGGATCAACGAAGCCAAGGACGTCTTGCTCTCCAATCACAACTAGTCTCCTTCGACGCAGTAAATTTCCGGGAGATGGTTCCGACGCCGCCCTACTGTTGGACTGCGTAGCAGGCGATTTTCTTTTTCTTCAGGGCATTGCAGGCGTTCCAGGCCGCGTCCTTCGAGCCGAAGCCGCCGAACCGGGCGCGGTAATAGGTCTCGCCATCCTTCTCGAAGGCGACGGTGAAACCGGAAGCAGCCGCAAGAACCTTGGGCGCCTGCTTGGCGGTCTTGTCGAGGAAAGCCTGGGCTTCGGACTGCTTGGGCGACGACGCCACCTGCACCGCCCAACCAGCCGGCACCGAGGCCGTGTTGACCGGGTCGACCGCCTGTGGGGATGCAGGCGTGGGTTCGGCGTAGGCAGCCACAATCTGCGCAGTTTCGACCTTCGGCGCCGTCACGATGACGGTCTTGACCTTCCTGGTCTTGACGGCGGGGGCGGGCTCTTCGACCGCGGCCACCGTCTGTTCGTCGGCAGACTGCCCTTCAGCAGACTGCTCGTCAGCGGATGTCGGATCGTCATTGGACGCTACGGCATCGTCTTCAACCATCGGCTTGTCATCCGGCGTCGGCGCGTCATGCTTGGGCAGGAAGACCTTGGCCAGCGCCTTGACCGGATTGTCGCCGCCGGCCTTGGCGACCAGTGCGCCGCCGCCGCGGGTCGATGCGCGCGGCATGTAGGCGTTGATCAGGCCGGCCATCTGGTTGTCGCGGCTGCGCCCCGAAGTGCCGCCCATGACGACGGCGACGAGGCGGCGGTTGCCATCCGAAACCGACGAGACGAGGTTGAAGCCGGAGGCGCGGGTATAGCCGGTCTTGATGCCGTCGACGCCCTTGATGCGGCCGAGCAGACGGTTGTGGCCATTGATGCGCTGGCGGCCGTAAAGGAAGGAGCGCTGCGAGAAATAGCCGTAATACTGCGGATAATGTTCCCTGAGCGCTATGCCAAGCATCGCCATGTCGTGGGCGGTTGTGAACTGGCCGGGATCGGGCAGGCCGTTGGCATTGCGAAACACGGTGCCGTCCATGCCGAGCGCGCGCGCCTTGGCGGTCATCATGCGGGCGAAATTGCTTTCGCTGCCGCCGAGCAGTTCGCCGAGCGCGGTCGCCGAATCATTGGCCGACTTGGTCACCATCGACAGGATGGCGGTCTCGACCGAAACCGCTCCGCCCGCCTTGACGCCAAGCTTGGTCGGCGGTTCGGCCGCCGCTTTGGCCGAGAACGGCACCGGCGTGTTCCTGCTGATCCGGCCCTTCGCCATGGCCTCGAAGGTCAGATAGAGCGTCATCATCTTGGTCAACGACGCCGGGTAGCGCCGGCCGTTGGCATCGGAGGAATAAAGCACCTTGCCGGTCTTGGCGTCGACGACGATCGCCGAAGACCTAGCGGCCATCGAGGACGCGGCATCCGCAACGACAAATGACATCGCCAAAGCGAGGATCATGATCGTTTTGAGGGAAGATGCGGATTTTGAACCGAAGACCGACAACGCCTGACGCACTGATAGTTCCTTTGAAACTCATTGCTCTGGAGGCGGCAAAGGGATCCGACCTCACTTGTCGTCAAACTATCGCGGCCAGCGTTACCAATCCGTTTATGGTAACCGGCGCGTTCACCATTTTCCTCGGGCTTGAGCCTTTCTTTATTCGAATTTTAGCTGTTGCCGGCGCAGCGCGGCCTGATGCCGCTGAAATCTTGACTTTTGTGCAGCGCACAATATATTCTCGTGCATTGCACAACCGCGCTCAGGCAAGGGCGCTTCAAAACGCCAAGGGAAACGTCAAATGACCCAGACCTACGAGGACTTCTCGAAATACGGCAAGGAGTTTGCCGATACCGGATTGAAGAGCTTCACCTCGCTCTCTAAGGGCGCGCAGGCGATCGCCACCGAAGCTGGCGAATACACCAAGAAGAGCTTCGAGGCCGGCAGCGCCGCGGTCGAAAAGCTGTTCTCCGCCAAGTCGCTGGAAAAGGCGGTCGAGATCCAGTCCGACTTCGCCAAGCAGAGCTATGAGAGCTTCGTCGCCGAGGCGACCAAGTTCGGCGATCTCTATGCCGATCTCGCCAAGGAGGCTTACAAGCCCTTCGAATCGATTGTCGCCAAGGCGAAGTAATTTCGCTCGAGAATACCAGGCACGGCCTTTCGGGCTTGCAAAACAGACCCGGTCGCAGATGCGCGGCCGGGTTTTTTCATGCCTGTTTCAATTCCGGGGCTTTGGCGGTTCACGATTTTGAAAATCGCCTCGGTTTGCCCACCTAGCCATATTGTCAGCTAACAAGAAGGGCTTAAAATCGTCCATCGAACACCTACATATCGAACTCGCATGGGGATTCGAAAGAGGCAGGATTACGTGACTTCAGGTTTGACTGCCACAACAAGCGTGGTGCGGATGCAAAGTGACGGCGACGGCAATGAGGCCGGTCGCGGCACAGCCGTCATTACGCGCACCAAGACCAAGACCAAGAAGCCCAGCCTTTACAGGGTCCTCATCCTCAACGACGACTATACGCCCATGGAGTTCGTGGTTCACGTCCTGGAGCGTTTTTTTCAAAAGGACCGCGAAGCCGCCACACGCATCATGCTTCATGTTCACAATCATGGGGTGGGCGAGTGCGGGGTCTATACATTCGAGGTGGCCGAGACCAAAGTGTCTCAGGTCATGGATTTCGCCCGACAGAATCAGCATCCGCTGCAATGCGTGATGGAGAAGAAGTGAGGTAACATGCCGGCTTTCTCCCAAGGCCTGGAAAAGGCGCTTCACCAGGCGCTGACGCTCGCCAATGAGCGGCACCATGAATATGCAACCCTAGAACATCTGCTGCTCGCCCTCATCGACGACACCGAGGCGGCCGCCGTTATGCGCGCCTGCAACGTCGATCTGGACGAGCTGAAGCACACCGTTCTGACCTATATCGACACCGAACTCGACAATCTGGTCACCGGTTACGATGAGGATTCCAAGCCGACCGCCGGCTTCCAGCGCGTCATCCAGCGCGCCGTGATCCATGTACAGTCATCCGGCCGCGAGGAAGTGTCCGGCGCCAACGTGCTCGTCGCCATCTTTGCCGAGCGCGAGAGCCATGCCGCTTATTTCCTGCAGGAACAGCAGATGACCCGCTACGACGCGGTCAACTACATCTCGCACGGCATCGCCAAGCGCCCCGGCGCATCGGAGACGCGCTCGCCGCGCGGCGCCGATGACGAGCAGGGCGGCCCGAACGGCGCCGAGCCGCAGGAGGAAGGCGGCAAGAAGAAGCAGCAGCAGGATGCGCTGACGGCTTATTGCGTCAACCTCAACAACAAGGCCAAGGCCGGCAAGATCGATCCGCTGATCGGCCGCGAGAGCGAAATCAACCGCACCATCCAGGTGCTGTGCCGCCGTTCCAAGAACAACCCGCTCTATGTCGGCGATCCCGGCGTTGGCAAGACGGCGATTGCCGAAGGCCTGGCCAAGCGCATCGTTGAAGGCGATGTGCCCGAAGTGCTGCAGGACGCCACCATCTTCGCGCTCGACATGGGCACGCTGTTGGCCGGCACGCGCTATCGCGGCGATTTCGAAGAGCGGCTGAAGCAGGTCGTCAAGGAGCTCGAGGATTATCCCGGCGCCGTGCTGTTCATCGACGAGATCCACACGGTGATCGGGGCCGGCGCCACGTCAGGCGGCGCGATGGATGCGTCGAACCTGTTGAAGCCGGCGCTGTCTTCGGGTGCCATCCGCTGCATCGGCTCGACCACTTACAAGGAGTTCCGCCAGTTCTTCGAGAAGGACCGCGCTCTGGTGCGGCGCTTCCAGAAGATCGACGTCAACGAGCCGACCATCGAGGACGCCATCGAGATCATGAAGGGCCTCAAGCCCTATTATGAGGAATTCCACAAGGTGAAGTTCACCAACGAGGCGATCAAGGCTTCGGTGGAACTGTCGGCCCGCTACATCAACGACCGCAAGCTGCCGGACAAGGCGATCGACGTGATCGACGAGACCGGCGCCTCGCAGATGCTGGTGCCGGAAGCCAAGCGCAAGAAGACGATCGGCATCAAGGAGATCGAAGCCACGATCGCCACGATGGCCCGCATCCCGCCGAAGACGGTTTCGGCAGACGACGAGAAGGTGCTGCAAGGCCTCGACATCGAGCTGAAGCGCGTCGTCTATGGCCAGGACACCGCCATCACCGCGCTGACCTCGGCGATCAAGCTGGCGCGTGCCGGCCTGCGCGAACCGGAAAAGCCGATCGGCTCCTACCTGTTCTCAGGCCCGACCGGCGTCGGCAAGACCGAAGTCGCCAAGCAGTTGGCTGCCTCGCTCGGCGTCGAGCTGATCCGCTTCGACATGTCGGAATATATGGAACGCCACACCGTCTCGCGGTTGATCGGCGCGCCTCCCGGCTATGTCGGCTTCGACCAGGGCGGTCTGCTCACCGACGGGGTCGACCAGCATCCGCACTGCGTGCTCTTGCTGGATGAAGTTGAGAAGGCGCATCCGGACCTGTTCAACATCCTGTTGCAGGTCATGGACCACGGCAAGCTGACCGACCACAACGGCAAGCAGATCGACTTCCGCAATGTCATCCTTATCATGACCACCAATGCGGGCGCATCCGATGCGCAGCGCGCGGCGATCGGTTTCGGATCGACCAAGCGCGAAGGCGACGATGTCGAGGCCATCAACCGGTTGTTCACGCCGGAGTTCCGCAACCGTCTCGATGCGATCATCCCGTTCGGCTCGCTGCCGGTGCCGGTTATCCATCAGGTGGTGCAGAAGTTCGTCATGCAGCTCGAGGCCCAGCTCTCCGAGCGGGGCGTCACCTTCGACCTGTCGCCGGACGCGATCGCCTGGCTGGCCGACAAGGGCTACGATGAACGCATGGGTGCGCGGCCGCTCGGCCGGGTCATCCAGGAGCACATCAAGAAGCCGTTGGCCGACGAGGTGCTGTTCGGCAAGCTCAAGAAGGGCGGCACGGTGCGCGTCACTGTCGAGAAGAAGGAAACCGGCGAAACCGGCCTGAAGCTCGAATCGCTGGCCGACGAAGCCCCGGTGCAGCCGAAGCAGGAGCCGGAAGAGGCGCCGAAAGCCCGCAAGGCGGTGGCCAAGAAGCCCGTCGCCAAGAAGGCGGTGTCGCAGAAGCCTCAACCCAAGGGCAAGGACGAGCCCGAGCCGAAGGGCAAGGATGGCGGCAAGCGCAGCCTGGTGCCGCAACTGCCGCGCAAGAGCTAAAAAGTTCGCCTATGAAAAAAGGGCCCGGTGACGGGCCCTTTTTTCATTGGCTGGCCGGTTTGCCGACACAGCGCCCCTGCTTTTCAGGTCAGATGTTGTTAGGTCAGGCGGCGACGCCCTCGGGTGCAAACTTGCCCAGGAAGTACCCGCACGCCTTCCAGATGGCGATCGAAATCAGAACGCTCGCATAGCCATCCACGGCATAATGCCAGCCAAGGACGACCGAGCCGACCATGATGATTGCGGCGAATGCCCACATCAAAAGGCCGGCCAACCGTGAGCGGCGTGTTGCATAAAGCGCGAAAAGCACCGCCATCGCCACATGCATGGACGGGAAGGCGGATATGCCGAGACTGCCTCGCGTCGCCCCGATATAGCCGCTCCACACAATGTCCTGCGCAAGGTGAAAAAAGCTGCCGAGTGCGAAGGCGCAGCCACCGATCCAGAAAGCGAAAAGAAGGTATTGGGCATAGTCTTCCAGCACGCCGAAATCCGGCATGTTTCCGGTGCGCAGGCCGACCGCGGCTGCCAAAAGCAGGGCAGCGATGGCCATCGCGTGCAGCAGGCGGTGTCGCCGGTAGGCGTCCGCCAAGGTGCGCAGAAAGGCCCGGCCGGCAGCTGCTTTTACCAACGGCTCTGATGTCGCAACCGAATGTTCCACGATTTTTAAAACCCAAACGCATCCCGGTACGGCACTTTATCACGGGGTGGTTTGATATTTTCCTAACCGACGTGGTGGATTGTGGCTGAGCGCATCGCCCTGAGGCGCGCGCCACCTCAATCGTTCAGCGCTGCTCGGATCTTCGCCGCGTTCTCCGTCAGCACTTCGGGCTTCTCCATCTGCCCCGTATGCGGCTTGAGCGCGATGCCTTCGAACCGCGGGATGACATGGACATGTAGGTGGTAGACGGTCTGGCCGGACGCCGGTTCGTTGAACTGCAGGATGGTGACCCCGTCAGCGCCGAAAGCCTTTTTGACCGCCAGCGCGACCGTCTGGACCGTGGTGAACAGCCGGCCGAGCGTCGCCGGATCGGCATCGAGCAGATTGCGCGACGGTACTTTGGGCACCACCAGCGTGTGACCGGGGCCTTGCGGCATCACATCCATGAAGGCGACCACGGCATCATCCTCGTAGATGCGGTGCGAGGGGATTTCGCCGCGCAGGATCTTCGCGAAGATATTGCTGGGGTCGTAGGCCTCGGTCATGGCGGCGCTCCGGGAGTATGCTCCCGGTGTAGCGAAGCTGTCCCGGACCGGCAAGATGGTCCGGCGATATCGACAGGCGAGGGCAGGGGCGGATCGCTATTCCTCAAGATCCTTGCGGAACGGCGTATGCTCTTCCAGGATTTCGCCCATCCGCTCGACCTCGCGGCGTTCCCGCCGGAGATAGTCGGCCACAGCATTGCGCAGGCCGGGATGTCCGATGTAGTGCGCCGAATGCATGGTCACGGGACGATAGCCGCGCGCCAGCTTGTGCTCACCCTGCGCGCCGGCCTCGACCACCTTCAGCTTACGCTCGATGGCGAAGTCGATGGCCTGATGGTAGCAAACTTCGAAATGCAGGAACGGGTGGTCCTCGATGCAGCCCCAATTGCGGCCGTAGAGCGCATCGGAGCCGATGAAGTTGATGGCGCCGGCGACATAGCGGCCATTGCGCTTGGCCATTACCAACAGGATATCCTGGGACATGCGCTCGCCGATCAGCGAGAAGAACTTGCGGTTGAGATAGGGCCGGCCCCATTTGCGGCTGCCGGTGTCCATATAGAAGGCGAAGAAATCGTCCCAGGCCCTTTCGCTCAGGTCCTTGCCGGTCAGCCAGTCGATCGAGATATCGTTGGCGAGCGCCTCGCGCCGCTCCTTCTTCATCGCCTTGCGCTTGCGCGATGCCAGCGTAGCGAGGAAATCGTCATAGGTCGAAAAGCCTTCGTTGAAGAAGTGGAACTGCTGGTCGGTGCGGTGCAGGAAGCCGGCTGCTTCCAGCGTTGCAACGTCGCTTTCACTGGCGAAGGTGA
The DNA here is from genome assembly GCF_000503035.1 of Mesorhizobium sp. LSHC412B00. NCBI lineage: Bacteria > Pseudomonadati > Pseudomonadota > Alphaproteobacteria > Hyphomicrobiales > Phyllobacteriaceae > Mesorhizobium > Mesorhizobium sp. LSHC412B00. The sequence goes on along the minus strand of NZ_AYWB01000008.1, from coordinate 197,434 downwards.
CATGCGCGGACGACACGCCGAGCTTTTCCGTCACCGCCTTCAGGCCCGCTGCGAGACCGGCCTTCACAATGGCGCTGTCCTCGCCTTTGCTGACCAGCAGGCGAGGGCCGGTGACCGGAGAGAACGGCACGGCGCATTGCAGTTTCGGATAGTAGTTGCCGCCGGCGCGTTCGAACGCATCCGACCAGCCGTGGTCGAAGACATATTCGCCCTGGCTGTGCGATTTGAGATAGCAGGGCACGGCGCCCAGCAATCTGCCTTGGGCATTTTCCAGTCTGAGATGATGACCTTGCCAGCCGGTACGCCGCACGGCGCAGCCGGAATCTTCAAGCGCGCTCAGAAAAGCATATGAAACGAGAGGGTTATAGCCATTTTCTGTGTCGCTGCGGGTTGTGCCGGTAAAGCCGTTCCACTCGTCGCAGGTGAAGGCATTGATGCCGGCGGCAACGCGGATGGAAAACTCCGCATTCGCCGGTTGCCCGTCACCTTCATCACCCTGATCCATGGGGCTTATTTAAGCTCTGTCGGGGCCGCTACAAGTCACGTTTCAGGCACTTCCATCAGGCGACATTGACCAGATCGGGTTCGAACCCTTCGAACGTCATCTGGTCGGCGTATTTGAAGGTGAGATCCACCGCCGGCTGGTCATGCACCGTCCAGGTGATGACAGGCATTTTAAGCCTTTCGCGCACGAAGCTGACGAACGGGTTCGGCAGATCGCCCGCGGCATAGGAGGTGAAGGCGAGGTCATGTGCCAGCATGGCAAAATGCGCCTCGATCAACTGGTTGTCCCTGCCATAGGCGGTCAGCCCACCCGGAATGCCAGGCGCATCCCTGGGGAAATCGCGGACCAGCCAGTGGTCGAACGACATGATCGCCGCCTTGCCCTTGTAGCGCTCCAGCATCTTGCCGACGCTTGCCACCAGGCCCTCGTCGTAACCGGGCACGCCCTTCAGTTCGACCACCAAAGGCACGCGGCCGTCGACCAGGTCGAGCACCTCCTGAAGTGAAGGCACATGGTCCTTGGTGCCGCCGATCCTGAGCGCCGCCAGTTCCGCTGCCGTGCGCTGCCAGACAAAGCCGTCCTGGCCGGTCAACCGCCTGAGATCGCCGTCATGAATGATGACGGGGACGCGGTCGGACGACAAATGCACGTCGCATTCGATCGCATAGCCGCGCTCGGCGGCAGCAGCGAAGGCCGACAGCGTGTTTTCCCAGCGCGTCTTGTTCATGTCGTGAAAGCCGCGATGCGCCACCGGGCGGGCGGTCAGCCAGGAAAGGTCGGTCATTGTCTTGGTCCTGCTCATGCGACCTCGAAGACGGCTTCGATTTCCACTGCGGCATTAAGCGGCAGACAGGCGGTGCCGACGGCGGAGCGGGCATGCTTGCCGCGCTCGCCAAGGGCCGCGACCAGGAAATCGGAGGCGCCATTGGCGACCAGATGCTGCTCGACGAAATCCGGCACTGATGCAACAAACACGGTAATCTTGACCAAACGCTGGATTTTTTCGAGATCGCCAAGTGCTGCTTTTGCTTGGGCCAAGACATTGATTGCGCAGTATTTTGCGCCTTCCTTGCCGGTTTCGGTATCGACGTCGCGGCCGAGCAGGCCGCTTGCCTGCAGCTTGCCGTCCTTGAGCGGCAACTGCCCGGCGGTGAACAAAAGATTGCCGGACCTGCAATAGGGCACATAGTTCGCGGCGGGCGCTGCGGCGGCAGGTATCGTCACGCCGAGATCGCTTAGCCGCTTTTCGATTGTTTCACTCATCGTATTTCCCTATTGCTTGGAGACGCCGCGCTGGCCGGGCCGAAATTGCTATTTTTGCCTCGCTTCCGCCACGACTTTTTTTAAGCTGGACCATCTTTACCTGCGGCCTGCCATCAGCTGCGACGATCGGAGCCCCTTATGCGCGCAACGCGCCTTGCCTTCCACGCCGTTCTCGTTCCGGTGCTGTTCTCGATGGCTCCAGCCTTTGCCGTGCCGGCGCTGCAGGCGCATCGCGCCGTCTACGATCTTACCCTCGACAAGGCGTCGGACCGCTCGGGCATCACCGGGATTTCCGGCCGCATGGTCTATGAGTTCAACGGCTCGCCCTGCGAGGGCTATACGGTAAAATTCCGTTTCGTCACCCAGATCGCCACCGGCGACAACACCAGGCTGACCGACCAGCAGACGACCACGTTCGAGGACGCCGAAGGCAAGACCTTCTCGTTCGTGACCAAATCCTTCGTCGACCAGAACCTCGACAAGGAGGTCAAGGGCACCGCCACGAAAGAGACCAAGGGCCTCAAGGTCGACATCGACAAGCCCGAGAAGAACAGCCTGGAACTCGCCGCCACTCAGTTCCCGACCCAGCATCTGGTCGAACTGATCGGCAAGGCCGAGAAGGGCGAGAATTTCTACGAAACCAGCCTGTTCGACGGTTCGGAGGATGCCAACAAGGTGATGACCACCACCGTCATCGTCGGCAAGAAGGCCGAGGGCGACAAGGCCGACCCCGAAGCGCCGGCGCTGGCCAAGCTTGCCGGCGACAAATACTGGCCGGTCGACATCGCCTATTTCGACGAGACCGACAAATCGGGCGAAGAGGTGCCAGAATACCGCATCAGCTTCAAGCTGCACGAGAACGGCATCACCCGCGACCTCACAATGGACTATGGCGAGTTCTCGATGACCGGAAAGCTGGTCAACCTGTCGCTGTTCGATCAGACCAAGCCTTGCCCGGTCTCGAAATAGCAACAATGCGGCGCTGGCACGGCAGGCTTGATGGCAGTTCCCGATGGCGGTCTATGTCGATGCGGCGATCTGGAAATGGGCCGGCCATCGCTGGTGCCACCTGATGGCCGACGATACGGACGAACTGCATCGTTTCGCCGCCGAGCTTGGTGTCAAGCGTTCGTCCTACCAGGGGCCGCCCAGGACATCGGCGCCGCACTATGACATAACCGGCTTCGAGCGCGACCGGGCGGTGCGGCTCGGCGCCATCGAATGCAGCCGCGAGGAGATCGTTGCGATCTTCAGGCGCGTACGGGTACCCAACGGAAAGGGCCGATCGTGACGCTAACGGCATTCCTGGCTTATTGCCTTGCCATCACACTTGCCGCCGCCACGCCGGGACCGGCGATGTTCACGGTGATCACCAACGGCGTGGCACGCGGCTTCCTGCGTGCGTTCGTCGCCGGAATGGGCATTGCCGCCGGTGATGCCGTGCTGGTCACCCTGGCACTGCTCGGGCTGGTGGCGCTGGCCCAGACCTTCGAATGGGTGTTTCTCCTGTTGAAATACGCCGGTGCGGCCTACCTGATTTTCCTCGGCATCAAGATGTGGCGGGCCGCGGCCGCGCAATCGGCCGCGCAAGGAATCCCCCAAACCGGATTGTCGCGTTCGTTCCTGCTTGGCGCCTCCGTGGCGCTCGGCAACCCGAAGGCGATCCTGTTCCACGCCTCGATCATGCCGCTGATCCTCAACCTCGACACCATGACGTTTGCCGACGGCCTGCTGGTCGTGGCAGTCGTCGTCGGCGCCAATATGCTCACCATGGGCATCTACGCCGCGCTGGCGGGCAGGGCATCCGGCTGGTTCAGGACGCCCGAACGCATGCGGCTGATGAACCGGTTCGCCGGCAGCGCCATGATCGGCACCGGAGCGCTGATTGCCGCACGCTGAGCGATGAAGCACCTCACCGCTTGCGTTTGCAGCGCTTCCCCTCTATATGCGCGCTCATTCCACACACGGACTTTGGTGTCTGCCCGGGAGAAATCCGGCTGAAACCTCCGGTGGCGTTCGAGGACAAAGTCCAAAAATGCCTGTGTCCGTGGAGGCTAACCGGAAAAGGAACTAAGAATGGCACTGCCTGATTTCAGCATGCGCCAGCTTTTGGAAGCTGGCATTCACTTCGGCCACCAGACCCACCGCTGGAACCCGAAGATGGCGCCTTACATCTACGGCGCCCGCAACAACATCCACATCATCGACCTGTCGCAGACGGTGCCTTTGCTGCACCAGGCTCTGAAGCAGGTTTCCGACACCGTTGCCAAGGGCGGCCGCGTGCTGTTCGTCGGCACCAAGCGCCAGGCGTCCGACATCGTCGCCGACGCCGCACAGCGTTCGGCCCAATACTATGTCAATTCGCGTTGGCTCGGCGGCATGCTGACCAACTGGAAGACGATCTCGAATTCGATCCAGCGCCTGCGCAAGCTCGACGAGATGCTGGCCGGCGAAGCCCAGGGCCTGACCAAGAAGGAACGCCTGAACCTCGACCGCGAGCGCGAGAAGCTCGACAAGGCGCTCGGCGGTATCAAGGACATGGGCTCGACGCCCGACCTGATGTTCGTCATCGACACCAACAAGGAAGCGATCGCCATTCTCGAGGCCAAGCGCCTCGGCATTCCGGTCGTTGCCATCATCGATTCGAACTGCGATCCGGACAAGATCGACTTCCCGATCCCCGGTAATGACGACGCGGCGCGCGCCATCCAGCTCTATTGCGACCTGATCGCCAAGGCTGCCATCGACGGCATCGCCCGCCAGCAGGGCGCGCTCGGCGTCGACATCGGCGCCTCGGTCGAAGCTCCGGTCGAACCGGCGCTTGATCCGGCTCCGGCCCCGGCTGCGGACGCTCCGGAAGCTTGACAATCGAAGGCCGGTTGCGGCCTTCATCATTCTCATATTTGGCACGCTAGACGGACGCATCACCGAGTACCGGTGGTGCGTCGGTGCATTTAAAACAAAGAGGCGACAATGAGCATTTCGGCTGCACAGGTCAAAGAACTCCGCGACTTGACCGGCGCGGGCATGATGGACTGCAAGGCGGCGTTGACCGAGACCAACGGCAACATCGAAGAGGCCGTCGACTGGCTGCGCAAGAAGGGCATTTCCAAGGCCGACAAGAAGGCTGGCCGTACTGCCGCCGAAGGCCTGATCGGCGTCGACTCCGGCGTCCGCGAGGCCGCCATCGTCGAGGTTAACTCCGAGACCGATTTCGTGGCCCGCAACGAGCAGTTCCAGGAGATCGTTCGCAATGTCGCCAAGGTCGCGCTTGCTTATGGCACGACGGAGGCTGTCTCTGCCGCAAAGTATCCGGGTTCGGACAAGTCGGTCACTGACACCATCAAGGACGCCGTTGGCACCATTGGCGAGAACATGAGCTTCCGCCGTTCGGCCAAGCTCACCGTCCCGCACGGTGCTGTCGCAACCTACGTCCACAATGCGGTTGCCGATGGTCTTGGCAAGCTCGGCGTTCTGGTCGCGATCGAGACGACGGGCAATGAGCATGCCGCCAACGCCTTTGGCCGCCATGTCGCCATGCATGTCGCCGCCACCAACCCGCTGGCGTTGACCGCCGAGCAGATCGATCCGGCAGCGGTCGAGCGCGAGAAGGCGATCTTCGCCGACCAGGCGCGCCAGTCCGGCAAGCCGGAAGCGATCATCGAAAAGATGGTCGAAGGCCGCCTGCGCAAGTTCTACGAGGAAGTCGTGCTCCTCAAGCAGGCCTTCGTGCTCAATCCCGACATCACTGTCGAGCAGGCGCTGAAGGATGCCGAGAAGGACATCGGCGCTCCGGCCAAGATCTCCGCCTATCTGCGCTTTGCGCTGGGCGAAGGCATCGAAAAGGAAGAGACCGATTTCGCGGCGGAAGTCGCGGCGGCGGTGAAGAAGTAGTTTTAAAAATAGCCCCGAAAAGGGCTTCTCAGCTCAGGCAACTCGGCCGGGTGTCCGCAAGGATGCTCGGCCGATTTCTTGTGCGGTGTCGATGAAGGCCCTGAGCTTTGGCGCCATCGACGCCCTGCGCGGGAAGTAGAGGAAGAGGCCGGGCTCCTCGATCGCCGTTTGCGGCAGGATCTGAACGAGGCGGCCGGCGGCCAATTCCGCGCGCACCAGCGGCTCGAACACATAGATCAGCCCGACGCCGGCAAGCGCAAGGTCGATCGCGGCCAGCGAATCGGTAACGATGACCGTACCCTTCGTCTCGGCCACGACATCCTTGCCGTCCTCGGTCAGGTCCCAGCGATAGAGTGCGCCGGAGCGCACAAGCCGGTAGCCGACGCAATTGTGGTCCGAAAGATCCGTCACACCGCGCGGACGGCCATGCCGGCCGACATAGGCGGGGGAGGCGACGATCACGGCGTTGAATGGCGGCGTCAGCCGGACCGTGACCATGTCCTGTGCGATCATCTCGCCCAGCCGGATGCCGGCATCAAAACCCTCGCCGACAATGTCCACCAGCCCCTGGTCGATGAGCAATTCGATGGTCACATCAGGATAGCGTTCAGCCATCGCGGCGACCACGGGAGTGACGGCAAGTGGAACGGCGATGTTGGGAACGTTCAACCTGAGCAAGCCGGAGGGCCGGCCCTTGATGGCTCGGATGCGGTCCATCCGGTCGGCGATATCCTGGAGAGCAGGGGCTGCCGTCTCCACCAGCGCCTTGCCGGCTTCCGTCAGCGAGACGCTGCGCGTGGTGCGCGCAAACAGCGGCTGGCCGATCCGCTCCTCCACGAGGCGCACCGCATGGCTGACGGCGGATGGGGACATGCCCAGTTCGGCCGCGGCAAGCGCAAAGCCGCCGCGTCGGGCAACGGCGACGATGACAGGCAGATGACTGAGCAGATCCCGGTCCATTCATGCATGATATCGCATAGTCCTTGCAAACACTTCAATCTTCTCGATGCCGACAGGCTGACCCATATTGCCATCACCGATGCACAAAGGAGAAGAGAGATGGATGCCTTGAAACACGCTACCTTCGCCGCAGGCCTTGCCCTAGCGCCGGTCGATGCCGGCGGCGCCGAGCCGTCCGGTTGGCGCGCGCTCGCCGACGAACGCGCCGTCATCCGCATCGCCGATGCCATCGACCGTGCCGTCGATGCGCAGGACTGGAAGCTTGCCCGCTCCTATTTCGCCGACCGTGTCACCGTCGACTTCAGCAGCCTGTCAGGACAGCCTGCCGCCACCATCCCCTCCGACAATCTGATCGGTACCTGGGCCGGCAACCTCAGGGGCAGCAAGACCAGCCTGCATCTGCGCACCAATCACCAGGTGATCTTTGAGGCGGACGCGGCGACCGTCTCTTCGAACGGCTATGCCTGGAACCGGATGGAAGGCAATGGCGACCCGCTGTGGGAAGTCTGGGGCACCTACGAGCACCATCTGGTTCGCTCCGGGACCGGCTGGAAAGTCGACGGCTTCGTTTTCCGCGCCACGCATGAGCGCGGCAATCCCTGGGTCAAGATGACGCCTGGCCAGTGAGCCGGCGTCAAGAAATCAGGATAGGAAAAACACCATGACCATGAGCTATTACACACTGGGCAACAGCGGCCTGCGCGTCAGCCGGCTGGCACTGGGCACCATGACCTTTGGCACCGAATGGGGCTGGGGCGCGGACAGGGAAACCGCGCGCGCCATGGCCGACGCCTATGTCGAGGCCGGCGGCAATTTCTTTGACACCGCCGACCTCTACACCGGCGGCACAGCCGAAACCTGGCTCGGCGAATTCATCGCCGAGCGAGGCTTGCGCGACAGAGCGGTGATCGCCACGAAATTCACCTTCAACGCGGAGCCCGGCAATCCGAACGCCGGTGGCAATGGCCGCAAGAACATCTTGCGCGCCGTGGACGCCTCGCTGAAGCGGTTGGGCACTGACTATATCGACCTCTACCTCCTCCATGTCTGGGACGGGCTGACGCCGGCCGAGGAGGTCATGCGCACGATGGATGATCTCGTGCGTGCGGGCAAAATTCGCCATGTCGGCCTGTCCGATGTGCCGGCCTGGTATGCTGCCCGCGCGCAGACGATCGCCGAGTGGCGCGGCTACGAGCCGGTGTCGGCCCTGCAGCTTGAATATTCGCTGGCGGAGCGTTCGATCGACAATGAGTTCGTGCCCTTCGGCATCCGCCATGGCGCAGGAATCATGGTGTGGAGCCCGCTGGCCAGCGGGCTGCTCAGCGGCAAGTACCGGCCGACGCAGGACGGCCATGTCGGCCGGCTCGACGGCTTTCGCAACACCACTCATCCGGGGTTCCAGAAGTTCACCGAGCGCAACTGGGAGATTGTGGCGGAACTCGAAAAAGTTGCCGCCGAACTCGGACGCAGCATGGCGCAGGTCGCGCTCAACTGGGTGGCAACGCAACCGGGCATTGCCGCCGTGATTCTTGGCGCCACCAAGCTGGCGCAGTTGCAGGACAATCTGGCGGCGTCGGATTTCACGTTACCCGCCGAGCTTCGCGCGCGGCTGGATACGGTCAGCAAGACACCGCCGCCATTCCCGTACGCCTATTTCGGGTCCGACATACAAGCCCGGGTTACCGGCGGCGCCGTAACCGGCGACAAGCCGTTGGGTTATGCGCCGCCGCTGCTGGTCGAGGGCGACGCCGTCAGCATCACCAGCAACTGACGGGCCGCGACGGGAAGGCGGAATTGGGCGAGGGGCGCCGCGTGACATCGCGGCGCCCTTCGTGTATCGGAACTCGGCATCGCGCCAGCGGCGGCGCCCGCGCGAGGGCGGCCTGCCCAGGCTGCCACACGCAACAATGACGAGGTCCAGATGACGGCAAAGCCCCTCTATCGACGTGTCCTGCTGAAAGCGTCGGGCGAAGCGTTGATGGGCGAGCAGCATTTCGGCATCGATGTCTCGGTGGTCGACCGAATCGCCGCCGACATCGCCGAAGCCCGCGCACTTGGCATCGAGGTCGGCGTCGTCATTGGCGGCGGCAATATCTTTCGCGGCGTGGCGGTGGCATCCAAGGGCGGCGACCGTGTCACCGGCGACCACATGGGCATGCTGGCCACCGTCATCAACTCGCTGGCGCTGCGCACCTCGCTGAACAAGATCGGCGTCGACGCCGTCGTGCTGTCGGCTATAGCCATGCCCGAACTTTGCGAGAGTTTTTCCCAGCGCCAGGCCACCGCCTATATGAACCAGGGCAAGGTCGTCATTTTCGCCGGCGGCACCGGCAATCCGTTCTTCACCACCGATTCGGCCGCGGCCTTGCGCGCCGCCGAGATCGGCGCCGACGCGCTGTTCAAGGGCACCCAGGTCGACGGCGTCTATTCGGCCGATCCCAAGAAGGATCCGAATGCGACCCGCTTCGAGCGCATCAGCCATGCCGAAGTCATCAACAAGGGCCTTTCGATCATGGATACCGCCGCAATTGCACTTGCGCGCGAAAACAACATCCCGATAATCGTCTATTCGATCCACGAAAAAGGTGGTTTCGGCGATATTCTGCGGGGCGGCGGCCGTTGCACGATCGTCGCCGACGAATAATCCGGAGTATACTCTCCTAAAAAGGCTCAGTTTTCGAAAGAGGGTCCGGATATAGGCCCTAAGCAGTGAACCCGGATCAAACGGGTCGAGGAGACTAAGATGAGTGGTGAGTTCGACGACCTCAAGCGGCGCATGGATGGCGCGATCGCCGCCTTCAAGCACGATCTGGCTTCGCTGCGCACCGGCCGTGCCTCCAGCAATCTGCTCGACGCCATCCAGGTCCAGGCCTACGGCACCACCATGCCCATCAACCAGGTGGCGAACGTGTCGGTGCCGGAGCCGCGCATGATCTCGGTTTCGGTATGGGACAAGTCGATGGTCGGCGCGGTCGACCGTGCCATCAGAGAATCCAATCTCGGCTTCAATCCGATCGTCGACGGCACCAATCTCAGAATTCCGCTGCCCGAGCTCAACGAGCAGCGCCGCAAGGAACTGGTCAAGATTTCGCATGGCTACGCCGAGAACGCCCGCGTCGCGGTGCGCCATGTCCGTCGCGACGGCATGGACTTCTTGAAGAAGGCGGAAAAGGACGGCGACATCAGCGAGGACGATCAGCGCAAGCGCTCCGATCAGGTCCAGAAGCTGACCGACGAAACGATCAGCACCATCGATCACCTGCTTTCCGATAAGGAAGCTGAAATCATGCAGGTCTAGGGTCGGCCCACACCGGCCCGAAAGCGAGACAATGGCAACGCCCGCGCATGTCGCGATCATCATGGATGGAAACGGACGCTGGGCCAAGGCGCGCGGCATGCCGCGGCTTGCCGGCCATCGCGCCGGCGTCGAAGCGCTGCGCAAGACGGTGCGCGCCGCGCCCGGTCTCGGCATTTCCTTCCTGACCGTCTACGCCTTTTCGTCGGAAAACTGGTCGCGGCCCAAGGCCGAAGTCAGCGACCTGATGGGGCTTTTGAAGCTGTTCATCCGCCGCGATCTGGCCGAACTGCACCAGAACGGCGTGCGCGTCAGGATCATCGGTGACAGGGCGGGGCTGCAGCCGGACATCAGGGGCCTGCTCGAAGAGGCCGAATCGCTGACTGCGCGCAATGAATCGCTGACCTTGGTCATCGCCTTCAACTATGGCGGGCGCGACGAGATCGTGCGCACGGCACGCAAGCTCGCAGCCGCAGTGGCGCGCGGCGAGATCGACGCAGAGGCGATCACGGCAGACACTTTTGCCGGCGCCCTCGACACCGCAGGCATTCCCGATCCGGAGCTGGTCATCCGCACCAGTGGCGAGCTTCGGCTGTCGAACTTCCTTCTGTGGCAGGCAGCCTACAGCGAACTGGTTTTTCTGCCTTGCTACTGGCCTGACTTCAGCCGCGAACACCTGGCCGACGCATTGCGCGATTTTGCTGGCCGCGAGCGCCGTTTTGGCGGGCTTGCCGCTCAAGATGTCGCTGCCTCGTGATCGGCGGCGGGATGAACAATCTTCAGCTTCGCATCGTCTCGGCGCTGGTGCTGGCCGCAATAGCGCTTGGCCTGACCTGGTTGGGAGGGCTGTGGTTCCGCCTGCTTTGCGCCGGGATATCGGCGGTCATCTTCTATGAATGGGCGCGCATGTCGCGCCCCTTGGCCGGTGCGACCCTCGGCTTCATTCCCGAAGCGCTGCTTCTGGTTTTCGTCGTCGCCCTGGTTGCAGGCGTGCCGGCATCGTGGCTTCTGTCTCTTGTCCTGGCCATGGTTGTGGTCGCTGCTGTCGGCGCCCGTATGCGTGGAGCGGCGCAATGGGATGCAGCCGGTCTTGCCTACGCGGCTTTGTCCGGCTTATCGCTGGCGCTGCTGCGCGGCGGCGACCATCCCGGCCTGGTCGCAATCCTGTTTCTGTTCGCCGTGGTCTGGGCGACCGACATCTTCGCCTATTTCGTCGGCCGCTCCGTCGGTGGGCCCAAGCTCGCGCCATCTATATCCCCCGGCAAGACGCAGAGCGGCGCGCTTGGCGGCGCTGTCGGCGGCGTGGCCGCCGGCGTGCTTCTGGCTGCCGCCGCCGGGGCCGGCAATCTTGGCGTCCTCGCCTTGGTTGCGCTGGTGCTGTCGATTGTTGCCCAGGCTGGCGATCTCTTCGAATCCTGGGTCAAGCGCCGCCACGGCCGCAAGGATTCAAGCGCGTTGATACCCGGGCATGGCGGTGTCATGGACAGGGTGGACGGGCTTGTCGCGGCGGCTTTTGCCCTATACGTGATCGGCTGGATTTCGGCGGGCGCCGATCATCCGGCGCAGGGGCTGTTTCCGGCTTGAGTGATATTTCACGGCGAAGAAATGGCGCACGCCACGGATTCGCCTGGATTGATGTCACAGTCGCGGCGACACCTTTATGCCGCAGGTGAATTTGAGGGCATGACTTGAACGAAATTCTTCACGCGTTTTTCAGCACTGAAGGCTTTGTCCTCGGCACGCTGGTGCCGTTTCTGTTCGTGCTGACCGTGGTCGTCTTCATTCACGAAATGGGACATTACCTCGTCGGCCGCTGGTGCGGCATTGGCGTGAAGGCCTTTTCGATCGGCTTCGGCCCCGAACTTCTCGGCTTCAACGACAGCCACGGCACGCGCTGGAAGCTCTGCGCCATACCGCTCGGCGGTTATGTCAAATTCGTCGGCGACATGAGCGCCACGTCGAGCCAGCCGAGTTCGGAAGATCTGGAAACGCTGACTGACGCTGAACGCAAGGTCGCCTTCCACACGCAACCCATCTGGAAACGCGCCGCCACGGTGGTGGCCGGACCGCTGTTCAACTTCCTTTTGACCATTGCCGTCTTTGCCGTGCTGTTTTCCCTCTATGGCCGCCCTGTGTTTGAGCCGATGGTGGCGGCGGTCACCGCCGGCAGTCCAGCCGAAAGGGCCGGCATTTTGCCAGGCGACCGATTCGTCGCCGTCGACGGCAGCAAGGTTGAGACCTTCGCCGACGTCCAACGCCTGGTCTCAGGCCGCGGCGGCGACGCCATCACCTTCACCATGTTGCGCGACGGCAAGGAGGTCACCGTCGTCGCGACGCCGGAGCCGATGGAGCAGCTGGACGCGCTGGGCAACAAGGTCAAGGTGGCCGTCATCGGCGTCGTCAACAACAAGGATGTCGGCCAGCCCAGGCTGATCACCTACAGCCCTGTCGGAGCAGTCGGCGCCGCGGTCGAGGAGACGGGGCACGTCATTCAGCGCACCGGCCAGTTCCTGCAGCGATTCGTTGTCGGCCGCGAAGACAAATGCCAGCTGGGCGGCCCGATCAAGATCGCCAAGATGTCGGGGCAGGCGGCAAAGCTGGGCTTCCTATGGCTGGTGCAACTCGTCGCCGGGCTGTCGGTCGGGATCGGAATTCTGAACCTTTTGCCGATTCCCCCCCTCGACGGCGGCCACCTCCTGTTCTACGCACTCGAAGCCGTTTTCCGGCGTCCGGTATCGGAGCGGATGATGGAAATGGGATACCGGGCCGGCCTCTTTCTGGTGCTGGGATTTATGGGCTTCGTCTTCTGGAACGATCTGTTTGGGTGCTGAAATCATGAAGAAATTTGGCTTCAGCACCGGCAATGTTGAGACGCCGTTTACCATGCAGGGGGGTATGCGTGACGCGAAAGCCACGCATCAGGGTTAAGTAATTACAAATTAACCAGAAGCCTTGCGTGTAGGGAAAATCCGGTTAATACGGTAGGAGAAATTACCGCACGTCCGGTTTTCTCGCCGTGGGGACTTCGAGAAAAGGTACAAAAGCCCGATGAAGGCAGCATCCAAATTTTTGAGCGCCGCGTCCGCGGTGGCTATGTCCGCCGCTCTGGTTGTACCAGGTGCGCTCGCCGTGCAGTTCGTTGCCACATCTGCGGCGCAGGCAGCCGTTGTCTCGAGAGTCGAGGTCAGCGGCAACCAGCGTGTCGACGCCGACACCATCCGCAACTACATCACGATCAAGCCGGGCAAGGCGTTTTCCAGCGCCGATATCGACGATGCGGTCAAGGCGCTGTTCGGCACCGGGCTGTTCTCGGACGTGCAGATCAATCAGGTCGGTTCGACGCTGGTGGTCAAGGTTGCCGAATATCAGGTCGTCAACCAGGTTCTGTTCCAGGGCAACAAGAAGCTCAAGGACAATGCGCTGGCAGTCGCCGTGCAGTTGAAGCCGCGCGGGACGTTCTCGCAGGCAACGCTGGACTCCGATGTCGAGGCGGTGAAGGCTGCCTACAGGCGGATTGGCCGCGATGACGCCACTGTCACGACGCAGATCATGGATCTCGGCGACAACCGGGTGAACGTGGTCTTCAACATCAACGAAGGCGGCCGCACCAAGATCGCCGCTGTCAATTTCGTCGGCAACAGCGCCTATTCGAGCCGCCGCCTGTCTGACGTCATCGCCACCAAGCGCTCGAGCTTCCTGTCCTTCGTGCTGCGTGACGACGTCTATGACGAGGACAAGCTCCGCGCAGACCAAGAATCGCTGCGCCGCTTCTATTACAATCACGGCTATGCCGACTTCCAGGTGGTCTCAGCTGTCGGCGAGCTCGACGACACGACCAACCAGTACACCGTTACCATTACCGTGCAGGAAGGCGACCGCTATACGTTCGGCGACGTCAGCGTCGAGAGCACCATTCCCGAAGTCGACTCGAAGGCGCTGGAATCGGTGGTTCAGACCCACAAGGGCGACGTCTACAACGCCAAGGATGTCGAAGACACCATCATCGCGCTGACCGAAAAGGTCGCGGGTTCGGGCTATGCCTTCGCCCAGGTGACGCCGCGCGGCGATCGCAACTTCGAGAACCACACCATTTCGGTCGTCTATACGATCGACCAGGGCACCAAGGCCTATATCGAGCGCATCGAAATCCGCGGCAACGACCGCACGCGCGACTATGTCATTCGTCGTGAGTTCGATGTGAGCGAAGGCGACGCCTTCAACCAGGTTCTCATCCAGCGCGCGAAGAAGCGGCTGGAAAAGCTGGATTACTTTGAGAAAGTCGACGTTTCGACTGTCCCGGGTTCTGAGCCAGACCAGGTCGTGCTCGTGGTTGACGTAGTCGAGAAATCGACCGGCGAGTTCTCGGTTGGCGCAGGATATTCGACCGGTGGCGACACTGCCGGTCCGTCCGTCGAAGGTTCGGTCGCGGAGCGCAACTTCCTCGGTCGTGGCCAGTACATCAAGGTTTCGGCCGGTGGCGGCAAGAATTCGCGCGACTACAGCCTGTCCTTCACCGAACCCTATTTCCTCGGGCGCCGTATCGCTGCCGGCTTCGACATCTTCCAGCAGACGCGCAACTACGACCACTATGACAGCGAGACGCTGGGTGCGACGGTGCGCTTCGGCCTGCCGATCACCGACAATATCTCGACGCAGCTGGCGTATAATATCGCCCAGGAGAAGTACAAGTTCGACGACGACTGCGATGACAACGACGACGGCACGCTGGGCGATTGCGACGTCTCGGAAGCGATTAAGCAAGGTATTGCGGAGAGCCCGTGGATCAAGTCGTCCGTCAGTCTTGGCTTGGTCTACAACACCATCGACGACATGAAGAGCCCGCATGAAGGCATTTACGCCACCACGACTGTGGAAGTGGCCGGCCTTGGTGGTGATGCCAAATTCGTCAAGGTTACCGGTCGTGGCACTGTCTATCAGACCTTGTCCGAACAGTTGGATCTGGTCGGCCTGATCTCGGGCGGCGCCGGCCACATCCAGGGCTTCGGCGGTGACGGCTTGCGTATCTTCGATCAGTTCCAGAGCAGCGACCGCATGATCCGCGGCTTCGAGTATGGTGGCATTGGCCCTGTGGACCTCAACACAGGTGACCACCTCGGCGGAACCACCTATTTCAATGCGTCGGCGGAAGCCCAGTTCCCGATACCGGTCATTCCGGAAAGCTTTGGTGTGCGCGGCGCCGTGTTTGCCGATGCCGCAACGCTGTATGGCAGCAAGATTAACACTCCTTTGGTCAATCAGGGGTCAGTCGACTTGGAACTGCGCGCTTCGGTTGGTGTCGGCTTGTTGTGGTCATCGCCTTTTGGCCCGATCCGCATTGACTACGCGATGCCCGTCAAGAAGGAAAAGACCGACGACGTGCAGGAATTCAACTTCGGCATGTCGAGCCGCTTCTGATCTTGCGGTAACGATGCTTCCGGGCCGTTGGGGTCCGGAAGAGAATTGATCCGACCTAGCTGGATATTGCTTCTGGAATGACCGATCCGGTGTTCTTCGCGCCATCACGCCGGTATACGGCCGGCGAAGTCGCGAATCTGACCGGCGCATCGCTCGTCGATTCCGATCTTGCCCACATATCGATCGACGCTTTGGCGCCAGCCAATGAAGGCGGCGAGGGTGCGCTCGTCTTCGTCGACGGCAAGCGCAATTTCGCGCTGATGCAGTCGCTGAAGGCGGCGGCCGTGTTTTGTCCCGCCGAGTTCGCCGGCAAGGCGCCGGCCGGCATTGCGGTTCTGGTGCATCCGCGCCCGCAGCAGGCCTTCGCCATGATCGGCCGGCTGCTGTTCCCGACGGCGGCGACGCCGGGACCGATGACCAGCGAAACCGGGGTCTCGCCGCAAGCTCATGTCGATACCACGGCGCATATCGAGGCAGGCGCGATCATCGAGGCCGGAGCCGTCGTCGGCCCGCGTGCTTCCATCGGCAGCGGAACGGTCATTGCCCCCCACGCCGTTATCGGTCCGTCATGCCAGATCGGCCGCGACGGCTATATCGGACCAGGTGTCAGCGTCCAGTACGCGCTGATCGGCAACCGCGTCATCATTCATGGCGGCGCCAGGATCGGCCAGGACGGCTTCGGCTTTGTCGGCGGCGCCAAAGGCCCTGAGCGTGTGCCGCAGGTCGGCCGCGTTATCATTCAGGACGATGTCGAAATCGGCTCGAACACGACCGTCGATCGCGGCGCCATGTCGGATACGGTCATCGGTCAGGGGACCAAGATCGACAATCTGGTGCAGATCGCCCATAACGTTCGCATCGGCCGCAATTGCATTATTGCCGGGCTCTCTGGTATTTCCGGCTCCGTCACCGTCGGCGACGGTGTCACCATGGGGGGCGGCGTTGGCCTTGCCGATCATTTGACCATCGGATCAGGGGCCAAGCTTGCTGCAAGAAGCGGGTTCATGAGCAACGTGCCGGCGGGCGAGATCTGGGGAGGCTATCCGGCGCAGCCGATGGCGGAAGCCATGCGTGAGATCGCCATGCTGAGGAAGCTTGCCAGGACGCGCAAGCAGGGCGAAGGGGGAAGTAGCTGAGATGGTGCCGGCGACGCTCGAAGCGGTCGATATATTGGGGTTGATGAAGCTTTTGCCGCATCGCTATCCCTTCCTGATGATCGACCGCATCATCGATATCGACGGCAATGATTCTGCCATCGGCATCAAGAACGTGACCATCAATGAGCCGCATTTCCAGGGCCATTTCCCGGATCAGCCGGTGATGCCGGGCGTGCTCATCGTCGAGGCTATGGCGCAGACGGCCGGCGCGATCTGCATCCGTAACCTCAACACGGAAAAGCCGTCGCTGGTCTATTTCCTGACCATCGACAACGCGAAATTCCGCAAACCGGTCGTCCCGGGCGACCAGTTGAAGATCCACGTCAAGAAAATCAAGATGCGCGGCAACCTGCTCAAATTCGCCTGCGAGGCCATGGTGGAGGGCACAAAGGCCGCCGAAGCCGAGATCTCGGCAATGATGGTTACCGGCTGACGGTTCGAAATGCTCATGAAAATACAGACTTCAATCCACCCCTCGGCCGTCATCGAGGCCGGCGCGCAGATCGGCGAAGGCGCCTCCATAGGACCTTTCTGCTACGTCGGCGCTGACGCCGTGATCGGTGACCGCGTCGAACTGGTCAGCCATGTCTCGGTGCTGGGCGCGACAACCATTGGCGCCGCGACCAAGGTCTATCCGATGGCGACACTGGGCGGACCGCCGCAGAACACCAAGCACAAGGGCGGCCGCACCACTTTGGTCATCGGCCAGAACTGCACGATCCGCGAAGGCGTGACCATGCATCTCGGCACCGATTCCAGCCGCGGCGAGACGACCGTCGGCGACAACGGCAATTTCCTTGCCTATGCCCACATTGCCCATGATTGCGTCGTCGGTAAAAACGCCACCTTCGCCAATGGCGCGACCCTGGGCGGCCATTGCGAGGTCGGTGACAGCGTTTATATTGGCGGCCTCAGCGCCGTTCATCAGTTCGTGCGTGTTGGTGACAACGCCTTTCTCGGCGGCTGCTCGGCTTTCGTCGGCGATGTCATTCCCTACGCCATTGCGGTGGGCAATCGCGCCAGCCTGCGTGGACTCAACATCATCGGCCTGAAGCGCGCCGGGTTGCCGCGCGCCGAAATCTACCTGCTGCGCAAGGCTTACAAGACCATCTTCGACCGCTCCCGCACTGTCGGCGAGAACATCGAATTCGCCAGGGCCGAGTTTGCGTCGTCGCCGACGGCCATGAAAATCATCGATTTCATCACCAGTCGCGGCAAGCGGCATTTTGCCGTCCCGTCGCTTAAGGGTGGCGACGGCGACGATGCCGATGACGAAGGCTGAGGCCACTTCAACGGGCCTCGATCTTGCGCCGGACGCCAGGGTCGGCATCATTGCCGGCGGCGGTAGCTTGCCGGTCGAAGTTGCCGCCGGCCTGGCGGAGGCCGGACATCCGCCCGTCATCATCCTGGTCGAAGGTCAGGCCGACCGTCAGTCCGACCTCACAATCTATGAGCATGAAAGCCTTGCGCTGGAAGACATCGGCTCGCTGGTTGCGTTGCTGAGGCGCCGGCGGATCACCCATCTTGTGCTTGCCGGCGAGATCAGGCGCAGGCCGCGGTTGGTCGACATGCGTCCGAACCTTGGGCTACTGGCACTTATACCCTCGCTCGCCATGGCGCTTGCCCGCGGCGATGACGGGCTGTTGAAGATATTGACCCGCGGCCTGGAGGCACGGGGCGTCAAGGTTGTCGGTGCGCATGAAGTCGTGCCCCGGCTCGTCGCGGCCGAAGGGCCGCTGACCAAAGCAGTGCCGCGAAAGTCCGACTGGCGCGATATCGAGGCGGCACATGCGGCGGCAAAGGCCATCGGCGCGCTCGACATTGGTCAGGCGGCAATTGCCATCGGTGGCCGCACTGTTGCCCTGGAAGGCGTCGAGGGCACCCACGGACTGCTCGAGCGGACGCAGCAGTTGCGCGGCCATGGCAGGCTGGCCGGCAAGACGCGCGGTGTCCTGGTCAAATGCGCCAAGCCTGGCCAGGAATTGCGTGCCGATCTGCCATCTATCGGCCCCCGGACCGTCGAGGCGGCGCATGCCGCGGGGCTCGCCGGCATTGCCGTCGAAGCCGGCCGTTCGCTCATCCTCGAAGGCCCCGCCGTTCTCGCGCGCGCCAATGCGCTCGGCCTGTTCGTGTTCGGCCTGCCGGCTGCGGAGTCTGTCCATGGCAGCTGAGAAGCCGCTGAAGATTGCCATCGTCGCCGGCGAAGAATCCGGCGACCTGCTGGGCGCCGACATCGTGCAGGCGCTGAAGCGCATGACCGGGCGCGAGGTGCAACTCGTCGGCACTGGCGGGCGGCATCTGCAGGCGCTCGGACTGGCGCCG
This sequence comes from Mesorhizobium sp. LSHC412B00, assembly GCF_000503035.1. Lineage (NCBI taxonomy): Bacteria > Pseudomonadati > Pseudomonadota > Alphaproteobacteria > Hyphomicrobiales > Phyllobacteriaceae > Mesorhizobium > Mesorhizobium sp. LSHC412B00. The sequence goes on along the minus strand of NZ_AYWB01000008.1, from coordinate 178,623 downwards.
CTGTTCGACGGCGCCGAGATCGCGCTGATGGGGCTCAGCGCGATCCTGCGTGACCTGCCGCGCCTGATGCGGCGGATCAGCCAGACGGCAAGTGCTGTCGCCGCCGAAAAACCCGACTGTCTGATCACCATCGACAGCCCCGATTTCTCGCTGCGCGTCGCCAAAAAGGTCCGCGCCACCGATACGTCGATCCCGATCGTCCATTATGTCTGCCCGAGCGTCTGGGCGTGGCGGCCGGGTAGGGCGGCCGCGATGAAGCCCTATGTCGACCACATACTGTGCATCCTGCCTTTCGAGGTAAAGGAGCTCAGCCGTCTCGGCGGCCCGCCCGGCACTTACGTCGGACATCGCCTCACGCATGATCCAGGCGTGCTGGGCGCGGCCAGGGCGCAAGCCCAGCCACGCGATCTCTCGGCCGATCACGTCAAGACGCTGCTCGTCCTGCCAGGGTCGCGGCGCGGCGAGGTGAGCCGGCTTATCGGTCCGTTCGGCGAGACGGTGTCGGCGCTGCGCGCGCGTGGCCACCGGCTGCGGCTGTTGCTGCCGACGGTGCCGCATGTCGCCGAACTGGTCAAAACATCCGTGGCGCGCTGGGATCAGGAGCCGGAAGTCATCCTCGATCCCGAGCGCAAGTGGCAGGCCTTCGGCAAGGCCGATGCGGCGCTGATCGCGTCTGGAACGGTGTCACTGGAACTGGCGATGTCGGGTGTCCCGATGATCTCTTGCTACAAGTTCGATCCGATCATGCTGATGGCGCAGAGCCTGATCACGGTGTGGAGCGCTGCTTTGCCCAACCTTATTGCCGACCGGCCGGTCGTGCCGGAAAGCTACAACCAGTATGTGCGGCCGCACTATCTGGCGCGGCAGCTCGAGGCACTGTTCTCAGACACCGCCTACCGCGCTTGGCAAAAGGACGGCTTTGGCGAGGTTGCCAGACGCATGGCCACCGACAGGCCCTCCGGCGACATCGCCGCCGATGTCGTTCTTCGCCACATCGGGAGAGCGAATAGGGCTTAGCGAGTGAATAGTGAATAGTGAATAACGAGCTCTCGACTATAATCAAGCTGCTACTTACTACCTGCTATTCACTACTTACCATTCACCATTCACTCTCTTCACCTTTTCGCAATCGGCACGTAGTCGCGTTCCGGGGCGCCGGTATAGAGCTGGCGCGGGCGGCCGATCTTCTGGTGCGGGTCCTCGATCATTTCCTTCCACTGCGCGATCCAGCCGACGGTGCGCGCGACCGCGAACAGCACGGTGAACATGGTGGTGGGGAAGCCCAGCGCCTTCAGCGTGATGCCGGAATAGAAATCGACGTTCGGATAGAGCTTCTTTTCGATGAAGTAGGAATCGGTCAGCGCGATCTTTTCCAGCTCCATGGCGATGTCGAGCAGCGGATCGTCCTTGATGCCGAGTTCGCCGAGCACCTCATGCGCCGTCTTCTGCATGATTTTCGCACGAGGATCGTAGTTCTTGTAGACGCGATGGCCGAAGCCCATCAGCCGGAACGGATCGTTCTTGTCCTTGGCGCGGGCGATGAATTCCGGGATGTGGTCGACATGGCCGATTTCTCCCAGCATGTTGAGCGCCGCCTCATTGGCGCCGCCATGCGCCGGGCCCCACAGGCAGGCGATGCCGGCGGCGATGCAGGCGAACGGATTGGCGCCCGACGAGCCGGCAAGCCGCACCGTCGAGGTCGAGGCGTTCTGCTCGTGGTCGGCATGCAGGATGAAGATGCGCTCCATGGCGCGCGCCAGCACCGGGTTGATCTTGTATTCCTCGCACGGCACCGCAAAGCACATATGCAGGAAGTTGGCGGCGAAGTTCAGCTCGTTCTTCGGGTAAATGAAGGGCTGGCCGATATGGTATTTGTAGGCCATGGCCGCAATCGTCGGCATCTTGGCAATCAGCCGCATCGAGGCGACCATGCGCTGATACGGATCCGAAATATCGGTGGAGTCGTGATAGAAGGCCGACAGCGCGCCGACCACGCCGCACATCACAGCCATCGGATGCGCGTCGCGGCGAAAGCCGGTGAAGAAGCGCGACATCTGCTCGTGCACCATGGTGTGGCGCGTTACCCGGTAGTCGAAATCGTCCTTCTGCGCCTTGGTCGGCAGTTCGCCGTAAAGCAGGAGGTAGCAGACTTCGAGGAAGTCGCCATGCTCGGCCAGCTGGTCGATGGGGTACCCGCGGTGAAGCAGGATGCCGGCATCGCCGTCGATGAAGGTTATCGCCGACTCGCAGCTCGCCGTCGAGGTGAAGCCGGGATCGTAGGTGAAGGCGCCGGTGGTGTTGTAGAGCGCACCGATGTCGATGACGTCGGGCCCGACCGAGCCGCTTCGCACCTTGAATTCATGCGTCTTGCCGGCCAGTTCGAGCGTGGCAGTCGACGGGTGCGTCGTCTTGCTGCCGGTTTCCAGTCTTGTCGCAGCTTCGCTCATTCTCAAACTCCTTCATGTTCCTCATGCCGGCAAGGCAATTCCTGCAAACGACACGTCGAAATCACCGGAATGCGCGAACTCGCCACCGCATTTTAGGAGGTGCGTGCCAGATTGGGCCAAGGCCTAATGTTGCACTGCGAAACCCGCCTTTCAATGCCAATCTTTTTGGGCCAGCTCGCTCCTAATCGATTTGATCCGCAATCCGCGCCAGGCTTTCCTCGCGGCCAAGCACGGCAAGCACGTCGAACACGCCGGGCGAGGTGCTACGGCCGGTAAGGGCCGCCCGGAGCGGTTGGGCCACGGCGCCGAGCTTGTGGCCGCCGGCCGCTGCGAACTCGCGCACCGCGGCTTCAGCCGCGGCAGCCGACCAATCACCCGAAACAGTCTGCAAAGCGGCATGTGCGCCGCGCAGGATCGCGCGCGCGTCGGCACTGAGCAGTGCTGCCGCCTTCTCGTCGATCGGCAGCGGCCGCTCGACGAACAGGAAGGCCGCGCCATCGGCCAGTTCCACCAGCGTCTTGGCGCGCTCTTTCAGGCCCGGCAAGGCGGCCAGCAGCTGCGCCTTCCTGGCGTCGTCGAGACGGGCGGCGATAGCAGATCCGCCTTCGAGGTATGGCAGAGTGGCGACGAAAATGTCGAACAGCTCGGTATCGGCCATCTTGCGCATATGCGCGCCGTTGATCGACTCGAGCTTGGCGAAGTCGAAGCGCGCCGCACCCTTGTTGACATCGCCGATGTCGAACCACGAGATCATGTCCTTGATCGACATGATCTCGTCGTCGCCATGGCTCCAGCCGAGCCTTGCCAGATAGTTGAGCAGTGCCTCGGGCAGATAGCCCATGGCGCGATAAGCCTCGACACCGAGTGCGCCGTGCCGCTTCGACAGCTTGGCGCCGTCGGCGCCGTGGATCAGCGGGATATGCGACATCGACGGGACGTCCCAGCCCATGGCGTTGTAGATCACCGTCTGGCGCGCGGCGTTGGTCAGATGGTCGTCGCCGCGGATGATGTGGGTGACGCCCATGTCATGGTCGTCGACGACGACGGCATGCATGTAGGTCGGATTGCCGTCCGAGCGCAGGATGATGAAATCGTCGAGGTCCTTGTTGGGGAAGCGCACCTCGCCCTGCACACGGTCGTGCACCACGGTTTCGCCCTCGGTCGGCGCCTTGATGCGGATGGCGCCCTTGACGCCGGGAGGCGCCTCCGAGGGGGCACGATCGCGCCACTGGCCGTTGTAGCGCGGCGGCAGGCCCTTGGCGCGTGCGGCCTCGCGCATCGCCTCGAGCTCGGCAGGCGTCTCGTAGCTGTAATAGGCCTTGCCCAGGCGCACCAGCTCCTCGGCCACCTCACGGTGGCGCGGCGCGCGCTCGAACTGCGATATGGCCTCACCGTCCCAGGAAAGGCCGAGCCAGGTCAGCCCATCCAGAATGGCCTGTGTCGCCGCCTCGTTGAAGCGTTCGCGGTCGGTGTCCTCGATGCGCAGCACCATCGTGCCGCCGGTGTGCTTGGCGTACAGCCAGTTGAACAGCGCCGTGCGCGCGCCGCCGATATGCAGATAGCCGGTGGGCGAGGGGGCAAAACGGGTGACGACCGTGTCGGACATGGAACTCTCGGGAAGCCTTGGAAAACGGAGCGTGATCGCGCGGACTCTCGCGCTTTGCGCGTTCATGTAGCATAGGCGGTCTGGGGCGCAAGGGGCAGACCCGATGGCTGGATGAGGCCGGGGGCACGTCGGCAATTATCGGTTGCGTCAACTGGCGGTGGAGCCTTGTAGCACAAAAATCTGTTCGCACCTCCGCGCAACCTCATTTGGCAGCAGCGTCAATGTCTGGGTTTCATTCGGCTGCAGCGCCCGTCACAGTGCCTGGAACATCGCTGCGACGGTGGTAGCCCCCTCTGACGAGCGGACATTTCTTCACGGATGCGGCACTGCCCGACACAACGCCGCCGTGACAGCGTTGGCTTGGTCACGCATATTGACCTTTCTGCAATCATTATCGTGAACACCGCAACTGTGTGCGGTCCGGCCTCGCCACGAAGGAGGAATGATTGAAAGAAGGACTACCGATGACCAGAAACGCCGACCATACGGAGGGTGATCCGTTCTACCATGGTACCCGGGCGGATTTGAAACCCGGGGATCTGCTGAGCGTCGGCCACCCTTCCAATTTCAGAGGTAAACCACTGTCATGGATCTATTTCACCCAGACACTGGAAGCCGCCATCTGGGGAGCAGAGCTTGCAACGGGTGACGGTCGTCAAAGGATTTACATCGTAAAGCCGACGGGGTTTTTTATGGATGACCCTAACCTGACCGATAAAAAATTTCCCGGTAATCCGACGAAATCCTACCGCTCCCGTGATCCGTTGCTCATCCTGGGGGAGCTCGCTGAATGGCAGGGTCATACACCGGAACAATTGAAGGCAATGCACGATGGGCTTGCTCGCCTGAGGGCGGAGGGCCGGGATATGATTGAGGATTGAGCGTCCTTGGCGAGTGATCGTCAATTCCGGCGCGGTGGACGCGACCGCACGGACTTTCGCACTTTGCGCGTTCATGTAGCATAGGGGTCTGGGGCGCAAGGGGCAGACCCGATGGCTGGACGTGGCCGGGGCACGAAGGAAGGCGAAGGCGCCGAGGCAAGCGTCAGCGAACGCTCGCTGTTTGCCGATAGTCCCTATGCCCAGCCGCTGCCCCTCGCGCTGCCTGAGCCGCATCCCGGCGTCGCGCCTGCGCTGCCCGGTCACGCCTTGCCGGCGCAAGTCACAGCGCCCGGATCTATCGCCCGTCTGCGCAGACGGCTTCGCCGTCCGTCATGGCCCGCGCTCCGCCGCAGCCTTGCCGTGGCCGCCAACACGGAGCTCGACCGGGGCGTCGCCTTCCTGCTGGTGCCGGTTTTCCTGGCGGCCGGCGTCATCATTTATTTCTCGCTGGCCGGCGAGCCCGGCTTTGCGCAGCCAATCGCCATTGTGGTGCTGGCGACATGTTGCGCCCTCGCCACGCGATCGCGGCCGAGGACGCATCTGTTCTGCATGGCCGCGATGCTGTGCGCGCTCGGCGTCGTCGCCGCCAAGGTCGAGACTTGGCGCGCCGGAACGCAGATGCTCGGCTCCGAGATTCAGACACGGCTGACCGGCCGCGTCGTCAGTCTCGAACAGATGGAAAGCGGCCGCATCAGGCTGACGCTCGATGTGGTTTCGACCGCTTACCCCGAGCTGCGCTACGCCCCGGAGCGGGTCAGGCTCTCGGCGCGGACCGTTCCCGCCGATATGACCGCCGGCTCCCTGATCACCGGCTATGCCAGGCTGTTGCCGCCGACCGGTCCGGTGCGGCCGGAGAGCTACGATTTCTCCTTCGACAGCTATTTCACCGGTATCGGCGGCAGCGGCTTCTTTCTCGGCAATCCGAAAACCATTGCTACGCAGGGACCGCCGCCGCTGACCGCGCGGCTCTCCTCGGCAATCGAGAACGCGCGCGAAAACATTGCCGACCATATCAGGGGCAAGATCGGCGGCGCCGAAGGCGAGATTGCCGCGGCGTTGATTGTCGGCGTGCGCGCCGGCATCCCGGACGAGGTCAACGAAGCGATGCGGCGCACCGGCATCTACCACATCATCTCCATCTCCGGCCTGCACATGGCGCTGGTTGCCGGCACCATCATGGCGTTGCTGCGTGGCGCCTTTGCGCTGTTTCCCGATTTCTCTTCGCGCCGCCCAGTCAAGAAATATGCAGCAGTGGCAGCACTCGTCTCCATCGCCGCCTATCTCGTCATTTCAGGCGTCGTGGTTGCCGCCGAGCGCAGCTTCATCATGCTGGCGGTCATGCTTGTCGCCGTGCTGTTTGATCGCGCCGCACTCACCATGCGCAATCTGGCGATCTCCGCCATTGCCGTCATCCTGGTGTCGCCGCACGAGGTGGTCGGTCCCAGCTTCCAGATGTCGTTTGCTGCCACCGCCGCCCTTGTCGGCGCCTATGCCGGCTGGGCCGATTACCGCGCCGACAAGGTGAGAACGCCGCCGGCAAAGCGCTCCTTCGTCGGCTTCCTGTCGCGAAAATTCGCGCTGGCCATGGGCGGCCTCGCCATGACCTCGATCATCGCCGGCAGTGCAACCTTGCTGTTCGCCATCTGGCATTTTCAGCGTGTGTCGCCGCTCAGCCTGATCGCCAATCTGGCCGTGATGCCGATTGTTTCGTTGATCGTCATGCCCTTTGCCGTGCTCAGCGCACTGGCGATGCCGTTCGGCGCCGACGGGCCGTTCCTCTATGTGATGGGCAAGGGTCTGATGGCGATGATCGCCATATCGGCCTGGATTTCCGAGCGCTCGCCGGTCGACGCCGTCGGGCTGATCTCCATCCGCTCGGTGCTGTTGGTGGCGGTCGCCCTCGTCATCGCCACCATGGCCACCACCTGGCTCAGGCTGGCGGCCGTGCCTTTCGCGCTGGCCGGCCTGTTGACGGTGCCGCAGGTGCTTACGCCCGACGTGCTCATATCCGAGGACGCACATCTGGTGGCCATGCCGATAGGTGGCGGCGAACTCGCCCTCAACCGCGAACGCTCCAACGAATTCACCACGGACAATTGGAAACGGGCGCTGCGGGCCGAAACCATTATCCCGCCCGAGATTTTCGAGGCAACAGATACGCGGTTCGATCTCGATCCGCTCGATCTGCCGCCCGGGTCGCCCTTCTATTGCATGGGCGATCTCTGTATCGCCCGACACCCTTCCGGAGCCATTGTAGCCCTTGCCAAAGACCGCAAGACGGCGCGGCCGGCCTGTGCCTTCGCTAGCCTGATCGTCATCGATGACGCCACGGCCTACAATCCGTGCCGCGACCCGCTGGTGCTGGTCGTGACGAAGAAACAGCTGGCCCGCGACGGCAGCGCCGCCGTCTTCTTCGATCCGCAATCGGCAGCTGCAGCGCCAACCATCCGCTTCGCCGTCGACAAGCCGTATCGCCCCTGGCACGAGCAGCGCCGCTTCTCCCGCGAAGCGCGCGGCCTGCCGCCTTACAACCAGCGTGAAAAGTACAAACCCAAGCCGGCTCAGTAGCGCCGGATCAATCCGACAAGCTTGCCCTGCACCTTCACCCTGTCCGGTCCAAAAATGCGGGTCTCGTAGGCCGGGTTGGCGGCTTCCAGGGCGATCGAGGCGCCCTTGCGGCGGAAGCGTTTCAGGGTCGCTTCCTCATCGTCGACCAACGCCACCACGATCTCGCCGGGGCTGGCTGTGTCGGCATTGCGGATGATGACCGTGTCGCCATCGAAAATGCCGGCCTCGATCATCGAATCGCCCTTGACCTCGAGCGCGTAGTGTTCGCCGCCCATGATCATGTCGGGCGGCACCGAGATCGAATGGGTCTGATGCTGGATGGCGTCGATCGGCACGCCGGCGGCGATGCGTCCCATAACCGGGATTGAAATCGCGGAAACGGCATCGTCATTGCCGGCCGACATCGAACGCGACGGCGAGCCCGGCTTGATCTGGCGGCCGAGACCGCCTTGGCCCATCCCGCCTTGTCCTTGGCCGCCTTGCCCTTGGCCGGTTTGACCAAGACTGCCCTGAATGACGCTCGGCGAAAACTTCCTCGCCGCATTGAGGCCTGGTGCGATCGAGTCGGGCAGCCGCAGCACTTCCAGCGCGCGCGCCCGGTTCGGCAGCCGGCGAATGAAACCGCGCTCCTCAAGCGCCGTGATCAGGCGGTGGATGCCGGACTTGGAGGCGAGGTCGAGCGCTTCCTTCATCTCGTCGAAGGACGGCGGGATTCCGCTCTCCTTCAGGCGTTCATGGATGAACATCAGAAGCTCATGTTGTTTGCGCGTCAGCATCGCGGCCCCCAGGGGTTCTGAAACCAGAATCAGAAAAAACAAACCCAGAACAAACACTATCTGTTCCAGTTGTGTTCCGCAACCTTTTAAAGTTTAATGAATGTGTTGACGTTTTGTTCAGCGTAACGTTCGGCGCTGCGAGCGCCGCCTGCGCCCAGTTGCCAGCAACGGGGTGAAACGAAGACAAAGTGCCCTGCGTCGTCGGCTACGATCGCCGCTTCCTTTTCGGACGGGGCTGCGCAGCATCCGCGCGGGGTTCTCTCTGGGCATAGACCCGCAGCGTGTAGCCGATGTGAGCGGTCATCAGAGTTTTCGCACGTTCGACGTCGCGATCGAGGGCCGCTTCCATCAGGGCGGTATGGTGTTCGATCGCCACGGCGTCGCGCAGGGCCGCCACGGCCTTCCGGTGTCCGTCCGTGCGGCCGGCGGCGGCGCGCAGCGTCGGGGCCAGACCCAGAAAGCGGTGATGGCGATGCAATTGGTCGGAAATCGTTGCATTGAAGCGCAGCAGCCAGCTGGATGTCGCGGCACTGAGCAGCGCCGCATGGAAGGCATCGTGTTTTTCGTACCACGCGTCGACCGCATCATCCGATGGATCGTCGAGAACAGACCCGCACCGTGAGAGACGATAGTGGGCGGCAACGACCGCGTCTTCCCACTCACGGTCGCCCTTCTCGATCGATTCCACCAGCAGGGGCAGTTCGACCACCAGCCGCGCACGCGCCAGATCCTCGAGCTCCGCCCGAGAGACGGGAGCGACCGCAAACCCGCGGTTGCTGATGGCGGTCACAAGCCGTTCCGCCTCCAGCCGCGACAGCGCCTCGCGCAACGGCGTCCAGCCGATGCCGTAGGTGTTGCGCAGCGTGCTCAGCTTCAACGGCGCGGCAGGCGCCAGCCGGGTCGCAAGAATATCGCGCCTGAGCAGGCGATAGGCCACTTCCGTCTTCGAGGTCTGCTCGTCATCCAGCATCGTGATCCATCAGACATAAACGCTCGGGCGGATCATTATATATCAAAGCCTTTCAATGGGTGAATTATATATAATGTTTGACAGTTCAAGGGCGACCACTCAAGATCGCCGGCATGTTTGGGCGGCAGGCTCCGCCGCGCGCGTTTGTCCATGGAGGGGCGCCGGATCATGAGCACGACACCCGATCTCGCTACAATCGAAGCGATGGATGCCGCCGATCCGCTGCGCTCCATGCGTGAACGCTTTGTCTTGCCGCAAGGCGTGATTTATCTCGACGGCAATTCCCTGGGCGCCGCGTCAGCGGTCGTCTTCAGCGAACTGCAGCAGGCCGCCACGCAGGAATGGGCGCACGACCTCATTCGCGCCTGGAACACCGCCGGCTGGTTCAACATGCCGGTGGAACTGGGAGATCAGCTCGGGCGACTGATCGGCGCGGCTGATGGGCAGACGGTGGTCTGCGACACAACCTCGATCAACATCTACAAGCTGCTGCACGCAGCGCTCGGCATGCGGCCGGATCGGTCGGTCATCGTTGCCGAGGGCGACAGTTTCCCGACCGACCTCTACATGGCCGAAGGCGTCGCCTCGACCCGGCCGGGAACGCGGCTGCGGCTGGAGGGCGTCGACGCGGCCGCAATCGAGGAGCTGATCGACGACAGCGTTGCCGTCATCCTGGTCAACCACGTCAACTACAAATCCGGCCAGTTGCGCGACATGGCGGCGCTGACGCGCAAGGCACATGACGCCGGCGCGCTGATCATCTGGGATCTCTGCCACACGGCCGGCGCCTTGCCGGTCGAACTTGACCGTGCCAATGCCGATTTCGCCGTCGGCTGCACCTACAAATACCTCAATGGCGGCCCGGGCTCGCCAGCCTTCATCTACGCGGCCGAGCGCCACCATGACGATGCCCACCAGCCGCTCAGCGGCTGGTGGGGCCATGCGCGGCCCTTTGCCTTCGAGCAGGGCTTTGCCGTCGGCAGCGGCATTCGCCGCTTCCTGTGCGGAACGCAGCCGGTGCTGTCGATGCGGGCGCTCAAGGGCGCGCTCGATATCTGGAACGACGTCGATATGGCGGCGGTGCGCAGAAAAAGCATCGCGCTGACCGACCTGTTTATCCAGCTCGTCGAAGCCAGATGCGGCGCCTACCGGCTTGAACTGGAAAGTCCTCGCGACGGCAGCCAGCGCGGCAGCCAGGTGTCGTTCCTCCATCCGCATGGCTATCAGGTGATGCGCGCGCTGATCGAGCGCGGCGTGATCGGCGATTTCCGGGCGCCGTCGACCATCCGTTTCGGCTTCACGCCGCTCTATGTCGGATATGGCGATGTCTGGCAGGCGGTCGAAGTCCTGGAGGATATTCTGCGCACCGGCGCCTGGCAGGACGCCCGCTTCGCGGTGAAGACCGCGGTTACGTGAGAAACCAGAGCAATTTCAGGAAAAGTGTGAAGCGGTTTTCCGTCCGAAATTGCGTCAATCAAAGAGCTAGAGCATTTCGCCGTTTCCGTTAAACGGTGAAATGCTCTAGAGCCGGGTGCGGACCGTCCAGAGCTCCGGAAACAGCACGACCTCCAGCATCTTCTTCAGATAGGAGGCGCCTGAGGTGCCGCCGGTGCCGCGCTTCAAGCCGATGATGCGCTCGACCGTGGTGACGTGGTTGAAGCGCCAGCGGCGGAAATAATCCTCGAAGTCGACCAGCTTCTCGGCCAGTTCGTAGAGCATCCAGTAGCGCTGCGGGTCGCGGTAGACGGTTTGCCAGGCAGCCAGCACGTCTTCGTTCTCGACGCGCGTCTCGCGCCAGTCCGTGCGACTGGCGTCGGCGCCGATGTCGAAGCCATTGCGCGCCAAAAGCAGAAGCGCCTCGTCGTACAGCGACGGCGTGGCCAGGATGGCTTCCAGCCTGTCCGTAAGGTCGGGCCGGTGCTTGTGCGGCCCGAGCATGGCAAGGTTGCGGTTGCCGGCCATGAACTCGATAGCGCGGTACTGCCACGACTGGAAGCCCGAGGATTGGCCGAGCGCGTCGCGAAACTCGGTGTATTCGCTTGGCGTCATCGTGCGCAGCACGTCCCAGGCATTGTTGAGCTGCTCGAAGATGCGCGCGACACGCGACAGCATCTTGAAGCTCGGTTCGAGGCGGTCGGCGCGGATCGAGCGGATCGCGGCGCCGATCTCGTGGAGGGCCAGTTTCATCCACAATTCGGATGTCTGATGCTGGATGATGAACAGCATCTCGTCATGGGCAGAAGACAGCGGCGCCTGCGCATCGAGCACCTTGTCCAGCTGCAGATAGTCGCTGTAGGACATCCGCTCCTTGAACGACATCTGCGCGCCATCGGACGCCGGATCGTGCGGCTTAATCAATTGATCTTCTCCGCGCGCAACCGGAAGCGCTGGATCTTGCCGGTCTGGGTTTTGGGCAAGGCGTCGATGAACTTCACCGAACGCGGATATTTGTAGGGCGCGATCGTTGCCTTGACGTGGTCCTGCAGGCGTTTGACGGTCAATGCGTCCGGCGAAACGCCTTGCACAAGCACGATATGCGCCTCGACGATCTGGCCGCGTTCGCCGTCCTCGGCGCCGGTCACCGCGCATTCGGCGACGTCGGGATGCGAGAGCAGCGCCGCTTCGACCTCGGGGCCGGCGATGTTGTAGCCGGCGCTGACGATCATGTCGTCGGAACGCGCGGCGAAGTGGAAGAAGCCATCCTCGTCCTGCGTGAACGTATCGCCGGTGAGATTCCAGCCGTCGCGGACATAGTCCTTTTGCCTGGCATCGGCCATGTAGCGGCAGCCGGTCGGGCCGCGCACCGCCAGCCGGCCAGTAGAGCCGCGCGGCAACTCCCGCATCTCGTCATCGACGATGCGTGCCTGATAGCCGCCGACGGGTTTGCCGGTGGAGGCCGGCTTCATGTCGTCGAAGCGGTTGGAGATGAAGATATGCAGCATCTCGGTGGCGCCGATCCCATCGAGGATCGGCTTGCCGGTCTTCTCAGTCCATTCCTCGAAGACAGGCGCCGGCAGCGTCTCGCCCGCCGAAACCGCGACGCGCAGCGAGGACAAGTCAGCGCCTTGATCCATGGCCTTGAGCATGGCCCGATAGGCGGTTGGAGCGGTGAAGGAAATGGTCGCTTTGTAGGTCTCGATGATGTGGATCATGTTGGGTGGCGTCGCCTGTTCCAGCAGCGTCGCCGCGGCGCCGAAGCGCAGCGGGAAGATGGCGAGCCCGCCAAGACCGAAGGTAAAGGCAAGGGGCGGGGAGCCGACGAAGATGTCGTCGGGCGTCACCTCCAGGATTTCGCGGGCATAGGCGTCGGCGATGATCAGCAGGTCGCGGTGGAAATGCATCGTCGCCTTCGGCACGCCGGTGGTGCCGGAGGTGAAGCCGAGCAGGGCGACATCGTCGCGGCCGGTGTTGACGGCAGTGAAGGTGACCGGCTTGTCGAGGGCGGCGCGGTCGAGTTCCGCGTCATGGTTGGCCGTGCCGTCGAAGCCAATGACCTGCTTGAGATACGCACTGCCCTTGGCGCAGGCGGTCATCTCGTCCATCAGCCTTGCATCGCAAAGCGCAACCGTGATTTCCGCCTTGTCGACGATCTTGGCGAGTTCGCCGGCGCGCAGCATCGGCATGGTGTTGACGACCACCGCGCCAACCTTGGTGGCGGCCAGCCAGCAGGCGACCATGGCCGGATTGTTGGCCGAGCGGATCAGCACCCGGTTGCCCGGCTTGACGCCATAATTCTCGACCAGGGCATGGGCGAGCCTGTTGGTCCAGTCGGACAGTTCCTTGTAGGTGCGGCGGCGGCCATTGCCGATCAGCGCGGTGTGGTCGCCGAACCCTTTTTCGACCAGCCTGTCGGTCAATTCGACGCCGGCATTTATGTGGTCGGGATAGTCGAAGCCGTCGAGCAAAAACTCCGGCCATTGCTCCGGCGGCGGCAGGTTGTCGCGCGTGAATGTGTCGATATGCGCTGATGGCCCAAGCATTTTCGGCTGCCCCTGTCTGCCTCGCGCCCATGGCTGAACAAGGCGCAGGATCGCACCAGTCGAAATTTGTTTCAAGCCTAAAATGTTTTTAGGTCGCAGGATTGACGCCGCCCTGTTCGGCGGCCATTCCTGTCGACTGAACTGAAGCCATCCGGGAGGGATGCAGATGCTCCAACATCGTGTTGCCGATTGGGACAATGCCTACGCCAACGGCGACAACATTGCCGGCAGCAATCGCTGGCCGGCCGCGTGGGACACACCGGCACAGGCTTTTCGCGACACAATGTCGGCGTCCGGTCGGGCCAAGCTCGACATCGCCTATGGCGACAGCCCGCGCAACAGGCTCGATCTGTTCCTTCCCGATGTCATGCCCAAAGGGCTCGTCGTCTTCATCCATGGCGGTTACTGGAAGGCGTTCGACAACAAGCCATGGTCGCATCTGGCCAACGGCGCGGTTGCCAATGGCTTTGCCGTGGCAATGCCGACTTACACGCTTTGTCCCGACATACGCATTTCCGGCATCGTCAGGGAAATCGCGGCGGCGATCGGCAAGGCGGCGACGATGGTCGGCGGGCCGGTGATCCTGACCGGGCATTCCGCCGGCGGCCATCTCGCCTCCAGGATGGTGACGACAACGACGCCTCTGGCCGCCGATGTGGCCGGCCGCATACGCAATGTCGTCTCGATCTCCGGGGTTCATGATCTGCGGCCGATCATGCGGACGGGGATGAACGCGACACTGGCCATTGATGAAGCGGAAGCACTGGCCGAAAGCCCGGCGCTGCTGCGCCCGATGGATGGCGCACGCATCACCTGCTGGGCCGGCGGCGGTGAGCGGGCGGAGTTCCTGCGCCAGAATGCGCTGCTTGCCAACATCTGGATCGGCCTCGGCGCCACGACCAGCACAGTGGTCGAGCCGGACCGGCATCATTTCAGCATCGTCGACGGGCTTGCCGATCCGACACATCCGCTGACGCGGACATTGCTGGCGGAGTAACAACCAGTCTTGTCTCTTGGAATTAACGGTTTGGATCCGCGACCTCAGCGCAACATCAGAATGCTGCAAGCAGCGCCTGCTTCTGCCGCCGGAGCGAAGGGCTCGCGCACGATCAGGCCGTTGGCGTCGGCCAGCATTCTCAGCATCGAGGAATCCTGGATGCCAAACGGCGTCGCCACCAATGCGCCGGCTTCTTCCCGGACCACGGCGCGCACATAGTCTTGCCTTAGATCATTGGCCGGCATCGAGGCGCCAAGCTGAGCCTGGCGGATGTCCTGCCGGTGGGGACGGCCGCCGAGCTGCGCCAATAGCGGCTTCAGGAACAATTGCGAGCAGACCAGGCTCGCCACCGGATTGCCGGGCAGGCCGATGCACCTGATATCGCCCAGCCGCCCGAACATCAGCGGCTTGCCCGGGCGCATGGCGAGCTTCCAGAAGTCGAGGTTCATGCCTTCGCCGGTCAGCACGTCATGAACGAGATCATGGTCGCCGACCGAGGCGCCGCCGAGCGTGACGATGACGTCGGCTTTCGCATCGACCGCCTTTTTCACCAGCGCCGCGATCGCTTCCTTGCGATCGGCCGCTATACCGAGATCGAGCGCGCGAGCGCCGACCGACTGCGCCACAGCAGCGACGCCATAGGCGTTGGACGAGATGATCTGGGCGGGGCCAGGTTCGCTGCCCGGTGGCAGCAATTCGTCGCCGGTGGCGATGATGGCGACCAGCGGCCGTTGCACCACGTTCAACCGGGGATGATTGGCCGACGCCGCCAGCGACAATGCAGCCGGATCGAGCACGCGGCCTTTCTCCAGCAGCACGTCGCCTTGGGCAAAATCCAGTCCAAGGCGGCGGATGTTGCGGTTCTTCGCCGTCGGTTCGGTGACCTCGATCCGGCCACCGCCGAGATCGCGAACATTTTCCTGGATGACGATGGTGTCTGCGCCTTCAGGCAGCGGCGCGCCGGTGAAGATGCGCACGGCTTCCGCCTTGCCGACAGCGCCGTCAAAGCCGCGCCCTGCAGGCGCCGTGCCGATCACCGAAAGCCTCGCGGGGAGGGTCGCCACATCCTGCGCCCGTGCGGCATAGCCGTCCATGGCAGATGCATTGAAAGGCGGCTGGGTACGCAGCGCCACGACCGGCTCCGCCAGCACCCGGCCGGCCGCATCCGCCAGCGCGACGCTTTCACCGGGCAACGCCACAGCGCCGTCGAGGAGGCGTTGAAGCGCCTCGGCGACCGGAACCAGCGCCATTACGAACCCGCCCTGTAGTCGCCGGACTTGCCGCCGGTCTTTTCCACCAGCCTGATGCCGGAAATCACCATGGCACGGTCGACCGCCTTGGCCATGTCGTAGATGGTCAGGCACGCCACCGACGCCGCGGTCAGCGCCTCCATCTCGACCCCGGTCTTGCCGGTGACGCGGGCAAGCGCGGTGACCCTGAGGCCGGGCAGCGTGGTGTCCGGTTCGATGTCGACCGACACCTTGGTCAAAAGCAGCGGATGGCAGAGCGGGATCAGCTCATGCGTCTTCTTGGCCGCCATGATGCCGGCAATGCGCGCGGTACCCAGCACATCGCCCTTCTTGGCGTCGCCGTCGAGGATCATCTTCAGGGTTTCGGCCCGCATCGACACAAAGCCCTCGGCGACCGCCGTGCGCGTCGTCTCCGCCTTGTCGCCGACATCGACCATGTTGGCCTCGCCCTTGGCGCCGAGATGGGTGAGGGCGGCTGCCATTGTCAGGCTACCTCTGCCTTCGCCTTGCCTGTCAAAAGCAGCCGCGTTGCCGCAGCGACATCCTCTTGCCGCATCAGGCTCTCGCCGACGAGGAAGGTGCTGATGCCGGTCTTTTGCATCCTGAAGCAATCGTCGTGGGTGAAAATGCCGCTCTCGCTGACCAGCAATCGGCCGCCCGGCACCATCGACGCCAGCCGTTCCGAGGTTTCGAGGCTGGTCTCGAATGTTCTGAGATTGCGGTTGTTGATGCCGATCAGCTGCGACGACAGTTTTACCGCGCGCTGCGTCTCGGCCTCGTCATGCACCTCGATCAGCGCATCCATGCCGAGTTCGAATGCGGTCGCTTCCAATTCGCTGGCCAAAGCATCATCGACGCTGGCCATGATGATCAGGATGGCATCAGCGCCCCAGGCGCGAGCCTCGTAAACCTGGTAAGGGTCGAACAGGAAATCCTTGCGCAGCGCGGGCAGGGCGACGGCGTTGCGCGCATTGGTGAGAAATTCCGGCGCGCCCTGGAAGGATGGCGCATCGGTCAGCACCGAAAGACAGGCGGCACCGCCTTTCTCATAGGCCTGCGCCAGTGCGGGCGGGTCGAAATCGGCACGGATCAAGCCTTTGGATGGGCTTGCCTTTTTGATCTCGGCGATCAGGCCGAAGCTGCCCGATCTGCGCTTCGCCTCAAGCGCCCTCCGAAAGCCACGCGGTGCGTCGGCGTCCTTGGCTCGCGCCTTGATCTCGGCCAACGGTATCCGCGCCTTCGCCGCCGCGATCTCGTCGCGCTTGTAGGCCTCGATCTTGCGCAGAATGTCAGCCACGGCTCATCCGTTCGAAATCTCGACCAGCCTGTCGAGCACGCCCAGCGCCCGGCCGCTGTCGATGGCCTGTGTGGCCGCGGCCATGCCGTCGGCAAGCGTCGTCGCCTTGCCGGCAACCACCATGCCGGCGCCGGCATTCATCAGCACCGTATCGCGATAGGCGCCGGCAGAACCGCCCAGCATGTCGCGCAACGCCTTGGCGTTGTAGGCGGCATCGCCGCCGCGCAGCTCGTCCTTGCTGTGGCGCTGCAGGCCGACGGCTTCCGGGGTGAGCGTGAAATGGCGGATCTCGCCGCCGGCCAGTTCCGCCACCTGCGTTTCGCCGGTGGTGGTGATTTCGTCATAGCCATCCCCATGGACCACCCAGGCATGCTCGGTGCCCAACGCCTTCAATGTCTCGGCCACCGGCACGATCCATTCCGGCAGGAACACGCCGACCATCTGCCTGCTGACGCCAGCCGGATTGGACAGCGGTCCGAGCAGGTTGAAGATGGTACGCGTGCCGAGCTCGACGCGGGTCGGGCCGACATGCTTCATCGCAGGGTGGTGCGCCGGCGCGAACATGAAGCCGACGCCGGCCTCCTGGATGCAGCGGCCGATCACCTCTGGCAGGATATCGATCTTAACGCCGAGCGCGACCAGCACATCGGCAGCGCCCGTCAGCGACGACAGGCCGCGATTGCCGTGCTTGGCGACCGGCACGCCGCAGCCGGCAATGACGAAGGCCGAAGCGGTCGAGATGTTGACTGAATGCGAATTGTCGCCGCCCGTGCCGACAATGTCGATGGCGCCCTCAGGAGCTTCGACGCGCAGCATCTTGGCACGCATGGTGGCGACGGCGCCGGAAATCTCGCTCACGGTCTCCCCGCGCACGCGCAACGCCATCAGGAAGCCGCCGATCTGGCCCGGCGTCGCGTCGCCAGACATGATGATGTCGAAAGCTTCGCGCGCTTCCTCGAAGGTAAGCCCGGTTCCCGTGGCGACCTTGGCGATATGGGTCTTCAGGGCGCTCATTGGGCCAAGACGTTCATTGGGCTAAGGCCATTCATTGGGCGAGGGCTTGGGAAACGGCGGCCTGGTCGACGCTGACGGCGTACTGCGTCTGCAACTGCGCCACCAGCTGGTCGAGCAGATCGTCGGACATGCCTTGCGTGAAGGATTTTTGCGCATCGTCGGGTACCGAGCTGGCGTCGGCTCCGGCCGGCTCGAACACTTCGGCGACCTTGAACAGGATCTGGCCGTCGCCGGTGGGCGAGGGGATCAGCCCGGTGCCGCCTTCGCCGACCCCGAACATCGCAGCAGCACCCTCCTTGCCGAAATCGACATCGTCGGCCTCGCGCTTCACGCCGCGCTTGGTCTGCTTTTCAAGCTTCAGTTCGCCGGCGATGACGTCGAGTGTGGTGCCAGCCTTGAGGCGCTTGTCGAGTTCGTCTGCTTTCGCGGTCAGCCGCTTGGTCGTTTCCTCTGTCGTCCAGTCCGCCACCACGCGCTGGCGGACTTCGTCCAGCGTGCGGTCGCGAGCCGGCGTGATCGATGTCAGTTCATAGAACACGAAGCCGTTGTTAGGCGTGGTCAGGGCTTGATTCTCGGTGTTGGGCTCGGCCTCGAACACCGCCTTGATCAGGTCCGGCGATGCCGGCAGGTCCTTGATGATGGTGCCGTCCGGCTTGAGGCCGGTGCGGTCTATGGCCTCGACGGTGACGTCCTTGAGCTTCAGTTTGGCGGCGGCTTCGGCCAGCGTGCTGCCGGCGGCGCGGGTGTCTTCGTAGTTGTCGTGCACGTCGAGCAGGATGCGGCTTGCTTCGCCGAGCGCCAGATCCTTTCGGATCTGGTCTGACACTTCCGCCAGCGGCTTCACCGTTTCCGGTTTGATCTCGGTGACGCGCAAAAGCACCGGACCGAACGCGCCCTGGACGACCGGGCTGACTTCGTTGACGGCAAGCGCGAATGCGGCATCGGCGACCGCCTTGTCGGTGATCTTATCCTTGGAGAGCGTGCCGAGCAGCGTGTCGGCCGGGGTCTTGCCCTGCGCGGTGACGATCTTGTCGAAGGTGGCGCCCGTCTTCAGCGAATCGGATGCCGCCTTGGCGGCGTCCGCGGAAGGGAACACCAGCTGTTCGATGGTGCGCATTTCCGGCGTGGTGTAGCGGCCCTTGTTCTTGTTGTAGTCGTCGCTGACCTGCTGGTCCGTTACGGCGCTGACATCCATGATGTCTTCGGGCTCGAGCCGGACATAGGAGAATTTGCGGTATTCTGGCGCCGCGTAGGTTTTCTTGTTGGCCTCGAAATAAGCCTGAAGCACGCTGTCGGATGGCGCCTCGATGGGCTCCACCAACGCCTTTGGCAAGATCAGATAGTCGATGGTGCGGTCTTCGCCCCGATAGAGCGCAACTGCCTTGAAGAAGGTGTCCGGAGCCTTGAGGCCGTCCGAAACCGCTTCGACGATCTGCTGGCGCACCGCCACCTGAGCCCGGTTCTTCAGATAATCCTCCGGCCGCATTCCCAGTTCGCGCAGCCGGGATTCGAACAGCCGGCGGTCGAACTGGCCATTCGGGCCTTGGAAGGCGGGTTCCTGCCGCGTCAGTTCGGCCAGCCTGTCCTTGGAGAAGCCAAGCCCGAGCTTGCGCGCCTGTTCGTCAAGGACGGCGCCGGACACCAACTGAGCCAGCACCTGGTTGTCGATGCCATAGGCCTTGGCCTGGTCGCGGCTGATGCGCTGGCCGATCTGCTGCTGCAGCATGGCGATCTGGCGATCGTAGGCGAGGCGGTACTCGGTGATCGACACGGTGGTGCTGCCGGCGGTGATCACCGCATGATGGCCAGCCAGGAAGCCGCCCGTCATCCGCGTGGTGACGCCCCAGGCAAGGAAACTCAACACCAGCAGCGACAGCAGGGCTTTCGCGACCCAGGTCCCTGCCGCGCTTCTCAATATACCAAGCATTGTTACTTCCGATTTTTGCGCAGTTTTGCGTGCGCCCGAGTCTGAAACAAGCGCAATAGCGCCCTTCCGGCTCACTGTCGATTGCTTTGTGGCCTGATTTTGATAGGGAGGGCGAGACCCCAATGTCGCCCGGAGAACCAGATCCCCATGACGCCAGGAATTCGACCGCTCGTTGCCGGCAACTGGAAAATGAACGGCACCAGCGCTTCGCTGAACGAGCTCAGGATGATCGGCAACGGCTTCATGAGCGGGCTCGACGCAGAGACCGAAGCATTGGTCTGCGTGCCGGCGACCTTACTGTCGCGCGCCGTCGAAATCCTGTCGCGCACGCCGGTGCGGGCCGGTGGCGAGGACTGCCACATCAAGGAAAGCGGCGCCTTCACCGGCTGCGTCTCAGCCGAGATGCTGAAGGATGCGGGCGCCAGCCACGTCATTGTCGGCCATTCCGAGTGCCGCGAACAGCGCAGCGAGGACGATGCCATCGTCCTCGCCAAGGCCTCGGCGGCGTGGCGGGCAGGGCTCGTCGCCATCATCTGCATCGGCGAGACCAAGGCCGAGCGCGAAGCGGGCACAGCACTCGACGTGTTATCGCGCCAGGTCGCCGGCTCGGTGCCACCGAGCGCAACGCCCGCCAACACCGTTATCGCCTACGAGCCGGTATGGGCTATCGGCACCGGCCTGACGCCGACCGCCGAAGACGTGGCGGAGGCGCACGCGCATATCCGCCAAAAACTGGCGGAAGCGCTCGGCGCAGCCGTGGCCGGCAAGATGCGCATCCTCTATGGCGGCTCGGTCAAGGCGTCCAACGCTGTCGAACTGCTAGGCGTCAAAAACGTCGATGGCGCGCTGGTTGGCGGCGCCAGCCTGAAGGCGTCCGACTTTCTCGCCATCGCCGAGGCATACCAGAATATCTCGTAGGCCCCGGAATTTCGTTGCCGACCAGTTCGGTCATAGACTTATGAACGCAGCAGTTCGGCGGAAATCGTTGCAAAGGGCGCATTGCTTCCCATATTCCGGCCACGGGCTTGGAAATGCCGTTAAAGCATTGTATGGAGCCGCCTCCAAATCACCGGCCCTGATCGCCAGGGAGCGGCAGGGCTTGCCAGGATAAAATATGGAAACCGTACTGATCGTCATCCACCTCATGGTCGTGCTCGCCCTTGTCGGCGTGGTGCTGCTGCAACGCTCCGAAGGCGGTGGTCTCGGCATTGGCGGCGGTTCCGGTTTCATGACCGCGCGTGGCGCCGCCAATGCGCTGACGCGGGCGACGGCGATCCTGGCCGCGGCCTTCTTCGTGACGTCGCTGACACTCTCGATCGTTGCCCGCTATGGCGAAAAACCGATCGACATTCTCGACCGCGTGCCGGCCGACAGCGGCAACGGCGTGCTCAATCAGTTGCCCGGCACGACGGCGCCGACGCCGCCTTCGGGCAACACCGCACCGGCCGCGCCCGCGGCCAACGGCGCCGCCACCACGCCGCCCGCCACCACGGCCCCGGCGACGGCTCCATCTCCGGCGACGCCACCTGCAACCGATTCGGCTACGCCGCCGGCTACCAATGGCGTTACCTTGCCGGTGACACCGCAGGTTCCGAACCAGTAGTCGGTAGCGTCAGATGCCGCGATCTGTTGTTGTTTCAACACAGTCGCGGCAAATGGCACACGATCACGAAGATTCGACCGCACCCCGTGCTTGAGGCCCGTACGCCACTTCGATTATAGATTGCCGGCGGCACTTTCTGCGCCCTTGGGGGGCGCCGGGCGACGCCGTGGGCAACAAGCATTGAACGATCGGATCTTCGCCATGCAGCTTCGCAGCTTCATTTTCATGGGGTTTTGTGCCGTATTCGGCATGAGCTCCGCGGTCTTCGCCGGCACTCCGGCAATGACCTCACCGCAGGCGGTTGGCAAAACCGCTGTCATCAACGTCGCCGCCAAGAGCGATGCGACGCAGCTGAAGCTTCTCAAGAAGAAGAAAAACCCGAGCCCGGATGATCTGGCTCAGATCAGCAAGCTCGAAGACAAGATCGCCGCCGACAGGGATCTCGCCCGCGTCAAGGCGCTCGAGGCCCGCAAGCTGGCGATGCGCGATGCGGCGAAAGCCAGGGCCGATGCCCAGCGCCAGGCGTTCCTGGCAAGCAAGGGCAAGCCGGTCGTGGTTGCCGACGCCAAGCCAGGCAAGAAGACCACCAAGATCATCGCTCCGGTTGACCCGATCGCGCCGATCGAGCCGATCGAATCGGCTGAACCGCTTCCGGCCGAAGCGATGAATATCGCGCTGACCGGCAACAATGGCGAATTGCGCAGCGAGGCCCCGGGCCAGAAGCCGACGAGCGGCGGACTGTTCGCCGGCCTGTTCGGCGGCACGTCCTCTGCCTCGTCGATTGCCTATCTCCCCGAAACGCGCGCGCTCGACCAGGCTCTCGCCAAGCGGCAAGCCAAGAAGCAGTTCAAGGTGAAGCCGGAATTCGTGCCGCAGGACGTCGAATTCAGCGGCTATGAGCCGGGTACGATCGTCATCGATACCAGCGCGCGCCGCCTCTACCTCGTCGAATCGGCTTTCACCGCCCGCCGCTATGCGATCGCGGTCGGCCGCGAAGGCCTGCAGTTCAAGGGCAAGGTTGCCGTTGGCGACAAGCAGGAATGGCCGCGCTGGATCCCGACGCTCGACATGCAGAAGCGCGAACCCAAGCATTATGGCCAGTACAAGGACGGAATGCCCGGCGGCGGCCAGAACCCGCTCGGCGCCCGCGCCATCTATCTCTACGACGGCAAGAAGGACACGCATCTGCGCATCCACGGCACCATCGCGCCGCAGTCGATCGGAACCAGCGCCTCCAATGGCTGCTTCCGCATGATCAACGAGCACGTCATGGACCTCTACAGCCGCGTCAGGGTCGGCACCAAGGTCGTCATCATCTGACGCTTTCACAAACCTGCCGAAAGGGCCGGCTTTTGCCGGCCCTTTTGTTTTGACCAAAACACCAGTCTCGAACCTCGGGACTATCGCGCCTTCTCTGGAAAAAGCCTCAGCGGCGGTTTTTTCTCTGGCGGAATCAATTCGGCCGCGTTAAGCGATGACTCCCATGGCGCGATATGTATTCATCACAGGCGGCGTGGTTTCCTCACTTGGAAAAGGCATCGCTGCAGCGGCCCTTGGGGCTCTCTTGCAGGCGCGAGGCTATCGCGCACGCATCAAAAAGCTCGATCCCTATCTCAATGTCGATCCCGGAACGATGTCGCCTTACCAGCATGGCGAGGTTTTCGTCACCGATGACGGCGCCGAGACCGATCTCGATCTTGGCCATTACGAGCGCTTCACCGGCCGCTCGGCCAACCAGCAGGACAACATCACCACCGGCCGCATCTACAAGAACATCATCGAGCGCGAACGGCGCGGCGACTATCTCGGCGCCACCGTGCAGGTCATTCCGCATGTCACCGACGAGATCAAGAATTTCGTGCTCGACGGCAATGACGACTATGATTTCGTGCTGTGCGAGATCGGCGGCACGGTTGGCGATATCGAGGCGATGCCGTTTCTCGAGGCGATCCGCCAGCTCGGCAACGATCTGCCGCGCAACAACGCCGTCTATGTCCACCTGACCTTGATGCCTTACATCCCGACGGCCGGCGAGTTGAAGACCAAGCCGACCCAGCATTCGGTCAAGGAACTGCGCGGCATCGGCATCGCGCCCGATATCCTGCTGGTCCGCGCCGACCGCGCCATCCCCAAGGAAGAGCGCAGAAAACTGTCGCTGTTCTGCAATGTGCGCGAAAGTGCCGTCATCCAGGCGCTCGACGTGCCCCACATCTATGACGTGCCGATGGCTTACCACAAGGAAGGGCTCGATTCGGAAGTGCTGGCCGCCTTCGGTATCGATCCGGCGCCGAAGCCACGTATGGAGCCCTGGCAGGCCGTGTCCAACCGCATCCACAATCCGGAAGGCGAGGTGACGATTGCCATTGTCGGCAAATACACCGGCCTCAAGGATGCCTACAAATCGCTGATCGAGGCTTTGTCGCATGGCGGCATGGCCAACCGCGTCAAGGTCAAGCTCGACTGGATCGAGAGCGAGATTTTCGAGAAGGAAGACCCCACGCCGTGGCTGGAAAAGGTGCACGGCATCCTGGTGCCCGGCGGCTTCGGCGAGCGCGGCTCGGAAGGCAAGATCCTGGCGGCGAAATTCGCCCGCGAGCGCAAGGTGCCGTATTTCGGCATCTGCTTCGGCATGCAGATGGCCTGCATCGAGGCGGCGCGCTCGCTGGCCGGCGTCGAACACGCCTCGTCGACCGAATTCGGTCCGACCGACGAGCCGGTCGTCGGCCTGATGACCGAATGGCTGAAAGGCAACATGCTGGAGAAGCGCCGCGAAACCGGCGATCTCGGCGGCACCATGCGGCTTGGCGCCTATCAGGCTGAACTCGCCAAGGGTTCGAAGATCGCCGACATCTATGGCGACACCCAGATTTCCGAGCGCCATCGCCACCGCTACGAGGTCAATATCGACTACAAGGAGCGGCTGGAAGATTGCGGCCTGGTGTTTGCCGGCATGTCGCCCGACGGCGTGCTGCCGGAAACGGTCGAATACCCCGACCATCCCTGGTTCATCGGCGTCCAGTACCATCCGGAGCTGAAGAGCCGGCCGCTTGAGCCGCATCCCCTGTTCGCCAGCTTCATCTCGGCCGCGGTGGACCAGTCGCGACTGGTCTAGGGCCACGGTGAGGTTTCGCAGCTGATGCAGACCTATGTTGCGCTGCTCTACAGCATTATCCTCGGCGAAGGCCGCCGGGTCGTCATGGCCGACCTCAAGGCGATGGCTGAACAGCTTGGGCTGAAGAACCCGCGCACCCTGGTGGCGACCGGCAATCTGGTCTTCGAGACACGGGCGACCGGCATCGCCAAGCTGGAACAGCGGCTGGAAACGGCCTTCGAAAAAACCTTCGGCCGCAACGTCGTCATCATCGTGCGCACTGCCGAGGATTGGCTGAAACTTGCCGCCGGCAACCCATTCCCGGCCGACTCTGCCGAGGCAGGCGATCAGGTGGCTGTGCGGGTGATGCGCAAGCCAGCGCCAGCGGATGGTGTGGCCGCGCTCCAGGCCTATGCCGCGGAGGACGAGAAGGTGGCTTCGGTCAACGTTGACATCTGGGTCGTCTTTTCGCGCGAGCGGCCAAGCTCGCGGCTGCTCGCTGCCATGAACCACAAGCGCATGGGCATCGGCACCGCACGCAACTGGAACACGGTGCGGAGGTTGGCTGAGATGGTAGGGAGTAGGGAGTAGGGAGTAGGGAGTAGGGAGTAGGGAGTAGGGAGTAGGGATTATACTATTCCCACTGACTACTGACTACTGACTACTCCCTATCTCTCATTTCACGCCTTTGCCGTCCTGGCCCCTGCGCCAAGGGCGGCGGTGCGAAGGACGTAGTAGATGACCCCTGCAATGCCGACACCGAAGAACCAGCCATAAACGCCCCACCATGCCGGCAGCAAGTTGGTGAAGTTCGGCAGGACCGAGGAAAAGATGGCGCCGATGCCGGCGGCTATGAAGGCGTTGACGTGCCAGCCGCCCTGGAAGCGGAACTCGCCATGTTCGCGGTACAGTGCCTCGACGTCGACCTCGCCCTTCCGGATCAGATAGTAGTCGACCATCATCACCCCGAAGATCGGCCCCATCGTCGCGCCGATGACGTTGACGAAAGATGCGGCACTGCCTTCCCACGGCGCGAAGGGATAGAGCACCAGCGCGATCACAGCTGCGATATAGCCGCCCTTCTTGAAGTCGATCTGCCGGGGAAAGACATTGGAGAAGTCGAAGGCCGGCGAGACGAAGTTTGCCACCACATTGATGCCGAGCGTCGCCACGGCAAAAGTCAGGGCTGCAAGCGCTGCCAGGAACCAGCTGTCGAATTTCGCCGAGATCTGGTCGGGATGCAGAAGCACTTCGCCATACACGTCGAAGGCAGCGATGGTGGTCACGCCGGCGACCAGCGAGAACAGGATGAGATTGATCGGCAGGCCCCAGATGTTGCCCTTGCGCAGCGATGCCTTGTCTGGGGCATAGCGGGCGAAATCGCAGAAATTGAGATAGAGCGCCGAGAAATAGGTGACCCAGATCGCCGCCACCGCAAACAGCGACGTCCAGGAGCCAGGGGTTCCGGGTACGCCGGCATCCTTTGTCTTGTCGAGCAGCACATCCATCGGGATGTCGCTGGTGAAGGCAAACCTCCCGGATTTTACACAGAGATAGATCGCCAGGATCAACATCATCACCCACACCGCCGGGCCGGCCCAATCCTGGAAGCGGCGCACCGTTTCCATGCCGTTCTGGATGATCAGCAATTGCAGTGCCCAGATGACCACAAAACAGATCACTTCCAGACCCGTATGGCCGAGGAAATGCGTGTTGGCGTTGAAATCGGCGAACCATTGCGAGCGGATCAGCAACGCCACGATCGCGCCCGATGCCGCCGCCGTCTGCGCGCCGTACCAGAAGCAGGCGACGATGGCGCGCACCAGGGCCGGAATGTTGGCGCCCCAGATGCCGAAGGAGGCGCGCGCCAGCACGGGGTAGGGCACGCCGGTCTTCACGCCGGCATAGCCGACCATGTTCATCAGCGCGTAGATGATCAGCGAACCGATGCCGATGGCGATGATGAAATTGACGAAGCCGCCGCAAAACAGGAACAGGCTTGCGGCGAGATAATAGCCCCAGAGGCTGTGGACGTCCGACGTCCAGACGTTGAAGATCGAGAACGGCCCCCAGTTTCGGACTTTGGCCGGAGCCAGATCCTCATTGTATAGATCAGGTGATGCGCCTTGTATGGTCACTGCGATGTCCTCCCCTTGATGCCGCACGCGCCCTCACGCGTCGACTGCGCAGGTTATGCCTTACGCAGGGGAACCGGCAAGCAATCCATTTGCCGGCTTTGGCCTTAAAGATATTCAATGAGAACAGCGCTTATCGATCGGCTTTTGGCGAAGGCCGGCGCAAACGCGGCGATCTTGATTCGACCCGCAGACGGCAGGGATCAGGACGCTTTGCGGTTGAGGGCCGGTGATGCGTCGAAATTGGCGGCAAGCCAAGCTATCGCGCAGGTGACATCATCGAGCCTGTATTGGGCCACGGTCGGCCCACGCGGCTTGACCCGGATCGAGATGCCGCCGGCCTCGTTGATCGCCTCGAAACCGTTTTCGTCGGCGGTGTCGTCGCCGAGAAAGACCGGCCGCCGTCCGGCAAAGGGCGGGATTGCCATGAAACGCCGCACGGCAGCGCCCTTGGCTGCTTCGAGCGGCATGAGTTCGACGCCGGCGTTGCCCGGGATAACCCGATAGCCCTTGGGAAGCTCGGTCAATGCCTGTTCGGCAAGATGCGTTGCCCTGGCCAGCAGATGCGGCGCCGCACGCGTATGGATGGCGAGGATCGGACCCTTGCGCTCGATATGAACAAGGCCGTCATCCAGTTCGGCCTCGATGGCGTCGGCAAGGGCAGCGATATCGGCGGGAGCATCGGCGGTAACGACCGGGCCGTCCGGCGTCAGCCGGTGTTCCAGCCCATAGAGACCGGCAACACGCAGCTTCAACGGATGAAACAGGCGGTCGGCGCCTTCGACCGAGCGGCCGGTGATAAAGGCGACAGCGCCGTCCAGCCGTTCATCGACGACGCCGAGGAGGTTGCGCAGTTCGTCGCTTACGGACACGGCGTCGGGGTGCGCCGCGTGCTCCAGCAACGTGCCGTCGATATCGAGGAAAAGCGCCCATTGTCCTTCCGGCAGGTCGGGTGCGGTTGGCAGGCCCGGTGCTTTCGACAGGCTATTCATGACGCCACCTTCCGCATGCGGTCGAACAGCGAGACGATGTTGGTGTCGGTGTTTGCGGGCCGCTCGGCGACACTTGTCGCTCTTTCGAGGTCGCCGCGTTTGCGCAGGCGCGCCGCATCGAGCAGCATGCTGCCGGCCCAGCGAAAGACATTGTTGTCGCGCACTATTTCGCGCATCGGGCGCATGCGCTCGCGTTGTTCGTCCGGTGACATGGTCAGCGCCTGCAGCAGCACCTGGCTCATCATCGCCGCGTCGTAAGGATTGACGATCAGTGCTTCCAGCAGTTCGCGCGACGCGCCGGCAAACGTGCTGAGCAACAGCACGCCCTGTTCGTCGTCACGCGCGGCGACGAATTCCTTGGCTACGAGGTTCATGCCGTCATGCAGGCTGGTGACCATGCAGATGTCGGCGGCGCGATAGATCTCATAGACCTGTTGCTGCGAATGGTGCTCAGCCACCATGACCACGGGCTTGTAGCCGTCATGACCGTAGCGCTGGTTGAGCTCGTTGGCATAACGCAGGCATTCATCGTGCAATTGCTGGTACGCCGGCAGCGTGCCGCGGCTTGGGGCAGCAATCTGCAGGAACACTACCTTGCCGATCCACTCGGGGTGGCGCGTAAACAATTCGTCCAGCGCATGGAAGCGGTCGAGGATGCCCTTGGTGTAGTCCAGGCGCTCGACGCCGACGCACAGCTTGACGTCCGCCGACAGGCCGAACCGCTCACGCAGGCGGGCGCGGCTTTCCTCGACCGGCGGCAGTTTGGCCAGGAGTTCGGCCGGCCATTCGATGGAGATGGGATAGGCGTGCACCAGGGTCGTCCGCCCGCCATACGAGATCGCGGCGTCGGCGCGCTCGATGCGGCTTTCCAGGAACCGGTCTACGCTTTCAGTGAAATTATTGGCATGAAACTGGGTGTGAAAGCCGATGATCGAGCTCCCGAGCAGTCCATCAAGAACGCGTTCGCGCCATGGGCAGATGCTGAACACTTCGGAGTTCGGCCACGGGATGTGCCAGAAGGTGATGATGATCGCCTCCGGCAGGCGCTCGCGGATCATGCGCGGCAGGAGCGCGAAATGGTAATCCTGAACCAGCACGATCGGCCGCTCATTGCGCGCCTCGGCAACCACCATATCGGCGAATTTGCGGTTGACGGCCTCATAGGCCTCCCAGTCCGAGGCACGGAAGACCGGCCGGGTGAAGGCGATATGGCAGAGCGGCCAAAGCCCTTCATTGGCAAAGCCGAGATAGTAGCCCTGATATTCGTCGTCGCTCAGCCACACGCGGCGCAGCGTATAGGACGGATTGTCCGGCGGCACCTGAACCCGATCGTTGCTATCGACCGTCAGACGATCCGCCGTTCCGCCGCCATAGGCGATCCAGGTGCCGCTGCAGGCGCGGGTGATAGGCTCAAGCGCCGACACCAGGCCGCTGGCCGGCACCAGAAGCTCGACGCCGTCGTCCTTGATGTTGTGGATATAGGGTTCCCGGTTCGAGACGACGATGACCTGCGCGTCCGGCAGGTCGTCGGCAAGTATCTTGCGCAAGGTGTCGGGCGACCAGTTCACCAGCGCCGCGTCGGGAGATTGTCCGTTCTTCTCGAACTCCCGCAAAACCTTGCGCGTCGCTTCCGATGCGACGTCCTCGCCGGCAGTCGGTGCAACCGTCAAGCTATGGCTACGACGTTGCCTGGAGATCGATAACAGAACGGCTAGAATCGAAAGGCCAAGGCTTGCAAGGATCAAGACCCAGAGCAGGGCCATGCCATAATCAGTCATTCCAATTCCAACTCAATTTTGGCCGTCAGGGCCTTTTTCTTCATGGTTCGATTTTGAGTGTTCGCAGCCGACGATCGCCCGTGAGAACCTGTGTTTTTTGCAACGCACAAACCCTGGGATCGGTTCCCGTTGAAAGCCGTTCCGATCATGTCCGCACGATCAGCGGAACCAGCCCCTCATGGCGGTCGGCGAGAAAGGCGACGACGCGGTCGCCGACGCGCTGAAAGGTAAGATCGACCCTCTTTTCGGCGACACCCAGATGCCTGAGCGTCAGCGTATCGATGCCGATCGGCAAACGGGGTCGAGTGACGTGGATTTCGCCGTTCCAGCCGTCGATTTCCAGACCGAGGCACGCCTGCATCAGCATGAAGGCCGAACCGGCGGACCAGGCTTGCGGCAGGCAGGCGACGGGGTAGGCGATCGGTGCTTCACCCGGCGAGCGGGTAAAGCCGCAGAACAGTTCCGGCAGCCGCATGTTGAAGTGCACGGCGGATTCGAACGTGCCGCTCATCAGCCGCACCACGCTGTCACGCTCGCCGAACCGCGCCAGGCCGGCGCCGCACATCGCCGTGTCGTGTGGCCAGATGGAACCGTTGTGGTACGACATCGGGTTGAACAGCACAGCATCGTCGGAAAGCGTTCGCACTCCCCAGCCGGAGTGGAAGGAAGCCGAAAGCAACTGGTCGGCGACCATCTTAGCCCGCGCCGGTTCGGGCAGGCCGACGTAGAGCAGGTGTCCGGCATTCGAGGTGCGCACCTTGCACGGCTCTCCGGCGCCGTCGATCGCCAGCGCATAGAACCCGAGATCGTCCAGCCAGAAATCACGCTCGACGGCGATCCGCATCTCTTCGGCGCGATTTTCCCAGTGCTCGGCCTGCGCGAACTCGCCCCGGCGGCGGGCGAGAGCGGCAAGGCCCCTGAAGGCGGCGAAGACATAACCCTGCACTTCGACCAGCGCGATCGGCCCCTTGGGGATGCGCCCGTCGGCGTGGAAGACGGAGTCGAAGCTGTCCTTCCAGCCCTGGTTCGCAAGGCCGGATTCGGCAGCGCGCTGATAGGTGACGAAGCCGGTTGCGCGGCTGGCCTCTTCCGTCCACTTGGCGGCGGCGCAGAGAGACGGCCACAGGCTGGCGATGAAGTCCATGTCGCCGGTGCGTTCGGCATAGGCGCAGGCGAGGTGGATGTAGAGCGGCGTGGTATCGACGCCGCCATAGTAGCGGCCGAAAGGCAGTTCCTGCAGCGCCACCATCTCGCCCTTGCGCGTCTCGTGCATGATCTTGCCGGGCTGCGAGTCGCTGAAAGGCGATGTCTCGGTCGCCTGGTGCTGGGCGAGGAAGGCAAGCACGCCGCGCGCCAGGCCGGGGTTGAGCCATAGCATCTGCAGCGCCGAGATGACGCCGTCACGGCCGAAGGCCGTCGAAAACCAGGGGATGCCGGCATAGGGGTAGGGGCCGGTCGACAGCTCGGTGGTCAGCAAGGCGACATCCGCGCGGGCGCGTTCGACCCAATCGTTGAAGACGCGGCCCGAACTGTGCACCGTCGCGCCATGGCGGCGCTTGGCCCGCATGCCGAAACGAGCGCGCGCCGCGGCCGCCCGAAAACGGTCGCGATCGGGCGTTTCGGTCAGTTCCGCGCCGACCTCGACGTAAAGCATCTTGCTGCTGCGTTTGGTCACTGCGATGAGGAAATCCGCGCGCTCGGCGCTCAACTGGTCCGGCGGCTGCGAGAACGAGATCGCCGACACCCGCGCCAGCCCGTCCAGTCCGTCATAGCGCAGCAGCACCGAGGCAGGCTCGATCTCCGCTGCATGCGCCATTCCGCGCTTCGGCCGGGTCGAACCGCGCACCTCGAACATGTCGCGGAAATCGGCGGCAAAATGCAGCGAGACGCGGATTGCCGAATGCTCCTGGCTGTAGTTGGAAAGGGTGATGCGCTCGAACAGCCGGTCCTGCCACAACAGCCTGACGCGCTCGATATGGATGGCGCCCTGCGGGATGTCGCGGCC
Source organism: Mesorhizobium sp. LSHC412B00 (assembly GCF_000503035.1). NCBI lineage: Bacteria > Pseudomonadati > Pseudomonadota > Alphaproteobacteria > Hyphomicrobiales > Phyllobacteriaceae > Mesorhizobium > Mesorhizobium sp. LSHC412B00. Next base: position 147,306 of record NZ_AYWB01000008.1, on the reverse strand, counting down.
ACCGACGCTTTGCATCGGCAAATTGGTCATATTGCTGGTGAACAGCACATTGTCCTGGCTGAGCGAGGCGCCGAGCAGCGATGTCTGCCGGCCGCCGACGGTGAGCCTGAACTCCGACAGCACCCGGGTGTCGTCACGGAAGAAACCGTCGCCCGCACCCCTGATATCGCCGTAGGCATCGGCCACGGCAAAACAGTCGCCTTGCTTTAGGGCAAACAGCCGGTGCGGCTCGCGCGGCGCGGTTTCGTCCAGGGAGGCAAGGGCCACGGCAGGGTCGAGCTTGCGCTCGTCAAGTTCGGTCATCAGTCACAAATCTCTGTTTCGGGCTCGGAACGTCCGCCGTCGTTCACGACGCTTTCGATTCAGCCGGGGCGCCGATGAGACGCGCATAGGCAGTGAGATAGTCGCGCGCCATCCTGTTGGCGGAGAACCGACTTTCGAAGACGGCGCGCACCTTTCGCCGGTCGAGTTGCAGCAAGGCCGGCACCGCGGCGACCGCGGCGTCGAGAGAATCGACGACAAATCCGGTAACGCCATGGTCGATGACTTCCGGCAACGCACCGCAGTTCCAGCCGATGGTTGGCGTACCGCACGCCATCGCCTCGATCGCGGCAAGGCCGAACGGCTCGGGCCAGTCTATCGGAAACAGGAGACCAGCGGCATTGCCGAGGAATTCAGTCTTCTCACCCTCGGCGATCTCGCCGACATAGTCGATGCGGTCGCCATCGATCAAGGGCTCGATCGTCTCATGGAAATAGGCGCGATCATCGTCGCCGATCTTGGCCGCCAGCTTGAGCTTCATGCCCGACCGCAAGGCGATGTCGATGGCCCGGTCCGGCCGCTTGTCGCGCGAAAGCCGGCCGAGAAAGGCAAGGTATGGTTCGCCCGCCGCCGTCTCGAAGGTCGGCTGATAGAGACCCGTCGGCAGCCCGTGATGGATGGTGGCCAGCCAATTGGCATTCGCAAGCCCGGTCTTCTGGCTATGCGAGATCGAGATCAGCGGAAAGCGCGGAAAACGCTCATAGGCTGGCGCCAGATCGACATAATCGAGCCGGCCATGAGGCGTCGTCACCGTCTTGTCCGGCATGGTCTCGAAGAACGAGAAATGCAGGAAATGGCTGAGATGAAAATGAATGATATCAAAGTCGTGGGCTCGGTTCCTCACATCGGCAAGCATCGCAAGATGCGCCGCCGTGTCCGATTTCAGTGGACGCGGATCGAGGCGTAGCGCGCGTTCGCGACCTGGTATCAGTCTGGCCGACGTCCGGCTGTCGCCGCTGGCGAACAGCGTCACCTCATGGCCGAGTTCGACCAGACCTTCGGTCAGATAGGAAACGATGCGCTCGGTGCCGCCATAGAGAAGGGGTGGCACCGATTCGTGCAAAGGGGCGACATGGGCTATGCGCATGGTTTGAACGTGTCCCTCAAGGCAATCACGAGAGCGAAATGCATCAGCCGGCCTAACGTTCCGGACAAAAGCGGGCGTCGGCAACCCAAGCCCACCAGCGCAGATTTTTTTGCAATAAGCGGAACAAACGCGCCATCCGCGAATTTAGTAGGGTTGGTTCGCGCTGCGGCCGACCAGGGAGAGAACAAAATGGACCGCTTGCATTTCTTTACGCCCGTGCGCATTGCGCGCGGGCAGGGACACCCCGTCGAGGAAGTCGATAGCGTTGCCGAAGCGATGGTCTTTTTGCAGAAATGGCCATTGGGACGGCGTGGGCCTGTGTATCAGTGCGCCGTGAATTGCTGCTCCGCGGCCCTGTCGGGCAGAATGTCGGCCGAAGCAGCCAGGAAGGCGTTTACGGGCTTTGCCCGCATCACCCGGCTGCTCGATGATGACATGGCCCTGCCGATGGGCGGCGAAAGCATGGCGGAAGTCCACGCGCTGAGGCGCTAGGCGCCGGTCCAGCCATTTGGCTATTGAACACTCGGGCTTTGGCGGCGCGGGCATCATCTTTTTCGCACCGGAGTATTCCGGCGCGGCCCTTCACCTCATGGGCCACACTGTGCTTTCATGCGGCGTTTCGCATGACCGGTGGGTGACGACCATCGACGGGCGGTCCGAACGTGGAGGGTAGACAATGCCGAAACTGATCCTGGGAACACTCGGCGCTATCGTCATCGCCCTCATCTGGGCGGTCTTTGCCAGTTTGATGGGCGCGCCATCGATCGTGATCACGGTCGGCGCGGTCGCCATTGGGGCCGGCGTCTACACCTACGTCGACCGACGCTCGACTTGACGCGTCCCCGGTCTGCCGCGCGCTCGACCAATTGCACGCCGGTGTTTGACGAGCGCGGCAGCCGCGGCGGGCATTCTTCAAAGATGAGCTTGCTGGCCGCATAGAGAGCCAAGGCGCAGACAGGGCGCCACACGTCGGACCGGGCTCCGCGAGAACTTGGGAGAGATCGTCAAAGATCTTTCAATCCGGCCAATGTAGATCGAAACGGCGAATCTGTGGATTTCCGGTGGAACATCGTCGCCTTGAAACACTTCGGGCGTTGCACTGCCCCATCAGTGCACGTTCCCTTGTTCTGTTGGAACCGGCCGGCTGCCGAAAGGTGGCCGGCTTTTTTGTATATTAGCGGAACCTGAAATTACGGGGCTTGTTCTGGATGCGGCAGCGAGCCCCTCGCTGCTGGTCGAGGGCCGTAACCCTTGGCCGGGCCCGCATCGCTCCGCCAGTGGTGCGGGCCCACGGCCTCCGGTTTTTCCGGGCGTCTGGACTCGCCGATCCTTACCCTGGTCCGGCTAATGCATGTCACTCAAAAAATGGCTCAGTTGTGAGACAACGACATGCACACGCGGCGCGCTTTAGCACAATCATTCACAAAGCCGTGGGTTCAACTGTTGCTACCCTTCTTGGCTGGATTGTGCGAATGATGACTGTCCTTTTCACCACCACCCCCTGAAACTCGGCTTTTGGATCGACGGTCTTCATCCGCCGGGGGTTTGTTGACCTGCAGGGGTTTTCTGGCGTTCTCGTGCGATGCGCCTGGCCCGCCCTGCCGGATCGTGTTCGGGTGTTTCTTCGATGTGGACATGATCACCGATCCTGCTGACGGCCCTGATGAGTGGTGTTGACCTTGGTGTTGGCTTGCTGCCCTTGGCGCTCCGGATCCGGCGCTCCGTGAGTGCCGTGCTGGGCATCATCGTGGCTAATCTGTCGCCCTTCTCCTCGACCCTTCTGGCTCTGGTTCTCAGGCGGCACGGGCGGCATTTTGCTCGACATCTGCATCTCCTTGGGTTGGTCTCGTGACTCCAAACCGTGATCGTGGGGGGAAGTTCCGTCTGCTTCATCAGCACCTGTGCTTTTCGGTGCCGACGGTGACTCCCAACAGCGGCCCGCGTTGCTGGTCGAGGACAGGCAATCTCTGGGCGGGCCGCGTCGCCCGCCAGTGGTGCGGGCCTGCAATATAAATCCTAAGCTAGTTTATTGCGAGCTTCCGGCGACTTGCGTAGCGGGCCACAGTGGCTTTCAGGAGAGCAGTGTGTTGTATCCGGTCGATTTGGAGCGACCGAAATACAGTGCTTGACCACGTTGCTGACATGATCGGTGACGAGCGCGGTGTCGCGCCTGGATCGCGGCAGCAGCCTCTGGTCCGATCTGCCCGCAGCTGGTGGCAGCTAAAACGACGTCAAAAGACCTAAGTCTCTTTGATCGCCCTCGCTGCTCGCACGAGCGATGACCAGTCAGCTCCCATGGCTGCGACAAGGTCTCGAGCATCTTCGTCTGATATTCCGGTACGGTCTACGAGCTTCCGTGCCAGCAATTCGAATGCCAATTCTATGATCGTCACAGCTCAGCCCTTACGAGAGTGCCCGTGATGATAGCTTGCAACTGGGTCTTCCGCATTTGCACATGTTAAGCGACCATCACGAATGTCTCATGTACCGCAGAATGTCTGCAGGACGCGCTCATCCGGGCGTGGCGGCTCAGCAAAGCGTTCCATTCCCGGCTGCTCATCGAAGGGACGGCTGACGACCGCCAGGATCTCCTCGAACGGTCTGAAGTCGCCGCCCAACGCCGCCTGGATCATCGCCTCGATGCGATGATTGCGGGGGATGAATTTGGGATTGACCGATTGCATGGCAGAACGGCGCGTGGCCGTGTCGGCTGCTTCGCCTGCAATGCGCTGGCGCCACCGCGCCGACCAGGCATCGAATGAGCCTGGATCCTTAAACAACTGCCGCGCCGTGCCTTGGCCGTCCGCAGCGTCGAGGTCATCGCCCAGGCGCCGAAAGCCGAGCGTAAAGTCCGCTTCGCCGTGAGCCAGCACGTCCAGAAAGTCGGCAGCGAGTTGCAAGTCGCCTTCCGCTTCGGTCAGCAGTCCGAGTTTTCTGCGGAAGCCGCGCTGCAACACAGCCTCATAGGAGGCCTGGAACGACCTCAGCACCTCTTCCGCTTCAGACACTGCTTCATTCTCGTCCGTGCTCATGAGCGGCAGCAGGGTCTCGGCAAAGCGCGCAAGGTTCCATGTGGCGACACGAGGCTGGTTGGCATAGGCATAGCGACCGGCGCGGTCTATCGAACTGAACACCGCGCTGGGGTCGTAAGCGTCCATGAAGGCGCATGGGCCATAGTCGATCGTCTCGCCCGAGATCGACATGTTGTCGGTGTTCATGACGCCATGGATGAAGCCGACCAGCATCCAGCGCGCCACCAGGTCCGCCTGTGCGGCGACAACGGCCTCCAGCAAAGCCCGGTACGGCCGTGCTTCCCCCGCCAGCTGTGGGAAGTGACGCTGAATGGCATAGTCGGCCAGTATCTTGAGCGCCTCGGTGTCGTGGCGCGCGGCGAAATATTGGAACGTGCCGATCCTGATATGGCTTGCCGCCACCCGTGTCAGGACGGCGCCGGGCAGCCGGACCTCGCGATAGACCGGGTCGCCGGTGAGCACCGCCGCAAGGCTTCGCGTCGTCGGAATGCCGAGCGCCGCCATCGCTTCGCTGACGACATATTCGCGCAGGACAGGGCCGAGTGCGGCGCGGCCGTCACCGTTGCGCGAGAACCGCGTTGGTCCCGATCCTTTCAGCTGGATGTCACGGCGAACGCCGTTGACGTCCACCACTTCGCCAAGCAGCAGGGCGCGCCCGTCGCCAAGCTGAGGCACGAAGTTTCCGAACTGGTGGCCCGCATAGGCCAGGGCGATTGCTTGCAACCCTTCCGGAAATCTGTTGCCGGCAAGCATCGCCACTCCATCCGGGCTGGTAAGCTGGTCGGCATCGAGCCGGAGTTCCTCCGCGAGGTGCCGGTTGAACCGGATCAGCCGCGGTTCGGACACCGGCTTCGGATCTGTTTGCGCGAAGAAGCGCTCCGGCAATTGCGCATAGCTGTTGCTCAGGGCGGGAAGCCCCGTCTGAATGACCGGGGGTTGTTCAGCAGTCGCAGGTGACGTCATGACGAGCTGTCTCTGAAGAGGAGGGGTTCAACAGATCCCGTTTCGAGGAGCCTGTGTTCATTTGTTCATATAGGGACGCAACGTCGTTGGTGCCATCCGGATCCATCAGGCCGGCACCGGATACAAGCTGGGAACCACCCGCCTCAACTATCGAGGTTCGGGCTGCCGTGGGACGACGGGCCGTGGCGGAATCCAGAGCTGACCCCCGCATCGCCACTGTCTCCGAACTGAGCACCCGGCAATCTAGTCAGTGCGGGCGTGCAATGCCGGGGCGGCGTCTGCCTTGGTTGGCAGCGGCTCTCTCGGGGCCGCTCCCGGCGATGATTTCGAACCCGGTTCGACTCGCTCCTCGGCGATGAGCCGGGCGCCACGCTCATAGGTCAGGTAGCGCCAGAGCCACTGGATCGAGACCTGAACGCGGTGCTGAAAACCAACGAGCAGGTAGACATGGATGAGCGCCCAGGCAGACCAGGCGAACCAGCCTTTCAGTTTCAGCCTACCCGATTCGAACACGGCAGCGTGGCGGCCGACAATGGCCGTGTTGCCTCGATTGCTGAAGACAAAAGCGGGCAGCGTATCGCCAGCATCTATCCGGCGTGCCAGTGCCTTGCCGAGGTGCTCGCCCTGCTGCTTGGCGACCTGGGCAAGACCCGGCAATGGCTGGCCGTTCCCATCGAGGACCAGTGCGACGTCGCCAAGCGCGAAGACATCGGGATGGCCGACGACCTGCAGGTCGGATTCGACCTTCACCCGACCGCCGCGGTCGAGCCCGACACCAAGCTGGGCGACCAGCGGAGAAGCCGCCACCCCGGCGGCCCAGAGCGTCAAGGCCACCGGGATCACCTGGCCGCCGACGGTGATCTGATGCGCTTCTATCGCCTCGACCCGGTTGCCGAGCGCGACCTCGACGCCCAGGCTTTCAAGGCGCAGACGTGCATATCTGGAAAGCTCCGGGGCGAATCCGGCGAGCAGACGCTCGCCGGCTTCTACCAGTATGATCCTTGTCTTCTCGGGCCGGATGTTGCGGAAGTCGCGCGCCAGTGTGTGCCGGCTGAGTTCGGCGATCGAGCCCGCCAGTTCGACACCGGTCGGGCCGCCGCCGATAATGGCGATCGTCATCAGCCGGGATTGCTCGACTGGATCGGTGGTCCGTTCCGCGTGCTCGAACGATAGCAGCAGCCGTGACCGGATCGTGCGCGCGTCCTCGATGGTCTTCAAGCCGGGACAAACCCGAGCCCAGCTCTCCTGGCCGAAATAGAATGGCTGCGAACCGGTGGCCAAGACCAGGATGTCGTAGGGGACCGTGGTCCCATCGGCCAGCACCAGTATCCTGGCTTCGGTGACGATCTCGGTGACATCGCCGAAGAGAACCTGAACCGAGGGATAGCGGCCCAGGATCTTGCGGATTGGCTCGGCGATGTCAGGCGCCGACAAGGCGGCGGTTGCAACCTGATAGAGCAAGGGCTGGAACAGGTGGTGATTGTGGCGGTCGATGATCGTCACCCCGATTTCCGCCTTGCCGAGCGCCTTGGCAACCTCCAGACCGGCAAAGCCTCCGCCGACCACGACGATGCGCGGTGTCAGGCTCCGGCCGTGGCTGCTCTCGGTGGCGAACTGCATGCTTGATACTCCCCTATCCCTGTCCGGAAGTCATAGCCTGGCAGGAGTGCCTCGCTGCTGGCTGGAGCTACTGCTCATTCCGGCGGCATCGGTCCAGGCGAGGCAACCGGCAATGACAGGCGTCGTGCTGACCACAAGGGCGCCGCGCGCGTGAAGGGATACCAACCCGCGCCATGAGACGCGGTCGACCGCCAAGATGGTGCCGCTGGCGTCGACCCATTTGAGATGGGCGTCGGCGACTTCAACGGCCCGCATCATCGCCGCCGGTTCCATCCCGGCCCGAAAGACGATGATGGAATTGGCGGCACCGTTGAAGAACGGGCCGGCGCCGGCTGCCAATCCCGCGAGCAGGACGATGCTGGTAAGCGCTGCCGAAGCACCGCGTGCCGGTCCGCCGCGGTTGGGCAGCACCAGCACCAACACAAGCGGCACGATGCCGAAGATGACCAGCCACGCAATATCCCAGGCGAGCGGCAAGTCGCTGTTCATCTTGATCCGGTGCAGACCCAGCAGCCAGTGAAACACGACGGCATCGACGACATGCCAGACGCCGAACCCGGCGAAGGCGAGCCGCAGGATCTCCGTGGTGGTCCCGGGCCGCGCGCCGGCCGCCCTCGCGGCCACCAGCAGCACCGTGCCGGCGACGGCGAGCACATACATGAAAAGATGGAAGAGGCCGTCGGCCATGATCTGGAAGCGCAGGTCGGAACCCACCGGATCGGCGACGCCCGAGAGAAGATGATGCCATTGCAGGATCTGATGCAGGACGATGCCGTCGAAGAAACCGCCGAGCGCGAAGCCGAGCAGCAGCCAGCCGGCTCGCGTTCTCGGGTCGAGTGTCGCGGTGATCGCGTCCATGTCAGGACCACCGGCTCCAGGCCGGGGCGTTCAGTTGCCTGCGCACCGACATGTCCGGCGGCATGGGGTCATGGAGACCATGACGCGCCTCGAGCCAGAAGGCGGATATCAGCCCACCAACCACCGTCGTCAGAACCAGTGTCGCAGCAATTATCGCCAGCATGGACGTCGATCCTCAGCCGCGCAGGGTCGGCCGCGCGGAACCTAACAGCGGCTTCCGTGGAATGTTCCTGGCTGTCGGTTCGGTGGAGGGAACAATCAAGTTCCAGCACGGTTCGATGCTGGCGACGGACGGCTCAAGCGGAGAAGGTCATGAACGAATATACGGCGGCAGATCCGGGCGGTCTCGACGGCCATCAGCCGAGCGGCATCACCCGATGGCTGTTTTCGACCAACCACAAGGACATCGGCACACTCTATCTGGTCTTCGCTTTCATCGCGGGGGTGATCGGCATGCTCTTGTCGGTGAGCATGCGAATCGAGCTGCAGCAACCCGGGATCCAGTTTTTCCCCGGACTGGCGTCTATGATCTACGGTTACCAGGGCGACGCGGCGATCGACGCCGGCAAGCAGCTTTACAACGTCTTCACCACGGCCCACGCGCTGATCATGATCTTCTACACTGTGATGCCCGCCCTGATCGGCGGCTTCGCCAACTGGATGGTTCCGATCATGATCGGCGCCCCCGACATGGCCTTCCCGCGCATGAACAACATCTCGTTCTGGCTGCTGCCGCCGGCATTGATGTTGCTTTTATTGTCGATCTTCATGCCCAGCGTCCCCGGCGGCTATGGCCCTGGGACCGGCTGGTTCCTGTACCCGCCGCTGTCGACCTCCGGCCATCCCGGTCCCGCCGTGGATCTGGTCATCCTGTCTCTGCACATTGCGGGCGCCTCCTCGATCCTGGGAGCCATCAACTTCATCACCACCATCTTCAACATGCGCGCGCCGGGGATGACCCTGCACAAGATGCCCCTGTTTGTGTGGTCGATCCTCATCACCGCCTTCCTGCTGCTGCTGGCTCTGCCGGTGCTGGCCGGCGCCATCACCATGCTCCTGACTGATCGCAATTTCGGAACCACGTTCTTCGCGCCGGACGGCGGAGGCGACCCGCTGCTGTACCAGCATCTCTTCTGGTTCTTCGGCCACCCGGAAGTCTACATCATGATCCTGCCGGCGTTCGGCATCGTCAGCCAGGTGATCTCGACCTTCTCGCGAAAGCCGATCTTCGGGTATCTCGGGATGGTCTACGCAATCGTGGCGATCGGGGTGATCGGCTTCGTCGTCTGGGCCCACCATATGTACACCAGCGGGATAGGCCTCGACACGCAGCGCTACTTCACCTTCGCCACGATGGTGATCGCAGTGCCGACCGGGATAAAAGTGTTCTCCTGGATTGCAACCATGTGGGGCGGCTCGGTCAGCCTGCGGACGCCGATGCTCTGGGCCCTCGGCTTCATATTCCTGTTCACCGTAGGCGGGGTGACGGGCGTTCAACTCGCAAATGCCGGCCTCGACCGTGAACTGCACGACACATACTTCGTCGTCGCGCATTTCCACTACATACTTTCACTGGGAGCGATCTTCGGCATCTTCGCGGGCTGGTATTACTGGTTTCCGAAAATGACGGGATATCTCTACAATCCGCTTCTGGCTGGGGTCCATTTCTGGACGACCTTCGTCGGCGTGAACCTCGTCTTCTTCCCCCATCACTTCCTTGGATTGGCGGGCATGCCGCGTCGCTATGTCGACTATCCCGACGCATTCGCCGGCTGGAACATGGTGTCCTCGTATGGATCGTACCTGTCGGCCGCGAGTGTCGTGATTTTCCTCTTCGGCATCTTGGAAGCTTTCTACCGGCAAAGAGCCGCCGGCATGAACCCATGGGGGCCAGGAGCTACCACATTGGAGTGGGAGCTGACCTCTCCACCCCCTTTCCATCAATGGGACAGGCTGCCGCAAATCAGATGAGGCCGGGTTGTCGAACTCCTTTGCGCAAGCAAGCCCGGTTCGCCGCTGAGGCGAACTTCAGCCTGCCGGTGGCAGACGCTGGCTGCAGCTGAGAACCGGATCGCTATCTGAAGCTGATTAACAGCACAGCGAACAAGCTTGCGAGCGCGACTGCCCAGCAGAATAACCAATTGGCGATCAGAAGAAGCGATTTGAGCACGGTGGCATGGCAGTAATCTTCGATGATCGATTGCATTCCAAGCCGCATGTGAACGCAGCTTACGAGAATGAAGCCAATAAGGGCTGGCGCGACATAGATCGATCCTACGACGCTGAGGACGGCGTCTCGAGGCTCACCGACCAGCATTATAACGACCGCGACGATGTAAATGACAAGGATCAACAGGGCAGCAGATGTCAGCCGCTCCAGCATGAACGTTTCGGTTCCGTGTTTCGCCGATCCAAGGCCCCGCACTCGAGCTAGCGGAGTTCTGATTGAGGGTCTGTCAGCCATGGCGTTTCCCCAAAACTACTTGGTTGCCTTGCGCGCAACTCAAGCTGTTGCTGTTTCGATGCCCGGGCCGTCGGTGCCGACGGATAGTGGGCAAGCACGGTCTCCAGTCGAACAAGGCGGGCTTTGTGGGCGTTCAGTTCGTATCCTGAACGCCATCCAATTTGCCTGGGTCTGCCATCTCTGCATAGCTCGCTTTCAAGCAGCGAGATACGAAGGCGGACCGCGTCGATCTCCTTGACGAGCGCGGCCTTCACCGATTTTCGACTCTGCATGGCTGTAGTTCCGGTGCAAGGATGGTTCCAAACCTGACGCGTCTGGAAATGTTCCCGGGTGCCGAAGGCGTGCTGAAGATTAATGCCTCAGTGCTGGACCCGCACAATGGGTCGCCATGAGCTAAAGCCGGGCACTAGCTCAACGGGCGCGATGTGCCCGGCGAATGCTTGTGAAAACGAGCGAATGCCTGGCCCGCCTCGTCCCGAGAGATAAGTAGCCCTCAGAACAGCGACCGCACGTGGCCGAGATGACCAGAGGGTGTTCTTGGGCCAACATATGTTAACGGCCACTTTTGTTTCTCTCTCCTGCAAAAATATTTGGGCTGAAAGAGCCGGGAACTAACCGATCCTCCGGATGTTGCGGAGTTAGTCAGGAGAAACGGACTATGTCGGACAAAGAAATTCATCGGGGCGCCTCGCGTTTTCGCCCTATCCGCGTCGTGGACGCCCGCGTGTTTCGCGGGCCGCACCTCTATAGTATGACGCCAATGGTCCAGATTCGGATCGACCTCGGAGCCCTTGAGGCGTTCCCGACAGACAAACTGCCCGGGTTTTCCGAACAAATCGTCCGACTGTTGCCCGGCCTTGCGGGCCATGGCTGCAGCTATGGCGCCGCCGGCGGCTTCGTCCGCCGCATGCAGGAAGGAACCTGGCTCGGCCACGTCGTCGAGCATGTCGCCCTGGAACTGCAGAGCATGCTCGGTCACCGGGTGACACGAGGAAAGACACGGTCGGTCAAAGGCAGTCCCGGCACTTATAACGTCATGTTCGCCTACAAGGATGAGCTTGTCGGGCTGCTCGCCGGACGCGTCGCGCTCGAACTGGTGGACAGCCTGCTGCCGGCCAATCTGCATGGTGTCGAGGGGCTCGGCGACATTGCGGAAACGCAGGGGCCATTCGAGTTCGCAGCCAGGCTGCAGCAGCTCAAGCGTCTGGCCGCCGAGCGTGCCTTGGGGCCTACGACTGCTTCCTTGGTGCGCGAGGCCGAGAGGCGGGGCATACCCGCCGCGCGGATCGACGACAGCAGCCTCGTGCTGTTTGGTCACGGAAAGCATCAGAAGCGGATCCGCGCCAGTTGCAGCGACCTCACTTCCGAGATTGCGACCGAGATCGCCTCGGACAAGGACCTGACCAAATTCCTGCTGCAACAGGCCGGCCTGCCGGTGCCACGCGGGGAGCTGGTGCGATCGGCGCAGGACGCAGTCGCGGCGGCAGCACGGCTGGGCTACCCCGTGGTCACCAAACCACTCGATGGCAATCATGGAAGCGGCGTCAACATCGGTCTGGCAACAGAAGACGAGGTCCGCTGGGGCTTCGAACAGGCGCGAGAACACAGCCGTAGCGTTATAGTCGAGCAGCATTTCGTCGGCTCGGACCACAGGATCCTGGTGATCGGCGGAAAGGTGGTGGCGCTCGCCGAGAGGGTTCCGGCCCATGTGGTCGGCGATGGCCGGAGTTCTGTCGCCGAGCTCGTCGAGGAGACGAACCGCGACCCACGAAGGGGAGAGGGCCATTCCTCGGTATTGACCCGCATCGAGATCGACGAATGTGTCGAGCATTTCCTGTCAAAATCGCAGCTCACCCTGGCGAGCGTTCCAGCGCCGGGTCAAATGGTGCTCTTGCGGCCCACCGCCAATCTCTCCACCGGTGGGACCGCGATCGACCGAACGGAAGAAATCCATCCCGAAAACGCGCTGATCGCCAGGCGGGCGGCACAGATCGTCGGCCTCGACATTGCCGGGATCGACTTCGTCTGTCCCGACATCTCACGGCCGGTGAGCGAAACCGGCGGCGGCATCATAGAGGTGAATGCCGGTCCTGGCTTTCGCATGCATCTCGAACCCTCGTCGGGGCGCGCCCGCAACGTCGCACGGCCCGTGCTCGATCTTCTCTTCAAAGGCGGCAAGGACGGCCGGATTCCGATCTTCGCGATCACCGGGACCAACGGCAAGTCGACCACTGCCAGAATGCTGGCGCACATCCTGCAGGCGAATGGCGCAACAGTCGGGCTCACCTCGACCACCGGCGTGTACCTGAACGGCGAACGAATCATCACAGGCGATTGCTCAGGCCCGCAGAGCGCCAGGATCGTGCTGCGCGAGCCGGGTGTCGATGTCGCGGTGCTGGAATGTGCACGCGGCGGCATCCTGCGCGAAGGGCTTGCCTTCGATGCATGCGATGTTGGCGCGGTGCTGAACGTCCACGGCGATCATCTCGGGCTGAGGGGCATCGACACAATCGAGGACCTGGCGGAGGTGAAATCGGTCGTGGTCGAGTCCGTCCGCCGCGGCGGATGGAGCATTCTCAATGCCGACGACGTCCATACGTCCGCAATGTCGCGCGATGCCGGCGGCAGGATCTGCTACTTCTCGCTGGCGAGCAGGAGCGAGTGGCCCGGTTTCTTGCGCAGCCACCTGGCGGAAGGCGGCCGCGCCGTGACGCGGGAGCCCAGCAGCGACGGCTGGGACATTTTCATCCACGAGGATGGGGAATCGATGTTCTTGATGAGCGTCGACGAAATTCCCGCGACCTTCGAGGGTTCGGCCGAATTCAACGTTGCCAACAGCCTGGCAGCCGTCGCCATGGCGCATTGCCACGACGTTCCGGCGGCAACGATCCGGGCGGCGCTGGCCGAGTTTGGCACCTCGTTCGAGCAATCTCCCGGTCGCCTCAACGTCTTCGACGGACATGGTTTCCGCACCATCGTCGACTATGCGCACAATCCGGAGGGGCTGAAGGCGCTCGGAAAGCTCGTTTCCCACATGAGGCGCGGCTATCAGCGCACGATCGGCCTGGTCGCCATACCGGGCGACCGCCGCGATTGCGACATACGCGAGATGGGCGCGATCGCTTCGCGGATATTCGACGTCATCGTCTTCAAGGAGGATGAGCAGGAGCTGCGCGGCCGAGCCCCCGGAGCGATCGCCGGCTTGCTGCGGGAAGGTGCCTTGAACGCCGGCTGCGCCCCAGGCCGCATTCACGCCGTCTGTCCCGAGAAGGAGGCCGTCGACGTGTGTCTCAGGCTTGCACGGGAAAACGACCTTGTCGTGCTGACCGTCGACGACGTTGAAGCCGTGTGGCGGCAGGTAACCGGCTTCGGAGGCGCGACGCCTTCGAGGGGAGGGCCCGATCAGACCCATATTCGCCATCTGAGGGCTGGCTGATGTGGTCGCTGATCCTGCACGGCGGCGCCAAGGAGATCGATCCGCAAGAGGAGGAGGCGCATCGCAACGGATGCATCGAGGCACTCGAGGCAGGTCGGGCCGTCCTGGCCGGCGGCGGAACGGCGGTCGATGCCGTGGAAGCGGCCGGTCGCATCCTCGAGGCGGACCCGACGTTCAATGCGGGATATGGAAGTGCCCTCAATTCGGACGGCGAGGTCGAGATGTGCGCTGGCCTGATGGAGGGCAGGGACTTCAATGTGGGTGCCGTCGCAGTGATCAAGGGCGTGCGCCATCCAATCAGTGTCGCGAAGGCAATGCTGCATGAGGAGCCGATCCTGCTGGCGTCGGAGGGGGCCCGGCGTTTCGCCGCCGACAAGCAGCTGGAGCTTTGCGATCCGGCGGATTTGATCACGCCGCAGCAGCGCGACGCCTCCAGCAAGTCGGAGGCGAAGGATACGATCGGTGTGGTTGCCCTGGATCAGTACGGGGACATCGCCGTGGGCACTTCGACCGGCGGACTGGACGGCAGTGCTCCGGGTCGTGTGGGGGATTCTCCGCAACCCGGTTGCGGCTACTATGCCGACAACCGGTTGGGAGCCGTCGCCTTCTCGGGAGACGGTGAGCATATTGCGCGAAAGGCTCTCGCGGCCCGTGTCATGCAGTCACTCTCGGCGCGGCAGGCATTGTCCTCGGGACAGGCTGAAGGCGGCCTGGAGCAGGTGCTGAATCCCGCGCTCAAGGAAGTCGAGGCGATCGGCGGCGAAGCCGGAGCCATCGTGCTTACCGCGACCGGCGTGTCTGGATGGGCGCATAACAGCAGGGAGTTCGCAGTCGCTTTCATGACCAGCGAGGACAACCACCCGCACGTTTTCCTGCGCAAGAAAGACGTGGGCAAATGACCGACAAGAAGAAAAAACGATCCTCGAACGGTAAAGCTGGAACGCTCGTCATCATCGGCGGCCACGAGGACCATGATGGCGATCGTGTCATCTTGAAGGAGGTAGCGAGCCTGGTTCCGAACGGCCGCCTGGTGCTTGCCACCATCGCGTCTCATGAGCCGGATGGCTATCTCGAGAAGTATCAGAGGTCCTTCGGTGAGCTGGGCATCAAGGATGTCATCGAACTCTACGTTAACGACCGCCTCGAGGCAGCTCATGAAAAGAAAATAAGTGCGCTCGCAAACGTGAGCGCGGTGTTCTTCTCCGGCGGCGACCAACTCCGGATCACCAGCCAGATCGGCGACACGCCCATCGACGAGCGGGTGCACGAAATCTATGAAGCCGGCGGCGTCATTGCCGGCACCTCCGCGGGCGCGTCGGTCATGAGCGACACGATGATGGTGAAGGGGCCGAACGCAGCCTCCTTTCGGATCGGCCACATTCGGATGGCGCCGGGACTGGGCCTGCTGCCGAATGTAATTATCGACCAGCACTTTGCGGAACGGGGCCGCATTGGGCGGCTCATCGGGGCGGTGTCGCAGAACCCGCGCGTCCTCGGCATCGGCATCGATGAAGACACCGCGATCGTGGTGAAGGGCGAGATGTTCAAGGTCATCGGCAGCGGCGCTGTCTATCTGGTCGATGCAGCCGGCGTGACGCATTCCAACATCGCGGAAGGTGAGCCTGATGCCGCCCTTTCCATCCATGATCTTAGGGTTCACGTGCTGAGCTCAGGCGACGGGTTCGATCTCGCGCTGCGACGGCCGGTAGGGCTTCCGTAAGACTTCGCCACACTCAAGCTGATGGTGCGGCGCGGTCCGCGTACCGCGAAAACCGCATATATGAAGCAGTTCTCCTATTTGAAGTCGCCCAACCAGAATTGTCGCATTGTTGCGGGTCCGGCAGGATTACAGACGGCCTCTCGTCGGCTCCAATCCCGCTAAGCTGAAGACCTTCGCTCGCCCGGCGTTCTGTCGGGCTAACCCCGCCGGCGACTGGCCTGAATGGCAGCAAAGGTTACCGGACGAAACCCCCATGCGTCGACGCCGACATCATGCTGGCGCGTCATCGGCTTCAGACGACCGTGCGAATGACCGTGCAGGTTTACCGACCTCTTGCCGATCTGGTTCCAGGTGCGAAAAGGATAGTGGCACAGAACCAGCAAGCTGCCCTCGACAAGAAGCTCCATGTAGTGGTGCACGCTCGCCCAGGCCGGGTCGCCAATGGTGGCGGCGCCATCATTGTTGCCAATTATCAGGTGCTTGGACCCGTTAAGAGACGACAGCAGTGAAGACACGGTCTCGGCTGGACCCTTGGCGAAATCGCCGAGGTGCCAGACCTCGTCGTTCGGGCCAACCGTTTCGTTCCAAAACGCAACCAGCGCCTGGTCATGCTCGACCAACGAGGCGAAGGGACGCCGGTCGAGGCGCAGAATGCGCGGATCGTTGAAATGCGTATCGGAAGTGAAGAAGATCATGCGCCGCGGCCGGCTGCGATGCGCGATTGGCGGTCGCCTCTAACTGCCGGAGCGCTCTTCGGCTTCATCATCGATCCCGATCGGGGCTTCCCTGAGCATCTTGAGTGCCTCTTCCTTCGTAAGGCCGCACTTGCGCGCGAAGTAGAGCGCCTCGATCGCCTTTTCGCGATCCGCCGTGGATTTTGCGTGCTGTTTGGGCTTTTTGCCCATCGTTCTCTGCCACCTTCCGAGGCCACCAAACCATCACAGTGCCGCGTTGTTCCCGTGCATGGGCTGACCTGCCGGACTGCGCGAATGCCGATGTCGCCGACACCGCGCGAGCCCCAGACAGCGCGTATATCAGCCGGCTCGCGACAACGGCGGAGCGACTCCAACCCCGACAGCGTGAATTCAAACGAAAGCCCGCGCCGTGGGAGGGGCCGGCGCGGGCGATCGGGCTACCGATCTTGCAGCGCGGGGGTCGACCGCTGCATGGCTCGAACTGTGCAAGCGAGCATTTGTTCCGGGCCGCATGCAAAGCATCGGCGTTTCATTGCAATTCTGGGGGACACAACCAGCATTTCGCTTCAGTCCGCCGCCGATGTAGGAGGATGAATACCGCCTTGCGCTAATTCGTCCGCCCTGGACACGAAACCAACCGCGCATTGAGCGCGTAGCTTCGGCGATTTAAAAACACCTGCACTGGAATATTTCCGGGCGCATGGAACATCTCCGGCCGCTGATGTTTAGGCCGGAATGACGATGATCTCTGTTCTTACAATGATTTACTCTCTCGCCATCTTTATCGGCGCGAAGCGGCGCAACCTCTTGGTGAATGCGAAACTCGATAGAGTTTTGCGCAATATGGCTGGCGCAGAACTGAATCAACGTGGCCAGTAAACCGCAACACCGCCGGTTCCAGTTCACAGCCAGTGTCCTCGCGGCCGCTACCTCGGTTCGGGTGGCAAGCGGCTCGGCAGGACTGCAAGGGCCGCCCCCTCTGGGCTGGCTGGTGCACGGTCGATCCGATTTAGTCGATGACGGCGGGGCACGATGCTCCCGCAGTGCGCCGTGCTGGCTCGAATTGCGGGACCAAGTCCAAGATTCGCGCACGGGGCACGCACCTTTAGGTCCGGCCCACGCGAGTGGCTTCGGAGGACCTATCCATGAACGATGATGATCCTATAGATTCGCTCGCCAATGCAATTCGTCATCGCAGCGCAATTTTGTTTGTGGGGGCGGGGGTATCGATCAGCGTCGGACTTCCGTCTTGGGAGAAACTCATCGAGCGAATGGCAAAGGAGCTCGGCGTCGACGATGAATTTTCCACGCGACGCGATCGTTTTCAGACCTTGGCCGAATACTATCGGATCAAGCATGGCAGTATCGGACCACTTCGCAGTTGGATGGACAGAAACTGGTCTGTCGCCAAGGAACGGATCGAGAAATCGGAATTGCACCGACTCATCGTGACGCTCGATTTTCCCGTCATCTATACGACGAACTATGACCGGAACCTGGAACTCGCTTTTGAAATCCACGGTCGAGAGTACGTGAAAGTGGCCAACGCACGGCACGTTGCGCAGGCCCGTCGAGGCGTAACGCACATCGTGAAATTTCACGGCGACTTTGACGAGGACTCTTCCCTTGTCCTCACCGAAACCGACTATCTTGACCGCCTGTCCTTCAATTCTCCCCTTGATGTCCGCTTTCGCTCCGATGCTCTCGGCAGCACGATCCTGTTCATTGGCTATAGCCTCTCCGATCCAAACATCCGGCTTCTGTTGCACCGGCTTTGGCAGACCTGGCACCGGTCTGGATATGAGAAAGATCGTCCCCCTTCGTTCATCTTCATGCCCAGCCGCAACCCTGTGGAGGAGGCCGTGCTTGGGCGCTGGGGTATTTCGGTGCTCGTTGGCGCAGGTGATGATCCTGAAGCCGGTCTGACGGACTTCCTCAGGCGTTTGGTGGAAGCGGTGGGGGTGACCTGAGGCGCGCTCCCCAGTGGACTGCAGTTGGGTTTTCTCAGGTGCGCGGTGACCGACGCACCAGGCGGTGGCCGACAGGCACCAGATCAGCGACTGTTGGAGCTAGGACTTCCACAATCAATCCCGCCGCGATCATCTTGGCGTGAAGTCGATCTCCGGCGTCAATTGCCGGCAATATGCACAAACAAGGTCAATCGTCGTTTGCACATCATCCAGGCAAACAACTTCGGACGGGGTATGCATGTAACGCAAAGGCACGGAGAGCACTCCACTTGCCACGCCGCCTCGGTTCTGCTGCATGACACGCGCGTCGGTAGGGCTTGAGCTGCCCACCGCCTGAAGCTGATAAGGTAGGCCCTCTTTCTCGGCCACCGACTTCAGCAGATTGAACACCACCGGGTTGGTGTTCGCGCCTTGAGTGATTGCCGGCCCTTTCCCAAGGTCCAGTTTGCCCTGATCCTCGGCGCGAGCGCGCGGATAGTCCATCGCCACGCCCATATCGATTGCGAGGCCGGTTCGAGGTGCGATGTTGAACGCTGAGGTCATCGCGCCTCGGGACCCAATTTCCTCTTGAACCGTACCCAGGATATAGAGGCCCACGCCGGGGTGAACGCCTCCCTCCTCGGAGAGGCAGCGCAGGACCTCGGCGCCGATGAGGAGGCCAACCTTGTTGTCGAACGCTCGTCCGACAGCAAGGTTGGCCTGTAGCGCCGCAAACTCGCCGTGGATAGTGACCGCGCTGCCGACCTCTACGACCTTCAACGCTTCCTCTCGCGAACTCGCGCCGATATCGATCCACAGTTCCATCAGCGAGGGAGTCTGAGACGTGTCAGAGGCTTTGAAGGTCTGGATTGCTTTGCGACCCACGACGCCCAGGATCGGCTCCTTGCCGTGCACCCAGACACGCTGGCCGATTTCAGTGGCAACGTCCGTTCCACCTATGGTGCTGAAGAAAAGAAAGCCGTCATCGTCGATGTAATGGACGATGAAGCCGACCTCATCCATGTGCCCGGCATACATGAAGCGCATAGACGCCTCAGGATTGATGATCGCTGTGACATTGCCCATGACGTCCGTCGTCAACCTGTGGGCATACGGACGAACATACTCGCGGAAAAGCTCCGCTACGGGTTGCTCAAACCCGCTCGGCGACGGGGTCGCCACAATTTCCTTCAAGAACTTGAGTGATTCATCGCGCATCAAGCTGACTTTCACGGTTCACGGGGTGGAGGGCCATTCGAGCATGGTCATACTCGTCGGGCTTCGCGCCAATTTTGGCCTTCTTCGGTGCGATCGCCCGCGAATTGGTCAGCCCAAGGCAGGTTGTGGAGCCAGGCTTCGCGCCGGGGGGTCCAAAGCTCGTATGTCGGGAGAAGGTCGTTTGGCGCATCATCGAGAGTGCCGGTCATGATCTCGGCTTCGTCGTCGCGGAGATTCACCACGCGCGACCCGCATGCCGGACAAAAACCTCTGCCGTTGAACGCTGCAAGCTCGCCCTTGCACTGGTAAGCCGACCGCGGCCACACGGCAAAGGCACTGTAGGTGCTGCCGCTGGTTCGCTTGCAATCCTGGCAATGACACAAGCCAACGCGCAACGGCGCGCCGGTAACAACATACCTCACAGACCCGCAAAGACAGCCGCCGGTCCGCTCTATCTTGTCAACCTCGTCGTTCATGGTCGCCGCCGACATGAGTGAGGGGAAACGTGTTGGACTCCGCTCTGCCGTTTGCATCGAGGCATCAAGTTAATGGGCAATGTCTTCAACAAGGCCTAGCTCCAAAGCTCTTGCTGCCATCAGGTAGCAGCTGTTCAGGGCATGGTCGCGCAGCTCTTCCAGCGATGTTCGAGAACCTTGGACGAGATCGGCGAACCCTTCATTCTCGAGTCGCTCTGCCGTTTCCAACAGCGCAAGTTGTTCGCGAACGATCTGAAGACAGCTTCGAATTGGTCCATTCAGAACCAAGTCTTTCTCAAGCCTTCTTTCATGAATCAGCAGGACTGCTTGCGGGCAAAGGAACCTGCAGGCTTTCGGGAAGGCGGCAAGGACCGTTACCCCGGCAGAGTAAACCGTATTCTTGCCAATGATGTAGCCGTTGCGGCCTGAGTGTTTCAGAAAAAGTTTGAACTCTAGAGCTAGACGTCGCGCGCCGTCGGCGTCGCCTCCGGGCGTGTCGATTTCAACGTAGAGATCGTCTTCGCCGGAACGCACGGCTTTCAAATCGTCCAAGGCTTTGGTGACGACAGTGTCATCAATCAAGCCGTGTATACGCAAGTTTGGATCGAACAAAAGCCGGTGAAGGTCTGGAGCGGGCGGCGGGGAGACGGTGTGTTCGGCTGACTGGGGCAACAGGTCCATATAGGCATCCTCATTATGGGGGTCGAACTTAGTTGGTACCTTTTTGTTCCCTTGAGGGAGTTCGAGCGGTGGTGATCACAGCCGCGTCTCTCGGCGGCTGTGGAGCTCCCTCTTTCATTGCAGATCCTTTTCGCACCAGGCCCGGTAGAGGCACCTCAGCCGCTAGGTTGGCTCCATGGGCATATCGGGCATTTGCCGGAGCTGACGCAGTCGCTTTGCTGATTTCTGCCACGTCCGGGACCAGTCCTGTGGACGGTTGAACTCAACGGCCTCAATGGTTCCCGGCTGCTGCCTCCCGGACCCCTGCGGTCGGGCTATTTTTCCTGGCCGTGCCATTTTTCCGGGGGGCTGAAACAAACAGCTTTGTTGGCAGTTCTAGCGTCCGGAGCACCGGCTCCGCGCGGCGCGGCCGAGCGGCCGGGGCTGTCCGGCAGGAGGTCCAGCAATGTCTCACGATATGCAAAGACGATTTGCAACGCGCTTGATCGCGGTTGCGCTGATGCTCTCGGCCAGTGGCGTGGCGCCTGTCCTGGCCCAGGATACCCCGACCGACTTCACAGCGATCATCCAGCAGAAATTGCCGGCCGTGGTCGCGATCACGACCCGGGAGGTTGTCCAGGACCAGACGACGGCGGGCGACTTTACAAGTCCGTTCGACGGCCAGGGCCTCGGACCCGTTCAGCCGCAGGTGAGGGAGGCGCTTGGCTCCGGATTTGTGATCAGTGCCGACGGCTACATCGTCACCAACAACCATGTCGTTGCCGATGCGACAGAGATCCATGTCGTATTTTCCGACAAGGAAACGGCGCCGGCGCAATTGGTCGGCCGTGACCCCGCCACCGATATAGCGGTGCTGAAGGTCGACCCGCGGCCCAACATGACCACGACCAAATGGGGTGACTCGGATGCAATGCAGCCGGGCGCATGGACAATCGCGATCGGCAGTCCCTTCGGGCTCGGAGGGACTGTCACTGTCGGCGTTCTTTCGGCCCGCTCGCGAGACATTCAAGCCGGGCCGTATGACGATTTTCTCCAGACGGACGCGTCGATCAATCGAGGCAACTCGGGCGGTCCGCTGTTCAACGCACGTGGCGAGGTGATCGGCGTCAACACCGCCATCGTCTCGCCGTCCGGCGGCAGCATCGGGATCGGGTTTGCGGTGCCATCGCGCACCGCCCAAAGCATCGCCGACCAGTTGATCAGAACCGGCCGGATCGAGCGTGGCTTCATCGGGGTCCGCCTGCAGGACATCACGCCGTCGCTGGCTGAGGCCCTCGGGATGAAAGATGACAAGGGCGCGCTGGTTGCTTCGGTCGAGCCCGGCAGCCCGGCGGAGAAAGCCGGCTTGAAGCCGGGTGACGTGATCACCCGGTTCAACGGCAAGGGCATTGAGGGTGTCCATGACCTCACGCTTGCGACGGCTAGCCAGAAGCCTGGCAGCAAGGCCACTCTGACACGGAGTAACGGGGGAAAGGACCAGGAGATCGCGCTTGTCATCGGTGAGCGCAAGGATGCGGAGGTGAAGACCGGCGCTGTTCCCGACAAGAAGTCGGCGGCCGAAGGCCTCGGCCTATCCCTCAGCCCGATTCCGGATCAGGCGCGTCAGCAGCTAGGCATCAAATCAGGAACAACCGGCGTCTTCGTCGTGGAAGTGGTTCCCGATGGCCTTGCCGCCCGGAGCGGATTGCAGCCCGGCGATGTCATCATATCGGCCAACAATCGCCGCGTGACGGAGCCTTCGGATATCGTCGAGGAGTGGGCGAACTCTCGCCGGCAGAGCAAGCCCATCCTGTTTCGGCTGGAAAGGCAGGGGCAGTCCGTGTTCGTGGCGGTCGCCGGGAAATGACCGTCTCCAGGACGGCCATGTGACTGCACCAGGATCCGCTTGCGGATCCTGCTCCAAGGGTGTCGGACCCCAGGTGCACCGGGGAAGCATCGCCGCAGAAAGTCTGCGGGATGCGCTCATCGGCCGGGTGCGCAACGCGCACTGATTCTGCAGCGCCATCGTGCTCGAAGGCGCTCGCCATCCTCAGGCAGTTTCGCGCCTTGCCGTAAGCCGTGCCTGGAGAAGGACGACGACGAGCAAAAACAGCCCGCGGATCACCGACTGCCAGTAGGCTGACAGCGAAATCCAGCCCATGCCGTTTTCGAAGTTCAGGACGTTGAAAAGGATGCCGAGCAACAGCACGCCGGCCAGCGTGGTCAACACCGAGCCAGAGCCGCCGGTCAGCAGCGTCCCGCCCACGACCACGGCTGCGATGGCAAACAGCTCCCAGCCGACGCCCTCGATCGGCTGGCCTGCGCCGAACTGAGAAGCGAGGACGACGCCGGCGAGCCCGGCCAGGCACCCGCTTGCGACATAGACGAGAAATTTGACGCGGTCAGTGCGCAGCCCCATCAGCCGCGAGGCATCCTCGCCACCGCCGATGGCCAGCACCGTCCGTCCCGTGCTGGTGTAGTTCAGGACCACTGAGCCGACGGCATAGGCAACCAGGGCGATGATTGCCGGAATCGGGAAAATCCAGAAATTCCCTTGGCCGATGGCGGTGAAGCCCGAATCATAAGACACCGAAACGGTCTGGTTGCCGGCCAGAAGCAGCGCCGAGCCGCTTGCGGCCAGCATGGTGGCAAGCGTGGCGATGAATGGCATCAGGTTTCCGCGCGTAACCAGGAGCGCGTTGATCAGCCCGGCTGCCAGGCCCGCGCCAACGCCCGCTGCAAGGCCTGCTACGATGCCGTGCGGGCTCGCCAGGGCGGAAGCGACGCTGCCCAAGGCGGCGACGGAGCCGACGGACAGGTCTATGCCGCCGGTCATGATCACGAAGCACATGCCGAGCGCGACGAGCGCGAACATCGAGTTGTAGCGCAGAACGCTCATCACGTTGAAGAGGCCGAGGAAGCGGTCGTAGCGCAGGAATCCGAACAGGACGAGGGCTGCAAGCGCGATGACGACACCGTAGGTGCCGATGATGCGAACCAGTCTGGCGCTGTTCATGAATTACACCCGGTGTTGCTGCTGCAGCCAGACGGCGAATGCGATGATGCCGGCCTTGACGACGAGCGCAGCGGCGTCGGGCACGCCATTGGCAAGCAGCGTGTAGCGCACCAACTGGATGGTCAGTGCGCCCAGCAGGGTGCCGATGATTGTGGCCTTTCCACCACTCAACAACGTGCCGCCCACCGCGACCGCCGCGATGGCGTCGAGTTCCATGCCCAGCCCCACGAGATTGGCGTCGCTGGAGGAGTTGATCGCAATGACGACGAGACCGGCTAGCCCCGCGCACAGGCCGCTGATCGCATAGACGGCGAGCTTGATCCTCGATACGGCGATGCCGGCCAGTTCAGAGGCCTTTTCATTGCCGCCGACAGCCAGGATGCTTCGCCCGAACACCGTGCGGTGAAGGGCCCAAGCGGCCGCCGCAACCAGCACGGCCATGATGATGACCTGCGCGGGAATGCCGAGCGGGCGGGCAAGTCCGATCCACTGGAATTGCGGCACGCGGAAGGTCTGCAGATTGCCGTTGGTCATAACCTGCGCGATCCCGCGCCCGGCGATGAACAGCACGAGCGTTGCGACGATCGGTTGGATGCGGAAGCGCGAGACCAACCAGCCGTTGAACAACCCGAACAGGCCGGCGACGAGGATCGAGGCAACCATCGCGACGGCTACCGCCAGATAGATGTTTCCGACCGGGAAGATCGTGCCCATGAAGATCATCGGCGCCAATGCGCCGGAGATCGCCATCAGCGAACCAACCGACAGGTCGATGCCGCCGGTGGCGATCACCAGGGTCATCCCCACCGCGACGATCACAATCGTGCAGACCTGGGTCAGGTTGACGTTGAGTGTCTGCAGCGTCGCGAAATTGCGCGTATAGGCAAGGTTGAAGACGACCAGCAGCACAAGCGCGATCACCGTGCCGTAGCGCGCCAGGAAACCGAACACATCAAAGCGGCGGTTTCCAGCGTCGTTGGCTGCGGATGGTGTGGCCAGATCGCTCACGCTGCCTCCTTCGCCGCGCCGCCATGCGCCATCGCCGCGAGCACGTCCTCCTCGTTGGCTGCCTGGCCTTCCAGTTCGGCCACCCTCACTCCTTCGCGCAGCACGAATATGCGGTCGGCTCCTTCCATCACTTCCTCGAGTTCCGAGGAGATCATCAGCACGCCGAGCCCGCCATCGGCAAGCTTGCGGATGAGGCGCTGGATCTCGGCCTTGGCCCCGACATCGATGCCGCGCGTCGGCTCATCGAGAATGAGCAGCTTCGGGTTCATTGCCAGCCAGCGGGCAAGCAGCACCTTTTGCTGGTTCCCGCCCGACAACTCGCGGACCTTCTGGTTAGGCCCCGAGCATTTGATGTCGAGTTCACGAATGAAGCGCTCGACGATCTCCTTCTGCCGGGCCTCGTTCAGGATGCCATTGCGGCTGATTTTCGGCAGCAGTGCCAGTGTTATGTTCTCCGCGACGGTCATTTCCGGCACGATGCCCTCGGCCTTGCGGTCCTCGGTGCAGAAGCCCATCCCTGCGGCGATGGCATCAGCGGCACGTGCGGGATGGTAGGACGCGCCTTCCATCGTCATCTCGCCTGCGCTCCGGCGGTCGGCGCCGAATACGAGGCGGGCTGTTTCGGTGCGGCCGGCGCCGAGCAAGCCGGCAAAGCCGGCGATCTCGCCGCGGCGCAGGTCGAAGCTCACGTCACGCACCAACTGGCCGGCCGCCAGCCCTTGCGCGGTAAACAGCACATCACCGATCCTCGACCGATCGCGTTCGCCGAACGCGGTCGCATGGCCTTCGACGGCTGCGACGTCGCGGCCGAGCATGGCCGCGACCAGCTCCAGCTTGCCGATGTCGCTCATCGCCGCGCTTCGCACCGTGCGGCCGTCACGCATGATCGTGACCCGGTCGCAGACCTCGTACAACTCGTCGAGCTTGTGGCTGACGAACAGAACGGAGACGCCGTCGGCCTTGAGCTGACGGATAACGCTGAACAAGAGATCGGAAGAGCACACGTCTGAACTNACTCGTCGAGCTTGTGGCTGACGAACAGAACGGAGACGCCGTCGGCCTTGAGCTGACGGATAACGCTGAACAAGACCGAGACTTCACGCTCGTCTAGCGAGGAGGTCGGCTCATCCATGATCACGAGGCGGGCGGAAAAGCCGATGGCGCGGGCGATCGCCACCATCTGCTGCGTGGCGGTGTTGAAATCGCTGAGCGGGCGGCGCACGTCGATGCCGATCGAGAAGCGGCTGAGCAGGCGCTCGGCTTCCGCATGCATCGCGCTCCAGTCGAGCAGGCCGCGGCGGCGCTTCTCGCGTCCAAGGCAGATGTTCTCGGTCACCGAGCGCAGCGGTACGAGATTGATCTCCTGGTAGATGGTGCTGATGCCGCTGACCTGCGCCTGATGCGGAGACCCAACTTCGAACGGCTTCCGTTCGAACAGCACCTGCCCCGCATCCCGGCGGTAATAGCCGGTGAGCACCTTGATAAGTGTCGATTTGCCCGCACCGTTCTGGCCGATGAGTGCGTGGATCTCGCCCGGAAGAACCTGGAGCGAGGCATCGGCCAGGGCAGGGATGCCGGCAAAACGCTTCTGGATGTCACGCATGTCCAGGAGCAGCGCGGCTTGGTCCGGCTGAGCGGTCATCGTCAAACTCCCAAACCCTACCCGCCGAAGCGGGTAGGGCAACTGGAAAGAAAGTGGATATCAGAACGCAATATCGAAGTCTTTCTTCGCGTTCGTGGCGTCGAAGAAGGCATCCTCGTTCTTGATGAACGGCGGGATCTTCTTGCCGGCCGCATAGTCGGCCATCGTAGCGAAGGCCTTCGGCCCGAACAGCGGACTACAAGCGCAGATAGCGCCGATCTTGCCGTCAATGATCGCCTGGACGCCTTCCTTCTCGCCGTCGATCGACAAGATCAGCACATCCTTGCCCGGGGTCTTGCCGGCTGCTTCCAAAGCGGCGATGGCGCCCAGCGCCATCTCATCATTATGCGCGTAGATGATATCCGCATCAGGGTGCGCCTGAAGCAGCGTCTCGGCGACCTGCCGGCCCTTGTCACGGGCGAAGTCGCCGGACTGCGACGCCAGGATGGTGAACTGCGAGTGCTTGGCGATGAAATCGTCGAAGCCTTTCTTGCGGTCGGTAGCGGCCGAGGCTCCGGTCGTGCCTTCCAGCTCGATGATCTTCGACTTGCCATTGGCGTTCTTGACCAGCCATTCGCCGACGCGGGTCGCCTCCTCGATGAAATCCGAACCGATGAAGCAGACATAATCCTCGCCCGGCTTGGCCATGGTGTGATCAACGTCGCGGTCGACCAGAAACACCGGTATGCCGGCATCGCGCGCGGCAAGAATGACCGGCACCAGGGGCTTGTCTTCGCGGGGCGGCAGGAAGATTGCGTCGACGCCCTGCGCGATCATCGAGTTCACGTCGGAGGCCTGCTTGGCCGACGAACCGGCGGCATCCGTGTAGACCAGCTGATGGCCAAGCTTGGCGGCTTCGTCCTGCATGCTCTTGGTCTCGGCAAGACGCCACGGATTGTTGCTTTCCGTCTGGGCGAAACCGACCTTGTACTTGTCCTTCTTGGCGAGCGGCGGGAGCGCCGCGAAGGCGCGTGAGCCGAGTGTCAGCGCGACCGCGCCGGCGGCGGAGCCAACCAGTAGTTTTCGACGGGTAATGATCATGCTCTTTCCTCCTTTATTGTCGCTTTCAGCGACTGTGTAATTTCCTCACGATATCGGCCCAGACGGCTTCGGCGATGACGCCGTCGGCAAGCTGGATCCGGCGCTATGCCGCCTCCAAAATAAAGTCGGCGCAGCGGTCGCCCAGCATCATGGCGGGCGCCGCCGTATTGCCGGCATTGATGTTGGGGCAGGCCGACATGTCGGCAACCCGCAGATTGTCTATTCCGCGCACGCGCAGCGCCGCGTCCAGCACCGCCATCCGGTCGCTGTCCGAGCCCATCCGGCATGTCCCGGCCGGATGGTAGTTGGTCTTCACAAAGCGCTTGCAATGCTTTGTCATGGCTTCGTCGCTGAGATCATCCTGGCTTGGCACGGCAATGGCCTTGACCCGATCGGCGAGCGGCTTGGTCTGAAAAGCCTGCAGAAAATAGCGCTGGCCGGAGATCATTTCCCTCATGTCGTCGGGATGTTTAAGGAGGTTCGGCGAAACGACCGGCATGTCCTTCGGATCCGCCGAACGCAGCCTCACGAAACCGCGCGACTTTGGCTTCACCACCACTGTCGTCACGGTAAGCCCATAGGTGTTCTCGACCAAGGTCAGGATATCGCGGTCCAGATAGACGTGCGGTACGCAGAAGGCCTGGATCGTCGGTTCGCCCTCGGGATCGGCCGGATTGACGAAGGCTCCGGCCTCCACCCCCGCTGATAGGATCGTGCCGGTGCCGAAGAGCTTGAAATGCAGGCCGTTCCTGATCATCCGCCAGCCTTGGCCCTGCCTGAAATAGCCGTATGGGCCGTTTGCGGTGGCGATGATCGGCACCTCAGGATGGTCGATCAGGTTTTCGCCGACCCCAGGCAGGTCGGCGACGCAGGAAATGCCGTGCCCGGCAAGGGCCTCGGCGGGGCCGATGCCGGACAGCATGAGCAATTTCGGCGAGACGAGGGCACCGGACGAGACGATCACGTCGGCATCCGCATGGACGGTATGCTCGGCGCCCGACGCATCCGAGTAGATGACGCCGGTGACCCGACCTTTTTCGATCAGCAGCCGGCTGACTGTGCAATTGAGTTTCAGCGTCAGCTTGGGATCATTCGTGAGCGGCTCGATGAAGGCGTAGGCGGCGCTGCTCCGCTTTCCCCGCCGGTTCATGAACTGGTAGAAGCCGACCCCCCGCTGCGACGGTCCGTTGAAGTCATGGTTGTACGGCAATCCAAGGCCTTGGACCGCCTGGACGAACCAACGGGAAACATCATCGATGTGGCCTGGATCCGAGACCAGCAGCGGACCTTCGCTGCCATGCAGTTCGCCGCCGAGGCGGTTGTTTCCCTCCATGCCGGTGAAATGCGGCAGCACCGCCTGCCAGTTCCAGCGCACGCCGGCATTGTTGCCGCGCAGCAGCTCGTCCCACTCCTCATAATCGGCCGAGCGGCCTCGCATGTAGACCTGGGCGTTGACCGAGGTGCCGCCGCCCAGCACGTTGCCTTGCGAGATTTCATGGACGCGGCCGTCGAGATGGGCCTGCGGCTCGGTGCGGTGATAGCGCATGAATTTCGAGCCGTTGATCATCTTGAAGATGCCGGGCGGCATGTCGAGCAAGGGATGATGATGGGAATGGCCGGCCTCCAGCAGCAGGGTTCGCCGTCCCGCTTTGACAAGCCTTGCCGCCGCGACGCAGCCGGCTGCTCCGCCGCCCACCACGATATGGTCGTAGGACTGCGTCATGCCTCCGGCGCCTCACGGCTTTCGAATGTACCGCGGACATACTCCCAGGCCGCCGAGAGGTGGTTGAGCAGCGCCCGCTCGGCGCCGTCAGGATCTCGCTCAATGATGGCCGTGCAGATTTCACGATGGCTGAGGAAATTCACGCGGTTGCGCTCGGGCGACCGCGGCATGCGCATCCAATGCGGCGACAGCCAGGCGGTAAATGCCTTGTGCACGACAGGCAGCACCGGGTTGCGCGCGATGTCATAGAGCGCTGCGTGGAACGCCACGTCCGTCGCATAGAATTTCTCGGAATCCGGGATGGCAGCCTCGTTCATCGCCAGCGCCGCCCTCAGGGCTGTGACGTCATCCTTGCGGGCATGGATGGCGGCGTTGCGCGCCAGCGACGCCTCGAGGAAGACGCGCATGTCGTAGAGGTTCTTCACGCCCGCCTGGTCGCTCAGCAGATGTCCTACAATGCCGTCGAGGGCGCCGAGCGCGGCATCCAGGCCAGGCCGGCGCGCCACGGGCCGGAACCGCGGACGCGCTTCCACCAGGCCGCGGCTGGCCAGGCGCGCAATCGCCTCACGCACAACGCCCCGGCCCACACCATACTCGATCATCAGTTCGCGCTCGGCCGGCAGGTAGCTGCCGTCGCCAAGCCTTCCGGACGTGATGTCGGCCTCTATGCCGGCCACCATCGCGTCGGCCGCGCGGGCGGCGAGAATAGCCGCGGGCATCTCAGGACGCTCTTCCGTATCCAGCAAGCCTTTTCCTCTCAGATGGTCCTGTTATTAGAAGGTAAATCGGACCAAAGCACAAGCGGATTGATGCTTTTGTAGGACCAAAAATGACGGATTGCCTTCAGAACCGCTGAAAGATCAGCCACATTGTTGCCAGTCAGCGCTGCCGGTGCAATTATGGTCCGATGAAAAAACGTGAATGGAGCGCAGCATGAGCCGCACCGAAATCAAGGAAGTCGAGACCCGGCTGTTTCGGGTCCCACTGCGTGAGGTGATGACCGATGCCAAGCACGGCGCGCACACGCATTTCGAGCTGGTCACCGTCACGCTGAGGCTTGCCGACGGCACCGAGGGCACAGGCTACACCTACACCGGCGGCAAGGGCGGCTATGCGATCAAGGCAATGATCGATCACGACCTCGCGCCGTTCCTCAAGGCACGCGACGCAACGCAAATCCACACGATCTACGACGGCATGCTCTGGCACATCCACTATGTCGGGCGCGGCGGCATCGCTTCTTTCGCGATCTCGGCGATCGACATCGCATTATGGGACCTCAGGGGCCGGCGTAGCGGCCTGCCGCTTTGGCAGATGGCGGGCGGGGCCGGGAAGAGTGCCAAGGCCTATCGCGGCGGCATCGACCTAAACTTTACCCTCGATCAGCTTTTGGCCAGCATCGATTCCTATCTCAATGCCGGCTTCACCGGGGTGAAGATCAAGGTCGGCAAGGACGACCTGGCCGAGGATGTGGCCCGGGTGAAAGCAGTTCGCGAGCGCATAGGACATCACATCACCTTTATGGTTGACGCCAACTACGCGCTCGACGTCCCGCGAGCGATCGAGGCAGCGAGAGCATTCGCCGCCTACGATCTGCTGTGGTTCGAGGAGCCCATCATACCCGACGACTATGAGGGTTACGCCAGCATTGCCAAGGCGACCGGAATGCCCCTGGCAATGGGAGAAAACCTGCATGTCATCGAGGAGTTCGAGCATGCCTTCGCTTGGTCGAATCTCGCCTACATCCAACCCGACGCCTCCAACTGCGGCGGGGTCACCGGCTGGCTGCGCGTGGCAGCGCTCTCACGCAAGGCTGGCATTCCGGTCTGCAGTCACGGGATGCAGGAACTTCATGTCAGCCTCGTTGCAGGTCAGACAAATGCCGGCTGGGTGGAGGCGCATAGTTTTGATATTGACCATTATACCACTGAGCCGCTGAGGCTTCAGGATGGTTTGGCGATAGCACCCGACGAGCCTGGAGTGGGCGTTGTCTTCGACTGGCGGAAATTGGCGGATTTTCGCCAATAGCGCCTTGCATGGAACATGGTGCCTGTCGCTGCCGTTTAGAAATCTTGGAGGCGGCCGCATGCATTTTGTCCAGATCCTGCTTCCTCGTTCCGGCAACGCGGAGAGCGCTTCGCCGAGGAAGACTTCGACCGTCTGAAGAACGAACTCGCCGCCGCCGCAGCCAGCGGGCATACCACTTATCGGATGCCACACTTACATTTGTAATTGCAGCGACGCTTCACCGGCTTTAACTCACGCGATCATAGCAGCGACACGACAAATGCAGGCGGCCGCCCGAACACCGGCAGAAGCTGCAAGCATTGGGTGCGCCTGCAGGGAGGCGGCGATGGTTGCAAGGCGTACGGACACTGCGCATGCGGTTATGGAGGACTTCATTCTATCACGGCACCGCTCACTGGTCCGCGAAGTTGGATTTTACGAGGCTATGAGTCAAACCCGACAAGCGATCGCCGCATCGCGCGAGGTGCTGAGGCGCTTTCGCGAACGTCAGGGCGACGACACTCCTCGAGCAAAGAATGCAGACCGTGGTCCTGTCGCCGTGTCAGCCTTCGATGCCGACATCATACGCGCTGCATGCCGAGATCTGATCGCGGAGATGAACGTGCCCGAGTGTCAATGGCGCGAGCTGGCGCGAAGTCTGGTGCGCGAATTCGTGACCTGCGAGGAGACCGAAGCCGGTTTGGTGGATTGGATCGTCCGCCGGCCAGCGATGACGAAGACGGACGAAGCCGGCCGACCGGAGCCAGCCGGCGAGGCGGCGAATGAGCCAGGAGTCAGTCGACCGCAATCAACGCGAGCAAACAGGTCTCCCGGCGACTTGTTGCGCGGAACTGCGGTGGTCCGAGGATCGGAAACTTTGGCGAGCGGCTTGGACACATCTGATCCTCCTCGTTTTTAGGCGTCCGGCCCCGTGTCCGCATTCGGAGACGAATGCGTCCAGCCGACTGTCTAAGGCAGACGGCGACGGCCATGTCGCGTTGCTCCCGGCCTTCGCTCACAAAGGAGCCCAAGCCGGATGCCAACCAGGCTGCATTAGGCCAATGGGAACAATTTGCGCGGGCCGAGCTTGGGCTAGCGTCGTACAGAGGTGCAACTATGCAAGATAATTTTGACCGAGCTTCATCCGTCGCGGAGGTTGCGGAATCATTCGTGAGATCCCGGAGGCCGTTCTCTGTCGTATCGACCCGGGATGCGGTCACGATTGTCAGGAAACAGGCAGCTTTTTGCGAGCATACGGATGGCGAGCTTGCGGAGTTGGTGGCGGCAATTGCGGTCAGGCATGGTCGATTGGTCGCGTTCGATCTTGATCTCGACGACACAGGCTTGGAGATCGGTCGCGCAGCATAGCCAACGCCTCACGCAATGAGATAGCCACCGTCAACCGGCAAAATTGCCCCAGTGATGAACCCCGCGAGCGGCGAACACAAGAACAACGCGGGGCCGGTCAGGTCGCCCGGCGTACCCCAGCGACCCATCGGAGTGCGTTTCATCAATTCCGCGTTGCGAACTGGATCGGCCCGTGGCGCGGCGGTCATGGCGGTCTCGATCCAGCCAGGCGCCAATGCGTTTACGCGGATGCCATCCCCGGCATAGGCGATGGCGAGCGACTTGGTAAGTTGCACGATGGCGCCCTTGGATGCGGCGTAAGCCGGGGCATGAGCCGCGCCGAAAAACGCGAACATCGAGGCGATGTTGACGATGGCGCCCCCGTTCGAGAGTGCCCCTCGGAACGCGCTCGCACTCCGCATGGAGCCGGTGAGATTGATATCGACCACCGTTTCGAAACCCTGGACAGTGAATTCGGCGGCGCGCAGGTTTACCCCTGCGCAATTTACGAGCGCTGCAACGGATCTGAACTGACTGGAATATCCTTCGACCGCAGTCATGTCCCGGACGTCGAGTACTGAATACGAGACGGCGGTGCCGTATGCACGAGCGGCCGCTACCTCGGCGGCCGTGGCCCCCGTCGCGTGGACAATTGCCCCGGCCTCGGCGAACGCCATGGCGATGCCGTTTCCGATACCTGTCGTGCCTCCGGTAATGACGACGGTCTTGCCCGCGAAGAAGGGCATGGCCCATATGGAGTCGGTCACTAATATCTCCTCGTTTCGCCTCTGTGGCGGACCGCGAACTCACCGCAGCGGAAGGCAAACGGGCGGATGTCTACCGTACGAATTGATCGACGAAATCGTCACCGAGACCCACGCTCGCATAGTGATTTCTGCACATGTCGATCTTGGTGAAAACGTCCTCGAAACCAATCTGCTTGTTATCCTTGTCCAGGTAAACCATGCAGCCGGAAATGTTGAAGAAGGTGATCATCTCGGGCACGTCGCTTGGAACCGTGAGCGTGTGGATTTCACCGGGCGGCTCGAAAACGTAAGATCCCGTCTCTGCCACCCAGTCGTGTTCAAGATAGTGCCAACGCCCCTTGATCACATAGCCATGCACGGGGGCCGGATGCAGATGACGGCTTAATATCCCGGCCCGGCGTACGCGGAGCAGATTGCACCACTGCCCTTGCATTGTGTTGAGCATAAGTGGTCGGAACCACACGCCCTCCGCCTGTGGGACCCAGACACGCTCGTCTTCGGGGACGGCAGCGATCGCGATCTCTTTCGGTGCCAGGGGATGGGCGGAGCCGTTGAAGGATTGATACATAGGAACCTATCGCCAATTCATTGGAGTCCATATCAGCGCGATCCTAACAACTGGGCCGAGTTCTGCCGAGGCGCAATCGGGCGCCCACGCATTGGGAAAGTTGTCGGCGCGCGCCCGCCCGCTGCCGCGACCGCAAGCGGGAAGGGTTTCGGGATGGTCCGTTGGGCGTCGAAGACGATCAGTGGGTTCCTTCTTGCCTTATCATGCGGCTATCCGGGAGTGCACCGGGCTGGTCCTGGTCTGGAAGCCCCGGTTTCGGACTTCCAAGGCCAGCAAGGCGAGTTCGACCTCGTCCAATCGCGACGGGCGTGCATTTTCCGGCATGCCTTCGGCGGTGGCCAGGTCGATCAGGTACTCGTTCCAGGCCCAGTTCTTGAGCACAGCGCGTTTCTCGTCGGGTGCGAGCACCGGGTCATCCACAACCTCCATCGGAGAGGCGTAGAATGTCTCCGGCTCGGAAAGCGCCGTCTGTATGTGCGCTGCCTGTGCGCCGGCGCCATAGCCGTGGCTTGCCTGGAGCCAAGCCAACTGCAGCCGCTGCCAAACCAGGTCGGAAAAGGCCTGTTTCTCCTCCGATGCATGCTGGCGCGTGACCTTGGCCTGGGAAGCAGGAGGTGCAGCCTGCACGACATAGTTGAGGCCTTGACGCTCGGCATAACGGATCGCCGCTTCCAGCGTCGGAAAGTTCAGTTCAACCTGGGTCAGGGTGTCCCGGCCACCGGTATAGCCCATCAGCGGCTCGATGAACGGGGCTGTGCGGCGTTCGAAGACCAATCGCCAGGCCTTGCGGGGCTTTGCCGAGGTCATGGCCGGGCGGCAGGGCTGGTAGATCCGCGCCACTGCGCCCTCCGGAAACACTGACCGTCCCATTGACAAAGCCGGCTCGTCTAGACGAGGCCGATTGTCATTGTCCGGCCGGACGGACGTCTTGGTTAGGTTTCTGTTGTCGCTGCTTTGAACTGTCTCCATTGCCTGTCCCTCCCGTTATGAAGGGTCGCACGGGCAGCGGCCGTAAGGGCCGCCACCCATACTGCATCCGTCAGTTCTTCCCGTTGATTGCGATCCGCTTGGCCTTCGCCTGCGCCCGCTCGGTCTTGGGCAACGTCACGGTCAGCACCCCGTTCTTGAAGGCGGCGTTGACCTTGTCTTCTTCAACCTCGTAGCCGAGCGGAATGAGGCGCTCGAAGCGACCGTAGAAGCGCTCGGAGAACTGCCGGTCCTTGTCCTCGGTCTCGGAACGCTTCTCGCCTTTAAGCTTGAGCGCCCCATTTTCCAGCAGGACTTCTATGTCGCTCTCGTCCAGGCCAGGTATTTCCGCCGTGACGCGGACTTCCTTGTCCGTGTCGGAGATTTCGACACTCGGCCAACTGGCGGCGAAAGAGGGACCGAAGGCCGGCAGTCTGGCGCCAAAGCTGCGGAAGGCGTCATCGAACAGCCGGTTTACCTCCCGGTGGAGGGAGACGAAGGGGTCTCGATCTCCGTCGGGGAAGAGACTGGGCGCCGAGTTTCCGTTGCCCCGGCCCCATGGGATCAAGTCACGTACGCTCATTGTCTTTCTCCTTTTGTAGGTCTCTGAGTCGGGCGGGACGCCCGGCTCAAGCGAAAGCCTTCATGGTGGATTGCTCAGGCGGCCAGCTTGTCGGTCTCGACCTTGGGCGCCTCGATCTTCGGCATGGGAGCCCCGCTGGAGATTTCGATCTTGCGCGGTTTCATCTCCTGGGGAACCTCGCGCTTGAGATCGATGCTCAGCAGCCCGTTCTCAAGGCTGGCGCCCTCGACTTTGACATGATCGGCCAGTTCGAACCGACGCTCGAAAGCGCGCCCGTTGATGCCGCGGTACAGATACCGGCCGTTCTCATCGCCGGATTGCGACCCGCTCACAACCAGCATGTTGGGCTGGTGGGTGACGGTCAGCTGGTCCTGCGAGAAACCGGCGACCGCCATCGTGATGCGATACTGATCATCATCAACCTTGGCGATATCGCAGGGCGGCCAGTTGTCGAACGAGGCCACACGGCTCGCACTTTCAAGCATGTCGACCATGCGGTCGAAGCCGATGCTGGACCGGTATAGAGGGGTAAAATCGAGGTTTGTCTTCATAGCCACATCCTCCTTGAGCAACATGGAGAACAGAAGGCGCCAAGAGCCTTGCCGCCTCCTGGTGTTGCCGGCCCCATTGGGCGGCCGGCGACCATCATTTAGAATCGCGACGTGCACCTTCAAGAGGAAGAATAGGAAAATTTTCATCGGCAATCTGGGCGAACGCACCGATGCCACACCCCTCCCGCCGGCGGGGTCACTCGCCGACGGGTCCATGGTGCAAGAACAACTACGTCGCCCTTAAATCCGATCGACGAATGGTACGAACGCGGCCACTGCCGCGCTGTCACTGCAGTCAGGACCGGCACGCTCATCCGATTGATCCAACTGTTGCAACGCATCCATGATCGTGTCGAAGCTGACCGGTTCACCCGCTCCCGGCAGCATGCGAAGCGCTGGCACGGATTCTACGGCGCAGGCATCCGACGCCCATGACGAAAGAATGGCGCGCTACTCCTGAACAGCCAGGGCAACGTCGGCCAAAACGTCGTGGGGATGTTTGAAATGCCGCGCCGGATGCAGCAAGCGGTCCAGAAAACGTCGGGGGCCACGGGTTCAATCGATGCAAAATAGGTCGAAATGGGTCCTTCCATGGATGGTCCTCCGCTTCAGACAATCTCATGCGAGTTTGGCGGCTCTCGCCAGCGGCTGTCGCGATCACGACCAGGCAGATCATCCAGGAACGACGCTCAACGACTTTCCCTAGGGTGATGTCGATACCGAGACTCATCGTCCGGCACCCTGGGCGGCTCGATCACGACCGAAGCGAACGAGCCGTTCGCGATCGAGGGTGGCGATGCTGCACTTCCCCAGATGTTCGGAGCATAGCGAGGGCTGCGGCCTTGGAGCGGCGAGGGGACTTGCCTACATCGCACATGTCGTCGATATGGAGGTCGATGAGTTCGCCGAAGGCTTCAGGCGCGCTAACAGGGCTTTGTCGGCGTCTCACTGCGATCGACTTGGTGTCGGTGCCCCGGCGCCGCGCATCCTCGCGTTGCAGGAAGGTCTCGCTGACGCAGCGTGTGCGGCAGGTTCTAAGGTTCTGATGTTAAACAGATGCTGAAAAATCAAATCAAATGTTTATGAGGGTTCGTGTGCAAATACTGCACACGCAAGTTCCGCTTCTCTTCTTTTTTCGTTCCTACGAGGGAGCTGCCGAAAGGCCTTTTCGGACCCTCTTTTGCCGACGATACTATCCGCTCCAATGTGAATGCTCACCAGGATGTCCGTGAACCTGATTGTTGTCTGCGGCGTCCAGTTTGCTGGGGTTCCTGGAAGCTTTTCGAACTTTCTGCGTCGCGGGTCAGCCCGAATTGCGCTTGCTTATGGACTCGTTAAGCCTGTGGTCGGGAGGCTCGGACCGCACCGGCCCACGATATCGCGTCGGCGGCGCCGCACCTATTAGAGCGCTTATGGGTGGCTGCTGCTCAACAGGGCGAACGTCTACGACGCCCGCCTTCCGCATGAGCCAGGCAGGACACAGTTCCTTCAGTACCGATTTGAGATAGTCGACCATGCAAAGGCAACGCGCGTTGCCGCCTGCCGGTTCCGCCGCCGACTTGGCGCTCACATACCGAGCGTTTGAGTGCTTCCGACAGGTCGAGCCGCCTCAGCGAACAACTCAGCCGCTGCTTGCACCTTATCGGCAGCCTCTTCGACCCGATCGAAGCGCGTCAACACACGACATTGGAGCATCGACAACCGCGCCGCATGGTAAAGCTCGCTGCGCTTGTGACCGTCCAAGTCCAAGGATTGAAACAGCATCGTCATGGCGAAACCCCTCCCTCCGGTGCCCGGCTCTCGTCGAAGGCCGGGCGGTTAGACTGCGATCAATAGTCGGTGTCATAATCGCTGTTGTCGTCCTGCTGAATGACGACGTGACGGCGGTGATGCATCGGACGGTTGATCGATCCGGTGACCACAAAGTCGCTGGACCGGTGATGATGCCGGCGCCAGGCGCGCTCGCCATTGTCGTAAAACGCCTGCTCGCCATGATGGCGGCGATGGAGACGGTGTCCGTTCCGATAGATGACCACACGGTCGTTATTGTTGTCGTCCCAATAATGGCGGTGGTGATGTCGCTGGGTCTGGACGACGATGCCTTCTTCTGCGGACGCGACCGCAGGCGCAGCCAAGCAAAGCGCCAATGCGCCAAGGATGATGGTCTTCATTTCGAGTTCTCCAAAAACCTAAAACGCCCTTCGTAAGGAAACTTTGCTCAACGACTTTGGTTCCGGCATCGGTCGAGACGTGCCCATGAGCACCGTGCGCAAACTCGCAGCGATCAGACGCCAACTCGCGCAAATAGCGGCGCTCGTCGCTGAGATCGAAACGGAGTTCGAGGATCGGAGTTCTGGAGATTGGGTCGAGACGGCGGTTGCCGCCGAGGCTCTCGGCCAGAAGATCGGAAAGGTTTCGGCCGGCGCGTCGGCGGCAGATGGAAAGCCGAGGTAGCGGCTATGCGGGAATATTTTCGGCAAACGTGACATACGCGACGGGACGCATCGCGTTTGCGATGGACATAATGGCAATGAACATCGCTGCCAAGACATCTTGCTCTTCGAAAATGGCCAGCGCGGCTTACTTCAGATCAGCACTGAAGCTCCCGAGACCGACCTCGGAATTCGTCGCGGCGGAAAATGCCTACCGCAAAGAGTCCGGCGCTCGGCGGGGTCTGAGCGGCAGGCTCGAAGCACTGAAGATCGAAGCAAACATCGACAACCCTTCCACGGCGAAGATTCCGACGCCCGGCACCGATTCCTTCAAGGACCAGACCGGCGGCGGCCGGCACTTCGAGAAGATTGGGGTCACCAGTGCGCAGCCGGCCTTTACAACTGCAGGTCCAATCAGCCGGACATGCGCCGATTTCAACGGCATCACCAGCCAACTGATAGGCGCGAGCATCTCCAATTTCGTGGGGCTGTCGTCCGGCTTTGTGATCTGTTCGGGCTACATCGATGCCATCAACACTAACAACATTGGCGCAGGCAACGCCGCTAACAATGACATCCTGTGGGTGACGACGCTGGTTACAAATGGCACTTCTATCCCGGGGCCCATTGGCCAAGGATCGAATTTCGTGTCGTACCCTTGGCAGGTTCCCAGTACTGCCATTTCGACCGGCGTGCCTGTGGTGACGACATGGCGCCACGAAGGCGGGAGCCTCTATTCTCAGTCAAT
The DNA here is from genome assembly GCF_000503035.1 of Mesorhizobium sp. LSHC412B00. Lineage (NCBI taxonomy): Bacteria > Pseudomonadati > Pseudomonadota > Alphaproteobacteria > Hyphomicrobiales > Phyllobacteriaceae > Mesorhizobium > Mesorhizobium sp. LSHC412B00. Next base: position 108,408 of record NZ_AYWB01000008.1, on the reverse strand, counting down.
GGCGGCATCGAGGCGTCCGTGGCGTCGGGTAATACCATCAACGATTTGACGACGCGCAAGATGTGCCTCGGCAAATCGGTTGGCGGCTATCTCGACCGCAAGATTTTTGAGGTTGCAACGTTCTCGACGGTACCGAGCGCACCCGAGAGGGACACCGCCATGCCGATTTCATGGCCCACATCGGTGCAGTCTGATGGTTGCGGCAACCTTCTGGCCATGATGTGCAACCAATCGCGATGCGCTAGTTTATGAGTTTGAAGCCTGCGACTAGACCCACGCTGCGTTCAATCTGGGCAGTGTACAGCCCTTTGTTCGCCACGTTGTCCCAGATGTAGAACACGGCGACAGCGGCAAGGATCAACAGAAATATTCGCATGATCTGCGCCTCGGTAACGTGGTTTGCCCACGGCGCCTTAGGCGAGTTGAAGGTTTCGGCCCGAGCCCGCGCGCATCCTCAACACCAGCAGGCGCGTCGCTGCGAATGGCGTCAAAACAATAAGCGCCATCGTGGTGTTGACTAAGAGCGACAGCAAACAGATCGAGCTTTGGGCGTAGCAAACGGATTCCATGACGTTCCCCTTTTCCATCGTTACTGGTGGCCTCCGTGCGGCAAGAATGATCCTGGTTCACGGGAAATACAAGCAGTTGCTAATACGTTGATATTTCCCCTAGGGTTGGGCAACGATGCGAAATCGACGCCGGTCAGTTGTTTGGATAGCGATTGCCCTTGTCCTGGCGGCGTTGGCGATCACGGCGGCGATCATTGGCTTTCAGAATTTACGGCGCGCGTCACCGATCATGGTCTCGGCTGTGTCGTCCTTTAATACTGGCGGGCTCGTCCCTGGCCCGACGGTTAAGGCGCCCTCGAAAAACCTTGGTGCTGTTGCTGCCGGTCGGGATATCTGGCTCGAAGTCTCATGGAAGTTCTTCGGGGAGTTGCGGACGCTGGATACCGTAACTGTCGGCGACCTTCAGGCAAGGCGCCTGGTGCGCAGTCATGATGTGCCCTCAAGCGCCAATTCCGAGATCTGGTTCATATCAGCCGGCAGCGGCGACATATTGGAAAACACAACGTCGACCGACATCGGGTTCACTTTTGATGGCGGCAACCCGTCTGTCACGGCGCAGATTTACAGAGTGGTTGGAGCTTCCGAGATACCTGCCGCGACAGCTGCAGAAAGCGGCGACAGGATTACCATCACCATTCCAGCCGATGGCATCGCTTTTATCTCGCTCATCGCTTCCGGTACCACCTCCGGCTCCCTGAGCAATGTCACCGAAGATTTTAGTGCCCTTTGTGGAAAGGATTTCCTTGGCATCCATGCATCAACAAGTTCGACCTCCGCTGAATCAGCGACTGCTACGTTTTCGGGAAACTCAACGGCAGATTTTGCTGCTGTCGCACTTCAGCCGGCCGCAGCGAGATAGCTAACCAGCCGCGCCATTCCAAAGCCAACGCCTAGGCCGACAGCGAGGCCAAGGAACAGCTTGGCGGCAAGATCGAGGGCGCGAAGCGGACTGGGCGCCACACGTCTGAGCGGGGCTCTCTGAGGGNAGCTTGGCGGCAAGATCGAGGGCGCGAAGCGGACTGGGCGCCACACGTCTGAGCGGGGCTCTCTGAGGGCGTTGGCGATATCATCAAACACCGTTTCCATGGAATGATTCTAGATCGGAACTCCGGAAATGTGAATCCCCTGTTTGTTCCACTGTCGCCCCATTGGGCAACCTGCACGGTTCGCCCGAAACCGTGCAGCAGCAAAGGTGGCTTAACGCACCACTCTGAAGCCACTCGACTTCAGCGACGCTAGTGCCGTCTCTGCAAAGGTCGAGCAATTGTCCGAAAGATCATTGTTTTCATAGAGCGTGGCTTGATAGGCTCCTGCTATGCCTTCAAAAATGGCGGCTAGAACTTGGTCGCGGCCTCTAGCGGCGTCAGCGGCCGGTTCAACAGTCATCTTTGGTGTTTCTGGGTGTTTGCCTTCCATGAGGAAATCGAGGAGCGCCGACCCAGCCACTCGGCGCTGTCCTTGTCCAGGGTCCCGCAAGACTCGGCCGGGCTCGCGTCACCTCGCCGGGCGGTGCGAGCCCACAATCGCGGGCCATCTGGTCCGCTGCTTCAGCTTGGGCTTCATCAGAATGAAGGGCGACATGGTTCATCCGAATGTAGAAATTTGCGTTGGGGGGAGGTGAGAATGAGGCTACCAGGAAATGTGTTGGCTGGGAGAACGCCGAGGTGCAGTGCGGTCCGCGAAAGCGATCAATGAGGTTGAATGCACAGAACGTGCCGCCAAGACAGCCAGGTTGAAATCGCTACGCTTGGCTCAGATCTTGCCAGAGGCCGACCCGCACTTTTCGTTCAACGAGGAACTCGACTGCTCGGTACTTGTCGCCGTGCTGGCTCGGGAACCGCATAATAATCCAAAGCGGCCCGAATCCCATTCTTTCCGGCGGCTGCCCCTGCGACGAGGCCTTTGATCTCCTCAAGCAGCGCCGTTAGGCTTTGTCGACAATCGGCTTTTTTCGCCGTGGCGACCCCACATGGCTCTCAACAACGCGCACGTGCTCGGCGTCGACAGTCACCAGTGGCCGCAGGCTGACGGTTACCTTGTCGCCGTCGATGCGCGTGACCGGGCCGACTAATTCCATATCTGGCCGATCACGGCCTTCGAAGTCGAATCGACAACCGCATGCGGGAAGTCATAGGAGGGAATCGTCACGCTTATGCGATCGGGTGTCACCCGGCCGCGGGCGGGTGCAGTGTCAAGGATGAGAGGTTGCTAACAAATGAGCGTCCGTGGCCTGAGGTTTCTCGATAAGTGGGTAGCCAACAACTGCCCATTGTGGCGCGGGGAGACCCCATCTCGGTTGGCGACTTGAAAGACCAGTTGATGACAGCTGCCGAGAAGGCCGGGATTCCTGCCGACGAGATCAACGGCGAGCTTGAAAGCGTCTTCGAATTGATTATCGAAGTGAATCGTCGTGTCGCCGAAAGGGTGGACTTAGCCTGAGGCTTCCCCGACGTGCCGGTCATGTCCTACATGCCGTACTGCCCTGACAAGGGGCTCGCCAGCAAGTGGGCCTACAACGTGTTTGCGGTGACAGACACCTACCCCGAGCTTCGGGCTGAAAGCCTTATCATTGATCCAGACGCGGAACTGGAGGACGGGTGCGTTGTGGTCGCCATGTTTGGAGGCGGTCATCCGCAAACCATGAGCTGGCGCAACAATCACGGGCGAGGCTAGGGGGGCCGCTTTGCCGCCAAGGGAAGTCTGCACGAGACGTTCCTTCTCGATTCCCTGGTGTGCGGACGAGGGCCATCTTCTTGCATTCGCATCCTCGGCCGGGTGTTCGGCTACCGGCCGCGCTTCCCGCGCTACAGAACCTGGAACGATCCAGTTTAATTCTTGAATAATTTGGCTCGCTGCCTCACGGTGGCGGGCTTTTTTGTTGCTCAGCCCCAACGTCTCGACGCCGGGCTGCGGAACGCAAACGTCGTGATGTCGTCACGGGAAATCCCGATGTCGCTGAGCATGTCGTCTGGTGACTTGCTCAACTCGTCCGTCGCCTTAAACAGCGCCTTCTGCTCGGCTCGATGACGGACCCAATCGGCAAGGGGACCAACTGCGACAAGACGAAGATTCACAAGCATAGGAAGGTTCACAAGCATCGGGACCACTCCCTTTACCCCTGCAGGAAACTGCACGTAGCCTACGCCGATACGTCGATGCGTCCGTGACAAACCTCACAGTCCGATCCGACGGGGCAAAAACTGCCCGGACGCCTGACGGTGGCGGGCCTTTTATATATTAGCAATGCATAAAATTCGAGAAGGTTCATGTCATGGTTGTTAGCAAACTCGCTGCTATCGTGCGACGCAGGTCTCGGTGGATGGTGTGCTGGAATGCGCGGGGCTGGATGGATCAGGGGTCTGATGGAAGCTGATGCTCGCGATCTGCGGAGCGAGATCAGTCGGCTCCAAATAGACTTGATCGCTGCCGCCAACTCTCAGGGCAAATCCAGGCTGCATGACGTCGCGCACACACTGCGATGCCAGAAGGCGCGGCTGGAACGTCTGGAAGAGTGCCTCGCTTCAATGACGTCGAATGTCCGGCCAGAGACATCTGCAACCCCGCCCCATGAAGGCCGGCCGTAAAAGGCAGCTCATCATTTCCGAAAGAGAACCCGCTGCCTCACGGTGGCGGGCTTTTTATTGCTCAGCCCCTTGGCGGCGTGGAATAGCTAGCCGGTTGCGCATCAGAGGAAATTCTCAATACCGCCATAGCCTGTTACTCGGCTGACGATGTGGAATACGATCGCGCAGATCGCCGCGATTGAGATCGGCACGCCGAACGGAACAACACCCTTGCGATCGAGATGCTCGGCGTAAAGCCGAAAGGCACCGGCAGGCAGCATGAAGGGATTCTTCACGACCGCTGCCGTGATGAGCGCAAAGACCAGCAACAGCAAGGTAAACAACACGAGGTCGGTCCCGCCGGCCAGAAACGGCACCACCGCTATAAGCTTGACGTCTCCGGCCCCGACCTTGCGCAAGACCCAGATGGGAAAGAGCACGACAAACAGGGCAAAGCCCACAATGACGCTCAGACCCATGTCCCACCATGACCCGGCCTGAATCGACATAAATTGCATCGATCCGATTCCCAGGCACAACAGCAGCAGCACATCACGATTGGATATTTTCTGTGTCGTGAAGTCCAGCCATGCAACTCTCGCGAGAAGCGGAACGGCGAGCACCTTCAGCAGCAGCGACGCGGCAAGCAACATGCTGGGGCTCTACCGCTCTATGTTCTGCACGCTGGATGACAGCAGCTTCAGATTGTTGACCACGGTCGGATCGTTGGGCGCCAGTTCGTAGGCCTTGAGGAAATTCGCGCGTGCGTCCTGCAGCTTGCCGCGCAGCAGATAGGAATAGCCGACATTGTTGTAATATTCGGGCGTCGCGCCGACCAGCTTGAAGGCTCGGCCATAGGCCCGATCGGCGAGGTCGAAGCGGTGGATCCGGTCGCATGAGGCGGCCAGTCCCATCCAGGCGCCACCATCATTGGGGGCCAGTTGCGTCGCCTTGAAGAACAGGGCGCCGGCATTGCCGTAATTTTCTCCACGGAACTGATTTTTGGCCTCGGCGACGGCCTGGTCCGAGGCATAGTATTCGACGTCGCCGACCGTCTTCAGCCCGTCGAAAGCATCGCCAAAGGACGTTACGTCGCCTTTCGATGGCTCGTTGGTGCGAACGACACCCAAGCTGCTATCGGTCGACTGGCAACCGGCGAGCACGAAAAGCAACACGCTGGCTGCGGCGGTGAGACGTATTGGCCCTGTCATTTCGTTCCCCAGGGTTCCTTCGACTCGGTTAATTAGAACCAAAGCATATAGGTTAATGATTGAAAATGGCCTGCATCCGAATAACAACAGGCAGAAGGACGATCATTAGCACCACCGGGAAGATACAGATACCCAACGGGATCATCATCTTGACCGGCAGCGCATTCGCACGCTCTTCCGCTTGAAGGATTCTCTGTGACCGCATTTCATCGCTGTAGACGCGCAACGCATCCGTAAGGCTGGTGCCGAGTTCTTCCGATTGACGAAACAACACAGCCAAAGCTCGCGCCTCATCCAGGCCGATGCGGTCCGCCAGTTCACGCAAAGCCTCTCGCAACGGTTTACCCGCGCGCAGCTGCAACGTCATGATCGAAAGCTGTATCCCCAGCCATTTGTGGGTCGCGACCAGTTCCTGGCTCACCCGTTCGACAGCGGCCTCCAGGCTCATGCCGGCATCGGCACAGGTGATCATCATGTCCATGAAATCGGGGAAGCCGCGCCGGTAGATTCGCTTCTGCGAATTTTCGAAACGATCGAGCATGATGCTCGGAATAACGATGCAAGCAAGCCCGAACAAAGCGGACCCGGCAAGGGTCACAAACGCGGGCAAATCAGGGGGCAGCACTTGAGATAGAAGCGCATACATCAACGAGAAGCCGACACAAACCGCTCCAAATCGTGACAAGGTGTATATGAAAGGAGCGCTTGCTTGATAAAAGCCGGCGCGAAAAAGCTTCGCCTCAAGGGCATTGGGCTCGTCCCGCTCTTTCTCTACGGACCGGAAATACGCCTCGATGGGTCGCTGGGCCAAGACTTTAGCCTGTTGCTCAAGGCCGAGCATTGACCGGCGATCGACGATCCCCTCGGCTGTCAGGCTTTGTGCGACCAGCTTTCGTGTCTGCAACGCGGGCAAGAAAACAAGAGCGCCGAAAAGGAAAAGCGCCACCGCCGCCATAAAGACAGCAAGGGAGACAAGAAGGCCCACATCAGGCATATTTGCTAATATGTTTATACTTACCTCCCGTCAAAAGTCGAAGTTGACCATTTTATACATGATGAAATCACCCAGAAGTGCCCATGTCCCAAAGATCACGAATACAGGCATAATTATTGGATTGCCCAAAACATCGCCATAGTACGCTGGCGCAAGAACCAGTAGAACGAAGAACATAACGACTGGAAATAGCGAGATGATCCATGCTGACACTCTACCTTCCGCTGAAAGCGCTCTGATTTTCATCCCAAGCTTATGCCTTTCACGCAGCACCGATGAGAGATTGTGCAAGATATTCGTCAGATTACCGCCTGTTTTTGCCTGAATCGACAGTGACACTGACAGCAGATGAAGGCCTTCGAAGCCGACACGCTGAGACAGCTTCCGCACCGCTTGCTCCATGCTGAGACCAAAGGTGATCTCGTCGGACACGATGCCGAACTCGGTGCCGAGAGGATCGGGCATCTCCCGGGCCACGAGACCAACTGCCACCGTGGCGGGATGTCCAGCCCGCAGCGAGCGCACGATCATGTCCAGCGCATCCGGAAGTTGCCTGGCGAACTTCCGGATACGCTTGTTTCGGGCGCGTCGCAGAACAAGGATTGGCAGCAAAAGCCCAGTCACCAGGAAAATGATGAACGATATCAGGGTCGAGACACCCAGGAACAATGAGAGAACCATTGCCAGGGCAAGCCCAACGACAATGAATGTCACCGCGAAAGTCACGGGATTCCCTGTGATGCCGGATTGCGTGTAGAGTCTATTCAGACCCACTAGACCAAAAAGGAAGTCACCGGAGCTTGTCAGCCCACGCTCGCGCAGCAGTCGTTGCAGGGTCTGCTCGGCCGGAACCTCGTCAGCAAGGCGCTTCAACCGGCGATTGACCGCTCCGGCGCGCGAGCGGCGACTGGCATAAGAAAGATACAGGGCCTCAGCGGCGAGAATGACTGACGCTGCCGCCACCGTATAGATGAAATAGAGCAAGGGCTGGCCGGACAGCATCAGAGCGGAACCTGCGGATTGAAGGCGTCCTTGCCAAAGTGATGTCCGAGCGTCGCCGCCTCCGATGAGAAACGCGGACGGACACCAGTTGCTCGAAAATCGCCGATAATCGCACCGTCCGCAGTGACGTCGCGTCTGACGAAGTGATAGATTTCCTGAAGCTGAACGACATTGCCTTCCATGCCGGTCAGTTCCGATATCGAAATGACCCGTCTGCCCCCATCCGAAAGACGCTGCGTCTGCACGATGATGTCGATGGCCGAGGCAATCTGAGCTCTGATGGATTCGTGTGTCATCGGCATGCCGGCCATGCCGACCATCTGCTCCAGGCGCGAGATGGCGTCTCGTGGTGTGTTGGCATGGATGGTGGTCATCGAGCCTTCATGGCCGGTGTTCATGGCCTGCAGCATGTCGAAGGCTTCCTCGCCACGCACCTCACCAACGATGATGCGGTCGGGCCGCATGCGCAGTGCGTTCTTGACCAACTCACGCTGACGGACCTCGCCCTTGCCCTCGACATTCGGCGGACGTGTTTCGAGCCGACCGACATGCGGCTGCTGCAATTGCAGTTCCGCCGCGTCCTCGATGGTGATCAGGCGTTCCCTGGAAGGAATGTAGCTCGACAGCGCGTTGAGCAAGGTCGTCTTGCCGCTGCCGGTGCCACCCGAAACCAGGATCGACTTGCGCGCCTGGACGGCGATTCGCAGCAGATCGATCATCGGCTGCTTGATTGAATTGAGCGTCATCAGTCGTTCGAGCGAATACGGATTCTTCGAGAATTTGCGGATTGAGACCAGCGGGCCGTCCACCGATATCGGCCGAACCGCGATGTTGACGCGGGAGCCGTCCTCCAGCCGCGCATCGACCATCGGGGACGATTCGTCGACGCGCCGGCCGATCGCCGAAACGATCTTGTTGATGACGCGCAGCAGGTGCGCCTCGTCACGGAACCGGATAGCCGTCTCTTCAACCAGGCCACGCCGTTCAATGAAGACACGCTTGTGGGTGTTGATCAGGATATCGGTAATGGAGTCGTCCTTGAGCAGCGGCTCGATCGGCCCGAGGCCCAGCATCTCGTCGGCCGTGTCGATGGTCAGTTGGTCGAGCTCGCGGGCGTTCAGCGGCACACTTCGATTTCGAACGAACTCGCGAACGATCGGACGGATCTCATTCAGAATCTCGTCCTTGCTGGCATTTTCAAGAGCGGTCAGATTGAACCGATCGATAAGGTGCCGATGAAGTTCGACCTTGAGTGTCAGAAAATCATCGCCGCGCGGTTCAATATCAGCGGCCGGCGAAAGGGCCGGAGCGGCAGGCAGCACCGTCGGCTGCTCGGCCCTTATCGCAGCCTGCTGCTCGCTTGGTCCCTTGATAAACCGCCCCAGCATAATCCCTTACACCCCGCTAGCCCTTATTAGCGGAAACTAAACGTTAACCAAGCGAGGCACAAGCGCTGGAGGGTCTCGCGTGAGGCCAATGCTTTCAACATAGTTAAGGAGGAGGCCAGAAAAATATCGTTTTATTTCGATGCCGCGCGCTTGACCGTCTCCCCAACTTCCACCTCACGGGACCTTTCATACCGCAACAAATGAGATGCGGGTGAAAGATCCCCGTAAACCCTTAGATATAAAGGAATATGCAGATTTGCTAATACGACTGTCGTTTTGCCTTGGCTGCGGCCAAATTGTGAACGAATGGTTAAGGACGGTTGAAAATCCAGCCGAATCAAGCTCTTGTTACAATTCAAATGGCTTTTGATTGCGCAAGTTCAGGTATTGGAGGGTTAAGGAACCGTTAATCCGTTTGACTCTGCTTTTTCGTGCGACCTAGGATCGAGACGACGGGGGATGCTTGGGTATGGGGTTCATCCTTGGCTCTGTCTCGTCGGGTTCAACCTCCAAAGGGAGACATTGACATGAAGAAGCTCATGACGATGACCCGGCAGTTCCGCGACGATGAAAACGGCGCTGCTATGGTCGAATATTCCATCCTCGTCGGCATTATCGCCGGCGCGGCGATCCTGGCGATCCTCGCCATCGGCGGCTGGGTCAGCGGCCGCTTCAGCGGTCTCTGCGACACCCTGAATGGCAAGGCTGGCGGCACCTGCCTTAAGGGCACCGGCGTCGGCACCTGATCGGGACAACTGACATCGGGACAACTGACATGGAAAAACTCACGACGATCACGCGGCAGTTTCGCGATGATGAGAGTGGTGCTGCCATGGTCGAATATTCGATTTTGGTTGGCATCATCGCTGGTGCAGCCATTCTCGCCATTCTGGCGATCGGTGGCTGGGTGACCGGGCGCTTTACTGGTCTCTGCGGCAAGCTCGACGGCAAAGCCGGCGGACTTTGCGATGCAGCCGCCGGGACGGGCAGCTGATCGACAAGAAATCAGGCCCGGATCCTAAAATCCGGGCCTGATCCTAAATCGAGGCGGGCGAGTTCCCGCAGTGGCCTGGGGGCTTGGGTCAAATGCGTGCCAATACATTTATCATGATCGTGCTCGCCGGCGTGTTTGGCGTGCTCGCGGTGGTGCTTGTCAACATTTGGCTGGCCAACCAGCGCAGCGCCATGGCCGAGGCAAACGGCGTCCAGCGCGACACGGTCGTGGTGGCGGCGGTGCCGTTGAAGTTCGGCGACACGCTGACATCAGAAAAGCTGCGCGAAATCGCCTGGCCGGCGGGCGCGGTTCCAGCAGGCGCATTCAAGACAACAAAGGACGCGCTCGCGGGCGAAGGCGCAAAGCAGGCGCTGCAGATGATCGGCGTCAACGAACCGCTGCTTGCCAACAAGATCACCGGCCCAGGCCAGCGCGCCACGCTTTCGGCAGTGCTCGGCGAAGGCATGAAAGCAGTGTCCATTCGCGTCAACGACGTGCTTGGCGTCGCCGGATTCGTCTTCCCGGGTGACCGGGTCGATGTCTTGCTGACGCGCACTGTGCGCGACAGTGACGGTATGGACAAGAGTTTTGTCGATGTGTTGTTACAGAGCATGAAGGTGCTTGCCGTCGACCAGGTCGCCGATGAAAGCAAGGACGCCCCGACCGTGGTCAAGGCCGTAACGCTGGAGGCCAGCACCAAGGATGCGCAGAAGCTGACCCTGGCGGCGGGCGCCGGCCAATTGTCGCTGGCGCTTCGCCAAGCAGCGGCCAGCAAGGGCGAGACGACCGAACGCGTCACGCTCTCGGATCTGACCGGCGAAACGCCTGACGATGTTGCTAAAAGGCAGGCCGAACTGGATAAGCAGGCAGCCGCCGAAGCGGAGGCCGCAGCTGAGCGCAAGCGCGCCGACGACAAGATTGCCGGATTGACCCAGGCGGTGGACAGAGTGGGTAGCCGCCTCGACGAGTTGGGCAAAGTGAAGCCGGCTCCGGCCGTGGCGTCCGCGCCGGAAGTCCGGGAAGTCGTTAAGGAAGTGATAAAATACGTACAGCCGGAACCGCCGAAGAATGTTACAGTGGGCGTGTTTCGCGGCGTAAAGCTCGAATCCTACGATGTGCCGCGACAACCATAGAAGACACGCGGTAATCGAGGGCTGCCGGCGGCAGTGATTGGGGAGATGGGGATGCAGGGGTTTTGGGCTAGGATGGGGGCGGCCGCGTTGTCCGGTATGGCTGCGCTGATGCTATCGGGCCTTGCAGCCGATGCGGCTGACCGTTTCATCGACGTTTCGAACCCCAGTGTCCATCGTGTTTTTCTGCCGATCTCGCAATCGGTCACGATTCAGGTGAGCGCCAATCTGGGCGATATCGTCGTCGGCGACGAGAAGATCGCCGATGCTCAGCCGATGACCGATCGCACGCTCTATGTCATCGGCAAGGGCGCCGGCACCACCACGGTCAATCTCTTCTCGCCTGAGAAGCGCTCACTCGGCGTCATCCAGATCGAAGTCGGCGTTGATGTCAGCGACATGGCGCAGGCGATCCGCCAGGTAGCGCCCAGGGCGCGCATCGAAATCGGTTCGATCAACGGCAAGGTCAGGCTCGGCGGTCACGTCAAGGATGGCGCCACGCTGGCGTCCATCATGGAAGTGGCGCAGCAATATGGTCCCGACGCCATCATCAATTCCGTCATTGTGGATGATAGCCAGCAGGTCAATCTCGAGGTCCGCGTGCTGGAAGCCAAGCGCAATGCTGGCCGCGACCTCGGTGTGTCGATCAAGAGCACAAATCGCAGCGGCACGACCCGTACAGGCACGGGCGTTGCTGCCGTCGACGAAGATGATGTGGTGCTGGGGCCCGGCAATCTGATCACCGGCCTGCTGTCGAACACCAATCCCTTCGCGGCGCTGATCACCCGCGTCATCGACAGCAACATCAAGGTCGATCTGATCATCGAAGCACTCGAGGCCAAGGGTGTGGTGCGCACGCTGGCTGAGCCCAACCTGACGACGCTTTCGGGCGAGCCGGCCAGCTTCAACGCTGGAGGCCAGGTCCCGATCCGCAGCGTCACCGCCGACGGGCTGATCCAGATCGAATACAAGCAGTTCGGCGTCAATCTCAATTTCACGCCGGTCGTGCTCGACGACGGCAAGATCCATATGAAGCTTGCGCCGGAGGTGAGCGACCTCACCGGTTTCACCACCGCCGGAGACCCGATCTTCACCAACCGCAAGCTGGAAACCGTCGTCGAATTGCGCGACGGCCAGAGCTTCGCCGTCGGCGGACTGCTGTCCACCAAAACCACCAAGTTGCAGAACCAGGTTCCGTGGCTCGGCCAGGTTCCGGTCATCGGCTCGCTGTTCCGCAATTCGAGCAACCAGAAGGAAGAGACCGAACTGGTCGTCATCGTCACGCCGCACATCGTGCGGCCGGTGAAGCCCGGCGAGCAGCTGGCGACACCATTCGACAAGACACGTCCGGCCAACGACCCGGAGTTCTTCATCCTCGGTCAGCTCGAAGTGAACAAGGACATGATACGAAAATATGAAACGGGCGACGGCGTGACTGGCCCCTATGGCCACATGCTGGACTTCAAATCGAAGGACAAGATGCTCTATGTCAAGAAATAGCGCCTTGATCCTCATTCTGTGCGCCGGTGCACTATCGGGCTGCGCCGCCGACTATCTGAACCACTACGATTCAGTGACGCTCGCCGCCGGCGACACGCAGAAATACAATTCGCTGCTGCAGACGGTGGATCCGTTCAATCCGAACGCGAAGAACACACATATCGAAGGCGACGGCACGCGGGCTGCCGCTGTTGCCCAGAGCTACAAATTTCCACCGCCACCACCGCCACCGCCAGCGATAACGGTCAATGTCGGCGGGTCGGGTGTGACCAACGGAGCGAATTGAACAGAAGGATGCGGTCGCGTTGTGCCGGGTGAGCGAGGGGCCCGGTGAAAGGAAGCAGAGAGTAAGGTCATGTTGGGGACCATTAGGGCGTTCTGGAACGATCAACGCGGCCTAGCGATGCTATTCGCCGCAATCATGGTGCCGGTGCTCGTTGGCTTCGCGCTTCTGGCGATCGACATGAGCCGGGCCAATAGTCTTCATAACGATATGCAGAAAGGCGCCGATGCATTTGCGCTGGCGGCAGCGGCCGAGCTGGATGGCAATACGGACGCTATTACCAGGGCCAACCGGGCTCGCGACAATCTTCTGAAGACAAATGCCACGAAATTTTCTACCGCTGACTATCACAAGCTGGTTCCCGCCGACCTGACCGTCACCTACCTGTCCGGCATTCCCGCCAGTGACAGCATCGGGCTCAACGCCGCCGGCGTGGACGAAAACGGCGTGAACTGGAGCACCACAGATCCGAAGGTGGCGAGATTCGCTGAGGTAACTGTCAACTCCACTGCGTTTGCTACAATCTTCCCGGCGAGTTTTGTCGGAAGCAATGACACCATGAACCTGCAGACGCAGGCGGTGGCAGGGTTTAACAACGCCCTGTGTCAGTTCACACCGATGTTCATTTGCAATCCCTATACGTCTATCGGCGCTCTCCAGACAGCCGTGTCGGGAACCACTAAGCCGATGATTTGGCTGAAGGAGCAGACCGGCGGCTCCAGCGCACAATATGGTCCCGGCAACTATGGGTTCTTGTCATCGCCGCAGGGCGACAAATCGACGGAGACGCTTACTGAAATGTTCGCGGTTACCAGCCCGCCTGCCTGCTATAGTCAGAACGGCGTAAAAACCCGCCCGGGCAACATTCCTCCAGTAAATGCCGGAATCAACACCCGTTTCGACATTTACGACAATGGCGGGCCATATAAGACCGATCCCACACTTAACCCGCCGGCGCCCAATGTCCGCAAAGGCATGGTTGTGAAGAATGCGGGAAAGTCAAACTGCAGCTATGATGCGCCCAACAGCGGGCAGGCGAACAATTATAAGGCGCTTCCCCGGGACAATTGCTTTACGTCGGGCAGTTGTTCGCAGGCAGGCGTGCTGGGAGATGGCAGCTGGGACTTCGCAGGTTACTGGACCGTCAACCATGGGAACGCCAGCACTGCCGGGGTGATTACCTCGTGCGGCGCAAATCCCAGCCGATACTGTGTCTACAAGTTTGAAACTGCCAATCCCACCCTGAAGAGCGGGCAGGAGGCGACTGCCCCTCAGTGCAACACGACGACGCAGGGTGCCGACAGAAGACTGCTTTACGTGGCGATCATCGACTGCGTGGCCAACACAGTCCAAGGTGGTGGGCAGACTTTGCCGGTGCAGGCTTTTGCCAGCGTGTTCGTAACCGAACCGGCGGGCGGTGCGCCCAACGCCGACATTTACGGCGAGATCGAGGACATCAGCACGGTCGTCGGTCAGAATACGCTGAAGAAGCTTCAGCGCAATGAAGCCCAGCTCTACCGGTAGAGCAGATGATCAGGCTCAGGCAAATCACCCGGCGTTTCAGAGGCGACGAGAACGGCGCTGCACTGGTCGAGGTGGCGCTCATCGTACCCTTAATGCTGCTTTTGTCGGCGGGTGTGTTCGAATTGTCCAACATCCTGAACACGCGCCTTCTGCTCGAGGCTGGTGTAGAGGACGGCGCACGTTACATGGCCCGCTGTAACGACAGCAACTGGGCCAATTGCGTTACCCTGGGAACGAACCTGGCTGTAAATGGCACTGTGACCGGCAGCATCGCGAGGGTAAAAGGCTGGACCAATGGACAGGTCACGGTCACCAAGAGTTTCGCTGACGCGGTCGATGTCTCCACTGGCACCGAACTATACCTCAGCAGCACCAGCACAGTGGATGTCGTAGAGGTCAGCACTTCATTCCCATACAGCGATCTAGGGCTTTGGAGCTATCTGGGCTTCGGGGCTCTCACAATAACCGTGTCGCATCAGGAGCGAGTCTTCGGATGGTGACGGCTAAGACAAAATTCGGCGCGGATCAGTCCGGCGCTACAATGGTTGAAATGGCCGTTGCCATGCCGTTGCTGCTGACGCTGCTGCTCGGCTTTGTCGACTTTGGCTATCTCTTGTACCAATGGAACGCGGGCAACAAGGCCGTACAGATGGGCGCCAGACTGGCGCAGGTTTCGACGCCGGTCGCGAGTGGGCTTGCGCAGGAGGCAAAGACACCCTCCGACACCTTGCTGGTGGGAACCGCCGTTCCTGCGGGCACGTACGACTACATCTGCACCGCCAATACCGCCGGCACCGTTTCGTGCGTTTGCCGCACAGGCAGCACATGTCAGGACCTCACAGCGAGCCAGGTCTCATTCGATTTTGTTTTCAGCGGTGGCGGGGGGCGGGCGGGCATGGTCACTCTTCTGCCCACCCTCCAGAAATCCGAGATTCAGATAGAATACGCCGCCTCCGGCCTCGGCTACTGGACGCGTCCCAGCGGGCCGGTTCCGACGATAACGGTCAGCATAGTCAATCATCCTTTCCAGTTCTTCTTTCTCGGCGGACTGCTCGGGTTCGGCGACATCACCATGCCCTCGATGCTGAGCACGGTTACGGGCGAAGACATGAAGAGTAGCTACCCATGAACGCCATCAACACCAAGGTTACACCGACCAAACGCAAGCAGGTCGCCCTGTTCTCGTCGGATGCGAATTTCAAGCGCGATGTGGCGACGCGGCTCGACGCGCTGGCGATCTATGATGTCCGGATTTCCGAGACCGGTGACTTCCTTAAAGGGCCGCCCGCGGACACGCGCCCCGGCATCGTCATCCTCGACCTCGGCAATGGCGAGTTGCTCGGCAGGCCGGGCATCGTCGAAGTGCGCGCCCTTTGGGCAACCGTGCCGCTTATCGCGGTCTCGGACGAACTGTCGTCGGAGCAGACGCGTGTGCTGGTGCGCATGAACGCTTCGGACTGGCTGCACAAGCCGCTCGACGGCAAGGAACTGCTCAATGCGGTGACCTTCCACGACACCGGCAACCAGGGAACCAAAAGCCGTATCATCACCTTCATCAGTGCGAGCGGCGGCGCCGGCGCGACGACGCTCGCTCTCTCGGCGGCCGAGTTCCTGTCATCGAAGTCGAAAGAGCGGGCGGCTTCCACTTGTCTGGTCGACCTAGATTTCCAGAGCGCCAATTGCGGCGCCTATCTCAACCAGTTCAACCAGTTCGACCTCGGCGGCATCATCGGCCAGCCGGAGAGGCTCGACGTCGAACTGATGGATGTCATCAAGCTCTCGCGCCCGTCCGGGCTGACGCTCTATTCCTTCGAGAGGCCGCAATTGCCTTTCGAACCGCAGGGCAGTGATTTTGTCTTCCGGCTGCTGGACCTCGTCGCCTACCGGTTTGACGACATCGTCATCGACCTGCCGAACATCGAGACGCCTTGGCACAATTCCGTGCTGTCGACGAGCGATGAGATCTTCATCGTCTTCGAACTCAACGTCGCCTCGCTGCGGCAAGGCAAACGGCTCTACAAGAAGATCCGTGAGTTGCGTGGCAATGCTGTCAGCATCACGCTGGTCGCCAACAAGCACAAGCGCAAATGGTTCGGCAACCACTTTTCGCGCAGCGAACTCGAAAAGATTTTCAAGGCGCCGCATATCAAATCGGTCGCGCTGGACAATGCGCTTCTCACCGATGCGTTGAACCGTGCTATCCTGCCTGCCGAGGTGGATGGGCGTGCGCGCTTCAACAAGGACCTCAAGCGGATGTTCAAAGAGCGGCTCGATGACGCTGCCAAATAGGGGGCGGCCAAGTAGGTATCGGATTGGCCCGGGATTGGCCTGCGTCATGAGCATTGCGCTGATGATGCTGGTCCAGGATTTCGCCAGCGCACGATCGGCACTTTCGGATCGGCCGCCGCTGCCGGCAATGGGCCCCAGCCTGCGCAAGACAGTTGCCTTCGAGACGACAGAACAGCCCGGAACAATCGTTATCCGCAAGGACGAGAAAGCGCTTTACCTGGTGACCCGACAGGGCCAGGCGCTTCGCTATCAGATCAGCGTCGGACGCGACGGATTTGGCTGGACCGGGGTCGTCAAGGTGGGGGCGAAGACCGAATGGCCGGAATGGCGCCCACCCCGCGAAATGCGCGCCCGCCAGCCGGACCTGCCGCAAATGGTGCCTGCCGGTCCCTACAACCCACTCGGCGCCAGGGCGCTCTATCTGCTTCGGGACGGGCGTGACACGCTCTATCGGATACACGGAACCAACGATCCCAAGGGTGTTGGCTTCGACGGAACATCGGGGTGTTTTCGCCTTACCAACACCGATGTGATCGATCTCTTCAAGCGCGTCGCGATCGGCGCAAAGGTGGTGGTTCAATGACGATGATCAGCGAACCGGACATGCCGGCAATCGAGATTGGGACAGCAGCCCGCACCGGAGAGCAGGCTGTCGTTGGGAAACCGAGCGACAAAAGCATTATCGGCGCGGTCATCATCGGCACCTCCCTGCTCACTTTGGTGAATATGGTAGCCGCGGTTTATCTATACCGCGGCATCAGCGATATGCGCCTTTTGGAAGGGCGCTTGGAACAACTAGGCACGTTCGAACAACGAATCGGGGGCCGGCTGGACATGGTCAACAACGGTTTTCAAAGCCGATTTGAAAAACTCGACAGTCAACTGCAGAGCAGCTTTGGCGAAATCAACCGGAGCATAGCCCGGCTGGAACAGAACCAGCCTATTGTCCATGACGAAATCACGTCGAGCGCAGCGGAACCTTCCGTCGACACGACCAGCAGCATGGCGGAGGCGCCTGCTGTTCTCGATGGTGAAGACGCGACCGAGCCCAGCGTCGTCGATACACCGCGTCCGCCCAAAAGGAGGATTGCAGCTGCAGCGCCTGCCCCAAGCCCCGACTACCAGCGCATAGAGCAGGCCGACGGCAAGGTTTACTACCGGAAGATCAACTAACGCCGGAAAAAGGTGGGGCTATCCTAGAGATCTCGCTGCAGAGCAACGAGCCTAGCGGCCAGCGCTTCGGACCGCTGTCGGGTTTCGCTGAGGAAGATGACATGGCAGTAGGCGCATGCCGTCACGCCCAGAAACAGCACAAGACTGTTCTTCAAGGTGAAATCGACCGTTAGTTGGAACGGAAGGCCGCCGGGTACCGTGAAAGAGGCGATCGTGCTGGCTGTTTCGGAATGGCTGGTGACAGCGATCATCAACCCGGCGAAAAGCAGGGCGACGTGGTTGGCAAGGAAGAAGAACGCGGCCGACCTTCTTGTGCGGCACGCCATCCAGCAAGCGGTCGACGCGGCGGCCAGCATCAAGGCATCAAAAACCATCGACGACCCGAGATAAAGATCGACCTGTTGCCAGAACATGGTCGACAGCGGCCTTAGTTCAAGCCAAAACCGCCACATTGTGGGACTGGCCGGATATGCTCCCAGCAAGAAAGTCGCCATGCGCTCCCCTGCCAAGATAAGCAGGATCAGAGCTGGGAAGGCAAAGAGCATTATCGACTTGCGCTTCATGTCACCCTCGACAAACTGGCAACAAGATAGCTTGCAGAGATTGAGCGAGGCTTAACGGAGCGTTGGTGGTGCCGCGGCAGCGCAGCCAGCGGCGCATGGCAGCTGCATATCAGAAAGCGGCATGCGCCATTAGTTGTTTTGGGTGAGCACGAGCGTCACCACCTTCGGCTCGACTCGTTGCAGACATCGTTCCGGAATATTGGGCCACATCGCCTTGGCGCATCCCTCTTCGCCTGGCGCCGGCGCCAGCGAGAGTTCTGAGCTACGGGCTTCCTCGGCGGTCGACAGGAATACCTGTGTAGCCAGCGCGGTCGCCATGGATACCTGGACGAGGATAAGAGCGTAAGCGAAACTTCTGATCATCCGCTCGCAACGCCGAATTCGCGAACTGGTTCCAATGGCCTGGCTACCGGGTAACCACGATCGCGATTCTTGGCTCCTCGCAGTGAATTTTGCCATTCAATACCGGCGGATGTTGAACGAAGTACGCGTCTTGTCCTTGGCCGCCTTTCCAGAATACGACGCGTACTCGCGAAAGGTGCCGATGCTCGTCCCTTTTTCGCGAAGGTTGACGCTAGCCGCGCATTGATGGCCAGCAGTCGGGGTCGGTTCCGGTAGGGCGCGCGCCGGCATTCATCGCTGATCCGGTGCCGCTTGAACGTCCGCTCTTGACACCCTTGAAACTAGAGGCCCCCGAATTCGCCTCCGAATGTCAGTAATTGCGAGAGCGCTTCGGGCAATCCCGGAAAGAGCAATCCCACTTCAATCGCGATTACCGCGAGGACTTGGAGCAGGACGATGCGAGCGAGGCTGGAGCGGAACGGCTCCTTGCGCGTCTTGTGCCGGATCGTCTTTTGCGCGATCACAGTCCCGATGCTACCGCCAATGATGGCGAGTGTAAGAAGCGTCGACTCTGGAATGCGTTGGGCACCGTTTTTGGCCTTAGCCTTGTCGAACGACATGGTGGCGTAAGCCAGCAAGTTTACCGCGACAGCGTAGCCGATGACCCCGATTGCAAACTGCCCCGGCATGCGCTCCTCCACCTTCGGGCCAGTATAACCTAAGCCCGCTAAATCATCGGATGGCAACGGGTCCATCTAAATGGGCTATCTGAAACGTCGTCATGGTGACACGAAGTGACCGATGAGCCTGTCGAGTTCATCCTGCGTCGGGCGCCTGTCGCGCTGATGGCCTTTCCAACCACGCGAAGCCTCTTCAGGGCAATACGCGCGAGATCAACCGGTTCGACCTTGACGGGCAGACCGTGCACCGCAGCGGCATGAGCCAGAATGAGTTTTACAAAGCCAATGTCGATGCCGAGCGTCATCGGTCCGGCACCTTGGGCGGCCCGGTCGCGACCAAAACGAATGAGCCGTTCGCGATCAAGGGCAGCTATGTTGCACTTCCCCAGATGTCTTTGGAGCATATCGAGGGCTGCGGCCTTGGAGCGGCGAGGGGACTTGCCTACATCGCACATGTCGTCGATATGAAGGTCGATGGGTTCGCCGAAAGTTTTCAGGCGCGCTATACGGACTTGGTCGGCGTCTCACCGCGATCGACTTGGCGCTCGGTTTAGGTTGCCCAGCGCCTGGCGTCGTCTCGGCGCAGAAAGGTCTCGCTAACGTAGCGACCCTTGCGACGGACTTGGACACGCCATGAACCGGACGAGAGTTTTGTGTAGGTGGCCATTTTCTCGTGTGCGCTCCGTGTGCACTGAGAGATCGAAACGTGGCGAAAAGGGTCGTATTCTGGCGTAAATTCGCGTGCACTCGGGCTGCTCTAACGATTTGATGTTAAAGAAAAAATGCTGAAAAATCAAGATCATAGACTGGCTATTGCACCCATGATGGACTGGACCGACCGGCATTGCCGGTTCTTCCACCGCCAGTTGACGCAGCGTGCGCTGCTCTACACCGAAATGGTGGTGGCGGACGCTGTCATCCATGGTGCGCGCGAGCGGCTGCTTGGTTTTGACGAGACCGAACATCCGGTGGCACTGCAGCTCGGCGGCTCCGATCCGCAAAAGCTGGCCGAGGCGGCGCGCATCGGCGAGGGCTTCGGCTACGACGAGATCAATCTCAATGTCGGCTGTCCGTCCGACCGCGTCCAGTCCGGCACGTTCGGCGCCTGCCTGATGAAAGTGCCTGACCTCGTCGCCGATTGTGTGGCGGCGATGAAGGCGGCGGTGAAAATCCCGGTGACGGTCAAATGCCGCATCGGCGTCGACGAGCAGGATCCGGAGCCCGCGCTCGACGCGCTGGCCGACGGCGTTTTCGCGGCCGGCGCCGACGCGCTGTGGGTGCATGCGCGCAAGGCTTGGCTGGAGGGTCTGAGCCCGAAGGAAAATCGCGACATCCCGCCGCTCGACTATGACAGGGTCTATCGCCTCAAGGCGGGAAAATCGAACAAATTCATCGGCATCAACGGCGGCGTTCAATCGCTCGAAGAGGCGGCTCGCCACCTCGATCATGTCGATGGCGCCATGCTTGGCCGCGCCGCCTACCACACGCCAGGCATCTTGGCCGGCGTCGACGCGGCATTCTACGGCGACAAGGCCGGCGCCTACGATTTTGCCGCGCTGATCGACACGATGGCCGACTACGCCGCGCGGCATATCGAGCAGGGCGGGCGGCTCGGCCACGTCACCCGCCACATGGTCGGGCTGTTCCACGGCCTGCCGGGCGCGCGCCGCTTCCGGCAGATACTGTCCACCGACGCGACGAAACCCGGCGCCGGACCGGATGTGCTGAAGGCAGCGTTCGCTGCCGTCGATTTCGACCGTGTTGAAAAGGCCGCTTAAGCAGTTCAGTCGCGCAGAATCATCCGGTCGCCGCGCACGTCGAAACCCGACAGGGAACCGATGAAGTTCATGCCGAGCAGGCTCTGGCTGAGCGCGCCGGGCGCGGCGACCATCACCTGCATGTTCTTGCGCACGATGCCGCCGATCGCCAGTTCGTCGGTGCGCACCGAAGCGGCGCGTGCCATGCCATTGGCGGTCGAGACCGGGACGGTGAAGCTCAGCGCGGCCGGATTGAAGCCGGCCGCCTGCGCGTCTTCGGCGGTGAGCACTGTACTGGTCGCGCCGGTATCGACGACGGTGCGGATCGGCGCGCCGTTGATCGTGATGCGGGCCTCGAAATGGCCGCTGTCGGCCTTGTCCAGGGTCACGGTGGCATGGCCGTCCTCGACGCCGAGCGCCAGCGGGCTGCCGGGAACGAGGCCCGCCGTCACCCGGCTGGCGAAATCCTGCAACTCGTAGCGGTACTGGTAGCCGGCGACGAGCGCCAGCACGATCAGGGCCCACGTGCCGAGATTGCGGGCCATGACGCCGAGCGGCCTGCCGGACCGGACAAGGCCGGCGCTGACGAGCAAGCCGATCGCCCCCAGCCAGACCAGACGGCTGAAATCGTAATTCTCGATGCCGAACGTGCTGCCGGCGTCGTTGTTGATCATCAGCAGCACCAGCCCGAGGCCGATTGCCGCCATCACGATCCAGAACAGTCGGTTCATTGGACCTGCCGCCTCAAGAGAGGACGTCGCGCTCGCGCGCCATGCGGCTGCGGCGTGTTTCCCGGCGCGGCCGGCGCTCGACCGTTTCCAATCGGGCCGGCAACTCGGCCATGACGCTGCGGCGTACCTCCGGCGTCATCCCCATCCAGGCGCCGATTTCATCGCGCGTGCGGCCACAGCCGAAGCAGAAGCCGGTTTTCATGTCGATCGAACAGACCAGGATGCACGGGGATTCGATGGCCGTCATGACTTTCTCTTGAAGGTTCCGTCCGGAATCCCTCGTTCCATCTCCACATGGTGCAACGGCAAAGCCAATGCAAGCCCTTCGGAATGCGGCGCGGGCAACCGCTTTCGCGCCAATGTCGAGGGGAGTTGTGCCGGCCGGGCAAGGCGGTTATGCCGCTGATCAACCACAGGGAATGATCAGGACCGACATGACCAGCGCGCTGCCCTTCGACGACTTTCGCAATCTGCTGGCGAGCCTGCCGCCTGCCGATACAGTCGCGGAAAACAGGGTGCGCACCCTGTTTTCCAAGGCCGACAAGCCGAAAGCCTCGCTTGGACGTATCGAGGACATCGCCGCCTGGCTTGCTGTCTGGAGCGGGCGCGCCCCGCCGGCGGTGAACCGGCCCCTAGTGGCGATCTTCGCCGGTAACCATGGCGTGACCCGCCACGGCATCTCGCCGCGCCCTGTCGCTGCGACCGCAAACGCCGTTGAGCTGTGCGCCGCCGGCGGTGCGGCAATCAACCAGATTTGCGTCGCCAACAATCTTGGCCTCAAGGTGTTCGATCTGGCGCTGCACATTGCGACCGCCGACATCACCGAGGACGCCGCCCTCGACGAACGCGGCTGCGCCGCCACCATGGCCTTCGGCATGGAAGCCATTGCCGGTGGCTCCGATCTGATTTGCCTCGGCGATCTCGGCGTCGGCAACTCCACCGTTGCGGCGGCTTTGTGCGCCGCCCTGTTCGGTGGCAGCGGCGCCGACTGGGTCGGCCCCGCCTCGGGCGCCGACGCGGCCATGCAGGCGCGCAAGGCTGATGTAGTCGATAAAGCCGTCGCCTTGCATGGTGCGGCTCTGAAGGACCCCCTGGAAGCACTGCGCCGGGTCGGCGGCCGCGAATTCGCGGCCATTGCCGGCGCTATCCTCGCCGCCCGGATGCAAAAAATCCCGGTGCTGCTCGACGGCTTCGCCGCGACCGCTGCCGCTGCCGTGCTGCATGCCGCCAACCCGGGTGCGCTCGACCATTGCCTGCTGGCCAGCCAGTCGCCCGAACCCGGCCAAAGGCTTGCCGCCGAGCGGCTCGGCCTCAGGCCGCTGTTCGATCTCGGCATCAGCCACGGCGAAGGGGTAGGGGCCGCCCTTGCCGCCGGTCTGGTCAAGGCGGCGGCGCTTACCAGTTCGGGCATGGCGGCGGCGGTCAAAGCCTAGAACAAGCTGTCAGCGTCGGCGAGCCGCCGCGACCGCCTTTGTCGGCAGCGCCGGCAGTTCCTCCATCACTCGGGCGAGCGGGAAGATGGCGATTGCCTCGGTGCCTTCGCGCAATTTCGACTGAAGTTCGAATTCGCCGCCATGCATGGCGAGCAGGCCCTGAACGATCGGCAGCCCGAGCCCGGTGCCCTGTTCGGCGCTCTTGATGGCGATCGAGCCCTGGCCGAAGGCGGACAGCACGATCGGGATTTCGTCCTCCGGTATGCCCGGCCCATTGTCCTTGACCGAAATGTACTGGCCGCCGCCCGCCGTCCAGCCGACGCGCACGCGAATTTCGCCGCCGGTGGCGGTGAATTTGATGGCGTTGGACAGGAGGTTGAGCGTGATCTGCCGCACCGCGCGCTCGTCGGCGAACAGCCGCGGCAGGGCACTTTCGAAATCCTGGACGATGCGGATGTCCTTGTTGCGCGCCTTCAATTCCATCATGTGGCAGCAATCTTCGGCGATGTTGAGCAGCATCACCGGCTCTTCGTTGAGCTGATAGCGGCCGGCCTCGATGCGCGACAGATCAAGGATTTCATTGATCAGGTCGAGCAGATGCTGGCCGGAATCGTGCACGTCGCGGGCGTAGTCGCGATAGGTGGGGTTGCTCATCGGCCCGAGCACCTCATTGGCCATCACCTCGGAAAACCCGAGAATGGCGTTGAGGGGTGTCCTCAGCTCATGGCTCATAGAAGCAAGGAAGCGCGACTTCGCCAGATTGGCGTCTTCGGCCCGCCGACGAGCTTCGTCCGACATTGATTTCGCTGTCTCCACCTCGGCGAGCAGCGCGTCCTTTTCGGAGCGGAAGGACAGAAGTATCAGCGACGAGCGGTTGAGATGGCGCGCGATATAGGCAAAGAACGGCAATGCCGCGACCAGCAGGGCGACCATGATCGTCCCGACCGGCACCCAAAATTTCGTTTCAGCATAGGCATAGACCGCCACCGGAACGACGAAGGTGGCAAGCAGAGAGCCGCGCAAGGACGACGCCATGATAGCGGTCGCCGCCATGGCCAGCAGCAGCACCACCGCCTTGGCGGCCTGGAACTGGTCGATCTGGCAGGTGGCGCAGCCGAGCCATGCGAACCACGCCCAGCCGAGGCCGCACAGCGAATGTCCGATCAGGAAATCCCTGCGGGTGTGAACAGGATTGAGCTCGGCGGCTTCGGTGCGCTCGACGCGGCGCGCCATGAAGGCGACGATCGAATAGCAGATCAGGGTGAACAGCGCCCAGACGCTGATCTGTTTGTCCACACCGGCCAGCAGCCCGGCCGCCGCGACCGCCAACACCAGCAGTGGGATGACGGCTGCGCCGCGCACCATGGTCCCGGCATGCAGCTTCAGCAGTTCACGGTCGAAGTCGAGATTGCCAACCTGCTGCGAAAGACGGTCGCGCGTCTTGCGCACCGCGCGCGCCACATCGCTGTTGCGGTGCGGTTTCCGGCGGTCCACAATGAATTTATCCGCTGTGTTCGAGCGTAGCAGAGGCATGGAAACTTCGATTTATGCGCGCAGCGATCTCAATTCGTTAAGCTACGTTCGAATGATTAAGAGACTGTTTGCCATATGAGCCGTTCGTGGTCGCCAAGGCCGCGCCGGCGATACTATCCGCCGCCGCCGCGAAGCCTGTGGCGCAAGCTGCTGGATTACGCGCTGACGGTCATTCTGCTCGGCCTGCTGATCCTGCTCGCCGCACGCCTCGACCGTTTCGAGACGCGCAAGGCGGAAGGGGTGGCGATCGTCAACGATGGCGATTCACTCACTCTTGGCACCGAACGTATCCGCATGCGCGGCATCGACGCTCCGGAATACCAGCAGATCTGCCGTAGGGATGGCGCAGACTACGCCTGCGGCAGGCTGGCGCGCCAGGCGCTGGTGCGGCTGATATCAGGAAATCCGGTGACCTGCAGCGGCTGGCAGCGCGACCGCTACGGCCGCCTGCTCGGCGATTGCAAGGCCGGCGGCAAGGATCTCAACCGGGCCCAGGTTGAGGCCGGCTGGGCCATTGCCTATGGCGATTTCGACACCGAGCAGGCCATTGCCCGCGCCGGCAAGGTTGGCATCTGGGCCGGCACGTTCGATGAGCCGCAAGACTGGCGCGAAAGCCACCACGGCGGCCCGCTCGAAAGAAAGCACGGCACCCTGGCTTCGGTCGGTGACGCCTTGCGAGAGATGTTTCGCTTCTGGTGACGAGCACTATAGTTGAAGGACCAGATCGGGAGGATAAGCATGAAACTGTTCGACGGCGGCCGCGCCCCCAATCCGCGGCGCGTGCGGGTTTTCCTCGCCGAAAAGGGCATCGCAGTGCCGCTGGTGCCGGTCGACATGGGTGCGATGGGGCACAAGCAGGAGCCGGTCAGGTCGCGCAACCCGCTGCAGCGGCTGCCGGTGCTCGAGCTCGACGGCGGTACCATCCTCACCGAATCCGTCGCCATCTGCCGCTATTTCGAGGAACTGCATCCCGAACCGGCGCTGTTCGGGCAAGGCGCGCTCGGCAGGGCCAAGGTCGAGATGTGGCAAAGGCGCATGGAGTTCAATCTGCTCAGCTGCGTCGCCCAGGCTTTTCGCCACATCCATCCGGCGATGAAGGAATGGGAAATTCCGCAGATCCCCCAATGGGGCGAGGCCAACAAGGCGAAAGCGGTCGAATTCCTGAAACTGCTCGACCCCGAACTGGCAAACCGCGAATTCGCCGCCGGCGACGCCTATTCGATCGCCGATATCACCGGCATGATCGCCATGGATTTCATGAAACCGGCGCGCATCAAAGTGCCGGACGAGTGCACCAACGTGCTGCGCTGGTACAGCGCCGTCTCGAGCCGTCCGAGCGCTTCCGCCTGATGGAGGCGGAACTCGAACGCTTGACGGCAAAGGTCCGCGCCTGCCGCATCTGCGTCGACACTCCGGTCGGCAGGCCACTGCCGCACGAGCCGCGCCCGGTGCTGCTGCCATCATCCAGTGCCCGCATCCTGCTCGCCGGCCAGGCGCCAGGCACAAAGGTGCATTTGTCGGGCATGCCGTTCACCGACGCGTCCGGCGACCGCTTGCGAAGCTGGCTGGGCGTGACAAGCGAGGAATTCTACGACACGGATAAATTCGCCATCGTGCCAATGGGGTTCTGCTTCCCCGGCCAGGACGCCAAGGGCGGCGACCTGCCGCCGCGCCGAGAATGCGCGCTGGCCTGGCGCGCGCCGCTGATGGCGCTGATGCCGCAGATCGACCTCGTTTTGACAATCGGCTCCTACGCGCAATCCTGGCATATGGGCGCCACGCGCCGGCCGTCGCTGACCGAAACCGTGAAGGACTGGCGCACCATCTGGGATGCGCCGGCCAGCCTGAAAGTGCTGCCGCTGCCACACCCGTCATGGCGCAACTCAGGATGGCGGAAGCAGAATCCATGGTTTGAAATGGATTTGCTGCCGTTTCTGAGATCGGAAATCCGCTATCGCATAGATTAGACTTTAAGCAAGATATCACTCGCTTTTGTGCCATCCGGCAGAATTTCTTTCTTGTGAAAGGTCGAAATAAGAGGGAGTATAGCCAATCTATTCCCAAAGCGCGTCGCGCCCGAGGGAACGCGGCCTGCACCAGGAGCACCTCAATGGATCGCCTCGACAGAAAAATTCTCCGCCTCCTGCAGGAGGACGCGACGCTCGCGGTTGCCGATGTCGCCAAGAAAGTCGGCCTGTCGACGACGCCGTGCTGGCGCCGCATCCAGAAGCTGGAGGAAGAGGGAGTCATCAAGCGGCGCGTCGCCATTCTCGACCACGAAAAGGTCAATGTGCGCGTCACCGTCTTCGTGTCGATCCGCACCAATTCGCACAGCCATGAATGGCTGCGGCGTTTCTCGGAAGTCATCCAGGAATTTCCCGAGGTGGTCGAATTCTACCGCATGAGCGGCGACGTCGATTATCTCTTGCGCGTCGTGGTGCCCGATATCGCCGCCTATGACGCCTTCTACAAGCGGCTGATCGCCAAGATCGAGATCCGCGACGTGTCGTCGTCCTTCGCCATGGAGCAGATCAAGTACACGACCGAAATGCCGCTCGACTACATGCTGCTGGACAAGGAATCCGGCGCCAACGCGGCCTGAGCGCGGTTGTCCGTGACTGGGCGGTGACGCTGCACAAGCCGGCGGCGCTTAGTTTTTCTTTTTGTTGAGGAAACTCCAGGGCGAGTTGACCGGCAGCGTGATCGTGTCCGGCACCGTGTCGACTGCCACCACATCGGCTTTGCGTACGGTGTAGCCGGACTGGATGATGCTGACGCCGTCGAGAATGAACAACTGGCTCTTCTCCAAGCCGGGCCGCAAGGCGCCGGTCACGGCAACCGACTCATAGGCCTGCGACATCTTGTAGGGACGGGCCGGCGTCACCAGCACGATCTGGTTGGGCGGCGGCGTCGGCATGTGGCTGCAAGCGCCTGTCCACGGCACCAGCAGGAACTGGTAGACGAGGTCGCCATCGCGGTCGACCGGCAATGCATAGCCGGCTAATTGTACCATCTTGTCCTGCAGGTTGAGCGACAATGTCTCGCCACGATCGGGCAGTTTTGCCGCAATCATCGGCAGGCCGGCATCTTCGGCCACCGCCTGCGTCGCAGGACGCAGATCTTTCCAGAAGATGTGCGCGGTTTGGCCTGAGGCGTTGGTAGCGGTGAACACCAACAACGCGGCTGCAAGCGCCAAGGTCGATTTGAGAGGACTGCTCATCGGCCGCTTCCTTTGTGCAGGAGTAAAGACGCCGCGGCCGATCGCGTCAACGCTCGAGCCGCATCACATGTCTGCGAGAGCCGGCCATGCCGACCTCATGGAACCCGCGAGCGATGAACACGCCGCGAAACCCCATGAAACGGTAGCTCGGCGATGCCTCGTCGACCGGGTAGGCCTCGATCACGCCGGCGCCCTTGGCAAAGGCGTGATCTATGGCAGCGTCAAGCAGCGCTGCCGCCAGCCCGCCGCCGCGCAGCGCCCTTGGCACATAGAAGCAGACGATCGACCAGATGCCGGTCTCGTCATCGTCCTGTTGCGACGTCAGCTTCCGATAGGTCTGGCGCGGCGCGACCGAGCACCAGCCGACGGTCTTGCCGTCAATCTGGGCCAAGATTCCCACCGGCGTACCGGCCTCGACAAGCGCCATCATGGCCCGTTTCAACTCGGCGTGCTGGACATGCTCGCGGCGGCCGGGCAGGGGCCGCCAGGCCATGCACCAGCAATACTTCGGACCGCCTTGCGCTTCGAAGAGGCCTTCGAAATCGGCGCGCGTCTGCCGCGTCACCTCGGTGAACCGGACGTTGGCTAGGTCAGCCTTTTCTGGCGGCGATCCGCTCGACGATCTTGGCATTGGTGAGTTCCCGTACGGCGTCCTTGCCAATCCAGCGCGCCGTCTTGTCGGCCGACTGGGCCAGTCGTTCGGCCACGGCAAGGGCAGCGCCGTGCATCTCCAACGATCGCTTGCCGATCGAACGAAGCGCCCAGTTTGCCGCCTTCTTCACGAAATTGCGGCTGTCGGCGGCATGCGCTTCGATGATCGGCAGGAAGCCGAGGAAAGTCGCCACCGGCTCCTGCTTCCGGTGCACGACGGACCACGCCATCATGGCAAAGGCCGTGCGTCGAACGAACTCGCGCTCGTCCGCCGCGAACTCTTCAATCAGCTCCTTCCAGGCGTCCGTGTCGACGAAGAGATCGGAGACGCCGTCGACGATATCCCAGGAATCGAAGGACGCGGCCCATTGTCGTGCATCCGCGGCTGAGAAGCGCTTCGGGTCGGCCGTGACGGAAGCGATGAACTGCGCCTCCATGATGCCGGTCTGCCAAAGTTCGAAAGCTCGCTCGTGGTTGCGCTTGATCTTTTTGGCGATCTGCCGCTGCATGCCATGCGAGATGCCGAGCGCGCGCTCGGTCTTGATACCGTAGCGCAACATGCCGCGGCGATTGTCCTCCGAGCCGATCGAGCGCAAATGGGCGACGATCTCATCGGCGCTCGATTGGGGCGAAAGCTCGGCCATTGCGAACGCTTATTTTTCCAGGCGCGCCAGCAAGGACGAGGTGTCCCAGCGCTTGCCGCCCATCGCCTGCACATCCTTGTAGAACTGGTCGACAAGGGCGGTCACCGGCAGTCTCGCGCCATTGCGGTCGGCTTCATCGAGGCAGATGCCGAGATCCTTGCGCATCCAGTCCACGGCAAAGCCGAAATCATATTTACCGGCATTCATCGTCTTGTGGCGGTTCTCCATCTGCCAGGACCCGGCAGCGCCCTTGGAGATGACTTCGATGACCTTCTCGATGTCGAGCCCGGCCCTCTTGCCGAAGTGGATGCCTTCGGCCAGTCCCTGCACCAGCCCGGCAATGGTGATCTGATTGATCATCTTGGTGAGCTGGCCGGCGCCCGACGGCCCCATCAGCCCGACCATCCGGGCAAAGGCGTCGATGACCGGCCTGGCCTTGTCGAAGGCAGCCTGCTCGCCGCCGACCATCACCGTCAGCACGCCGTTCTCGGCGCCCGCCTGCCCGCCGGAAACCGGCGCGTCGAGGAAGGAAAAGCCGGCCTTTTCAGCGGCGTCGGCCAGTTCGCGCGCCACTTCGGCCGAAGCGGTGGTGTTGTCGATGAAGACGGAGCCTTTTTTCATCGCGGCGAAGGCGCCATCGGCCCCGGTCGTCACCGAGCGCAGATCGTCGTCATTGCCGACGCAGGAGAAGACGAAATCCTGGCCCTCTGCGGCGTCCGCCGGCGTCAAAGCAAGCTTGCCGCCATGCTGGGCCACCCATTGTTCCGCCTTCGCCGCGGTGCGGTTGTAGACGGTGACGTCGTGGCCGCCTTTGTTCCTGAGGTGCCCGGCCATGGGATAGCCCATCACGCCAAGACCGAGAAATGCCACAGATGCCATGGGTTTGCCCTTCAGACGGAACGGAATTGTCTTGGACAGCTCTAGGCTCTACGCGCCATTCGTCAAGACGCGCATGAGCCGATCGACTGGTACAGCCGAACGCTCAGCGGATCAGATGAATGGTGATCCGTCGCTCGATCCATTCGACGCCGTGGCGCAGGATCTCGACCATCACCAGATAGACGATGGCGACCCAGACATAGGCCTGGAAGTCGAAGGACTTGGCGTAGGCCAGCTTCGCGTTGCCCATCAAATCATAGACTGTGATGATGGCAACGATGGCGGAGGCCTTGATCATCAGGACGAGTTCATTGCCGTAGGGCCGGAGCGCGACGATAAACGCCTGCGGCAGGATGACCTTGCGCAGCGTCTGCAATTTGTGCAGGCCGAGCGAAGCAGCGCCCTCCCATTGGCCCCTCGGAACACTTTCTATGGCGCCGCGCAGGATCTCGGCCTGGTAGGCGGCGGTGTTGAGCGCGAAGGCGAACACACCGCAATTGAAGGCGTCGCGGAAGAACCACCACAGTCCGACGGATTCGAGCTGCACCCGGAACGAGCCCAGGCCGTAATAGACGAGATAGACCTGGACCAGCAGCGGCGTGCCGCGGAAGAAGTAGACGTAGCAATAGGCCAGGACGGACAGATAGCGGTTCTTCGACATGCGGGCATAGGTGACGGGCAGCGAAAAAAGCGCGCCGAGCACCATCGAGATGGCCACCAGCGCAAGCGTGGTTCCCAAGCCCTGCAGATAGGCCGGCGCGTATCTGGCGAAGAATTCGCCATTCCAAGCGTAAACCAGATAGACGGCGATGCCGATGCCGAACAGGATCCAGAAGCCGACCAGCGCGTAGCCGACGATACGGGCCCGCGGCCAGCCTCGCGCCCGTGGTGGTGGCTTCTCGATGTCGACGGCGGCGCGCGTCACGACGCTCATCGTGCCTCCCTCCTCCCGAGCGAACGCAGGATGAAGCCGGTGGCGATCGACGACAGGATGGCAAGGATAAGGAACACCATCGCCGCGACGCTGTAGAACAGGAAGGAATGTTTGGTGACACGGGCCGCCACGCCGGCGTTGCGCAAGGTTTCAGCCAGGTTGACGACCGACACCAGGGCCGTGTCCTTGAGCAGGCTCAGCCAGCAATTCTCAAGGCCGGGGAAGGCGATGCGCAGCAGCTGCGGCAGGATCACCTTGCGCATCGTCTGCCATTTCGACAGCCCGATCGCATAGCCGCCCTCATACTGGCCCTTCGGAATGGCGCGAAAGGCCGAAAGGAAGACTTCGCTGGAATAGGACGAAAAGATCAGCGACAGCACGATCATGCCGGCGAGGAAGCTGTCGACATCGACCGTCGCTTCCGGCCTGAACAGACGGATGACATACTGCAAGAGGATCGGCATGCCGAAGAAGAACAGGAAAAGCGTCACCAGTTCCGGCAGTCCGCGAAACACCGTGGTGTAGATGTTGGCAGCCACGCGAAGCGATGGCTCTTCGGATTGTTTCGCCCAGGCGACGAAAAAGCCGATCGTCAGGCCGATCGGCAGTGTCGCCAGCGCGAGCGCAATGGTGACCAGTGCGCCATAGGCAATATCGTCAATCCAGCCATCGGGTCCCCAAGTGAGAAGTATCCATATGTTCTGGCTTGGCATTGACGGGTCTTGTCTCCACTTCTGTCAGGCCAAGGCGGCAGGAGGAAACTTCCCCTGCCGCCTTGTTCAGACGATCAGGACTCGGCGCCGAAGACGTCGAACTTGAAGTACTTGTCGTTGATTTCCTTGTACTTTCCGTTGGCGCGGATTGCGTCGATGGCGCTGTTCAACTTGTTGACCAGATCCGTCTCGCCCTTGCGCACGGCGATGCCGGCGCCCGGTCCAAAGATATCGACCGGCTGCGGCGAAGGCTGGCCGAGAATCTTGCAGCAGGCGCCATCAGGCGAATCCAGGAACTGTTGCAACACGACGATATCGTCCTCGATCGCGTCGAGACGGCCATTGGCGAGATCGGCCTGCTCTTCGGGGCTGCTCGGATAGCCCTTGACCGTGCTGTCCGTATAGGTTTTCGAGGCATAATTGAAATGCGTCGTGGTGGTTGCGACGCCGATGGTCTTGCCGGCCAGGTCTTCCTTGGTCACGCCCTTGAGGGTCGAATCCTTGGGTACCGCGATCGCCGACGGCGTGTTGTAGTATTTGTGGGTGAAGTCGACCTTCTCGGCGCGCTCCGGCGTGATCGACATCGAGGCGACGATGGCGTCGAACTTGCCGGCCTGCAGGGCCGGAATGATGCCGTCCCAATCCTGGGCGACGAAGGTGCACTTGACCTTCATCTCGTCGCAGAGCGCCTTGGCGATGTCGATGTCGAAGCCCACGAGCTGGCCGTCGGAGGTCAGGTTGTTGAATGGGGGGTAGGCGCCTTCGGTGCCGATTCTCAGGGTCGTTTCCTGAGCCTGGGCGACGCCGAGCGTCAGCAGCGCAGCCGATGCGGCGAGCGCGATACGCAGTGCAATACGCATGATAGTCCTCTCTTTATGGCTCCCGGCCGTCGTTCCGGAACGGCTCTGTGGGGCGGTGCTTTTGACCGCCCGCTGGCGCGATACTCCCACTGTTTTCGGGAGAAAAGCAACTGTAAAACCGTTGCTTGCGGGATTTGCGGGTCCAGCCAATGCCGACGCCTGGGTTAATGCATGTCGCCCAAAAGTGCGCAGCGGTTTTGGGACGACGACATGCATAAATAAAACAACCTGAAGCGCGTCGCATGGCCGTTCAGGCGCGACGCGCTTAGGCAACGGCTGAAGAGGGCGGCTGAACCGGGCGAGGGCAGGGACCTCAAGGTTTGAGGCCGGTCATGCGCTCGATGAAGTCGGCTATCCCTCCCGTGTCGTCGAGATCGAACACAGGCAGGCTTTCGCCCGTAACCGCGAAGTCGGCGGCAATCGCCACGATATGTCCGTCGTTCGCCGACAGCGGCGAGCGGTCCTTGGCCTCCCGCCGCCGGGTCTCGATCTTTTTGTGCGCCTCGCGCTTGTAGCCTTCGACCAGCACGATGTCGCACGGGGCCAACCGCGACAGGACCGTCTCCAGCGTCGGCTCGTCCTCACCGCGCAATTCATGCATCAGCGCCCAGCGTTTGCCCGACACCACCGCGACCTCGGTGGCGCCCGCTTGGCGGTGGCGATAGCTGTCGGCGCCAGGCTTGTCGATGTCGAACTCATGGTGGGCATGTTTGACCGTCGACACTGTCCAGCCGCGCCGGACGAGCTCTGTGACCAGCTTCTCGGTCAGTGTGGTCTTGCCGGAATTCTTCCAGCCGGTGATGCCGAAGATGTTCATGGGCCGATGCTCTGCAACAGACGCTCGGCCACCGCAAGGTCGTGCGGTGTGTTGATGTTGAAGAACGGGTCGATCTCGTCACTGCCGTGGGTCAGCAACGGAAATTCCACTTCGACACAGTTGTGCCGCTCGATGAAGGCGGAGACGCGCCTGTTGTCCTCGTGGATCAGAAAGTGGCGGAGTGCCTGGCCTAGCCCAAGCGGCCACAGCGCGAAGGTCGGATGCTGCCGGCCGCCGGAACTGGCAACCGCAATCGAGCCTGGTCGCTCGTCAACAGCCGCAGCCAGCCTCACGACCAGGTCCACCGGCAGGAACGGCGTGTCGCCGGCGGCCGTGGCCAATGCCTTGAAAGCGGTATTCGCTGCCGCCCATTCGAGGCCGGTGAGGATTCCGGCAAGCGGTCCGGCATAGCCTTCCACCGCATCGGCGAGAACCGGAAGACCGGCCGCCTCGAAGCGCGCCGGGTCGCCATTGGCGCTGAGCGCCAGCGATCCGACCTGCGGCGCCAGGCGGGCAACGACATGGTCGAGAAGCGGACGCCCGCCAAGCGCCAGCAAAGTCTTGTCGCCGCCGCCCATGCGCCGTGACAGGCCTCCGGCCAGGATAATTCCTGCAATGTCTTGGCTCATGGCCAACCTATATGCCGTCCGGCGCCATGTCGGGTCCAGCGCTTTCGGCCGCCGGCTTCTGCCGGCCGACGACCCGCTCGCGATAGAGCGCGTAGAGGCCGGAGCCNTCAGACGTGTGCTCTTCCGATCTGCAATGAAGGAGATGTCGCCGGCCCGCATTGCTATGATGATGAACTGGTAGCCGATCAGCACCAGCACCGCCGCCAATGCCAAAAGTGCCGTGCCTTTGCCGGACATCGGCGTCCAGCCGCCCATCGGCGACAGGAGCACGGCGCCAACGATGGTCATGGCGATTGCCGTTGCCGTCGACACCAGCAAGGTCGGGATAGCGCTCGGGATGCGCTTGGTGGCGAGGTCACGTACTGCGCAACAGGCGACGCTGACGAGTGCGTACAGCGAATAGACGCTGAAGCCTTCGAAGCCTGGCCGCACGATGATCAGCACGCCGCCGAAGCCGACCGCGATCGCCAGCCAGCGCCGCCAGCCGACCGCTTCGTTGAATACGAGTGCCGCCCCCATCGTCACCGCCAGCGGCAGCGCCTGCAGCACCGCCGAGACATTGGCGATCGGCAGATGCGCTAATGCCACAAGGAAGGCGACGGTGGCGCCGGCCTCGGCGACCACGCGAAGCGCCACCAGCGGCTGCAGCATCGACCTCGGTCGCGCGAGCGCGCCTTGCTGCCAGGCGAGCAGGCCGACGAGCAGCGACGCAAAGGCGCCGCGCACCAGCATGACTTGCGCCATGTTCATCGATTCCGACGAGAACTTGGTGATGGCGTCGTTGAGGGTGAAGCCGATCATGGCCACCATCATGCACAGCGCGCCGCGAATGTTTGGGGAAAGAGGCAAGGGCGTTACCGGTTTTGCAAGAGCAATTCCAGGAAAAGTGTGAAACGGTTTTCCGTCCGGAATTGCGTGAAAACAAAGAATAAAGCGGTTCGACGTTTCGGCGAAACGGTGAACCGCTCAAGCCTGTAGCAGCCGGCGGCAAGACAGCAACGTCAAAGAAATAGGCCACGGATTTTCACCCGTGACCCATAGAAATCCCTGAGAGGGCTGGCCGATGACCGGCAGGCTCATTTCGGCGTCAGCACCTCGGTGCCGCTGCCGTTCTTACCGGCGATGGTCCACAGGCCGTGCAGCGAGCCGTCATCTTCTACCTTGTAGACGACGAGACCGATTTCCTTGCCCATGACATAGCCGGCGGAGAAGGCATCGTCGTTGCGCATGCAGATGCCGTCCGACGATGATCCGCCCGTCTCCCAATGGATGGTGCAGGTGGTCTCGCTGGTCAGTGTGATGGTGGCTTCGCCGCCATATTTCGAGCCGTCGAAATTGGTGCCCGCAACGGTGTAGCTGCCACCGATGGACTGTGCTGCTGCCGGCGCGGCGGCAAACCCAAGCAGTGCAAGAGAAAGTAAGAATGTGCGCATGTCGTATTCCCCCAAACCGAGCGACGAGCCGCTATGTCCAGGAATCTAGGCTCGAACGCGCTTGCGGTAAATCCGCCAGCTATATGCGCATGAGACTTTTTCTGGTGTGTGTCCGAAAAGCTCACGGTCCTTTGAGGCTGCCGGCAATGGCGCCGACCAGCGGATCGTATTTCGCTTTAACGGCCGGCGGATAGTCGATCCGCACGGTGCGGATGACGCCGTCCTTGCCGAACAGGCGCCGTTCGTAAAAAATCTTGCCATCCTTCAGTCCCGACAGCACCGCCCAGTTCTTGCCGGTCTTGCTGTAGCTGATCTGGTAGCCCGCTTCCTTGATTGCCTTCTCCTCGGCGACGAAGCTCTTTGGGGTGTCGTCACTGACGTTGAAAATACCGGAGCAGATCAGGCTGGCGCCGTCGGCGCTGAGCCACTGCTGTCCGTCGCCATTGTACGGCTCGGGCTGGCGATCGGTGAAGATGTCGTCGGGAAAGGTGCAGACCGTGCCGAAGCGCGCATTGGTGTAGGTGAACGGCGCTGCATTGGCGCTGCCTGCCGCGATCAGTGCAACTGCCAATCCAATGGAAAGACGCTTCATTCGATGTCTCCAGCCGACAATGGGAGACATTCCTTGCACCAATCGCGGAGAAAATCAGCCGCCGGTGACGCTCATATGTCTCGACACCGACGGGCGGCTGGTGCGGCGGTCGATGATGAAATCATGGCCTTTCGGCTTGCGGCCGATCGCTTCGTCGATGGCAGCAGCGACCAGTTCGTTGCCTTCGGACGCACGCAGCGGGGCGCGCAGGTCGGCGGCATCCTCCTGGCCCAGGCACATATAGAGCGTGCCGGTGCAGGTCAGCCGCACGCGGTTGCAGCTTTCGCAGAAATTATGCGTCATCGGCGTGATGAAGCCCAGCCTGCCGCCGGTCTCTGCGACATGGACGTAGCGGGCCGGACCGCCGGTCTTGTAGGGGATGTCGCTCAGCGTGAACTGGCGCTCGAGCGAAGCGCGCAGCAGCGACAGCGGCAGATACTGGTCGGTCCGGTCGGCGTCGATCTCGCCCATCGGCATGGTTTCGATGACGGTCAAGTCCATGCCGCGGCCATGCGCCCAGCGCATCATCTCCGGCAGCTCGACGTCGTTGAAGTCCTTCAGCGCAACGGCGTTGAGCTTCACCTTCAGCCCCGCCGCCTGCGCGGCATCGATGCCTTGCATGACCTTGCCGAGATGGCCCCAGCGGGTGATGGCGTGGAACTTGTCGGCATCGAGCGTGTCGAGCGAGACATTGATGCGCTCGACACCGCAATCGGCAAGCTCGGCGGCAAAGCGCGACAGCTGCGAGCCATTGGTGGTCAGCGTCAACTCTTCCAGCGCGCCGCTCTTCAAGTGCCGCGACAACTGGCGCACCAGATGCATGATGTTCTTGCGCACCAGCGGCTCGCCGCCGGTGAGGCGCAGTTTGCGCACGCCCTTTTCGATGAAGACGGTGCAGAGCCGGTCGAGTTCCTCGAGCGACAGCAGGTCCTTCTTGGGCAGGAACGCCATGTCCTCGGCCATGCAATAGGTGCAGCGGAAATCGCAGCGGTCGGTGACCGACACGCGCAAGTAGCTGATCGTGCGACCGAAGGGATCGATCATGTCCATGCGTTCAAGCGTTTCCAATGCTGCGAGTGGTGCCGTTATATACGGCTATGTGATACGATCCAACCCGCCATTCAAGATAGCCGGTCTCGATCTTTGGTGACATTCCCTGGCCGACATCCGATGTCGGCCGGGTCCAAATGGCCTTTTCCGCTCGCGCGAAGCAGCGTAGGGAAGGGCGGATTGATGCGGGATGCAGAACAATGACGGCGCCGAAGGAACTCAGGGTCTCGAAGGACAGAAAACTGCTGTCCGTCACCTTTCCCGATCATCGGCCGTTCGAACTGCCGGCCGAACTGCTGCGCGTCGCTTCACCCTCGGCCGAGGTGCAGGGCCATTCGCCGGACCAGCGGGTGACGGTTCCCGGCAAGCGTAACGTTGCTATCCTGAAGATCGAGCCGGTCGGCAACTACGCCGTGCGCATCA
Organism: Mesorhizobium sp. LSHC412B00; assembly: GCF_000503035.1. Lineage (NCBI taxonomy): Bacteria > Pseudomonadati > Pseudomonadota > Alphaproteobacteria > Hyphomicrobiales > Phyllobacteriaceae > Mesorhizobium > Mesorhizobium sp. LSHC412B00. The sequence goes on along the minus strand of NZ_AYWB01000008.1, from coordinate 70,904 downwards.
CCTTCGACGATTTCCACGACACCGGCATCTTCACCTGGAATTACCTACACACGCTTGGCCACGAAAAGGACGCGCGCTGGAATGCCTATCTCGCCGAGCTCCAGGAGAAGGGACTGAGCCGCGACCGCTAGTCGGCACTGTCCGCAAAACGTCATTGACTGGGGGTAACGCCGGCAAAGGTTCGGAGACGGGAAAATGTCTGACATCACCACGGTCGAACAGCTCGAAGCCCTCTACGGCCTGCCCGGCGAAGCGTCGACGATCAAGGAACTCGACCACGTCATTCCCGAATATGCCGCCTTCATCGAAGCCTCGCCTTTTGTCGCTCTGGCGACGAGCGGGCCGGAAGGGCTGGACTGTTCGCCGCGCGGCGATCTCGCCGGCTTTGTGCGCATGCATGACCCGAGAACGCTGATGATGCCGGACCGACGCGGCAACAACCGCGCCGATTCGCTTAAGAACATCATCCGCGATCCTCGCGTCGGGCTGCTGTTTCTTGTGCCGGGTTCGGGCACGACGCTGCGCGTCAACGGCCGCGCCCGCATCGCCACCGACGCCGCGCTTTGCGCCTCCTTCGCCGTCGAAGGCAAGCCGGCGCGCTCGGTCACCGTGGTCGATGTCGATTCGGTCTATTTCCAGTGCGCCCGCGCCATCGTTCGCTCGGAGCTGTGGAACCCGGCAAAGCACGTCGACCCGAAATCGCTGCCGACACCCGGAACAATCCTGGAAGTCACCAGCCGCAAGAATATCGATGCCGGTACTTACGACAAGGAATGGCCGGAGCGGGCGAAGAAGACGATGTGGTGAGGTGGGAGGCGCGTGGATCGAACGGCTCAGGTATCCTTCAGCACGTCATAGATCTTGCGCATCTGTTCGCCGATCATATCGCACTGTTCCGCTGTCGACTGGCTCATCGCCTTTTCGATCAGCGCCATATGCACCTTCAGCGCCTTCATCAAAAGCTCCGTGCCGGCCTCGGTAAGCGTCAGCCGCAGCACGCGTTTGTCCTTCTCATCGCCTTCGCGGCGCAGCAGGCCGCGCGCCTCGAGCTGCGGCAACAGCATGGTGATGTTGGAGCGGCCGACCAGCAGTTTGCGGGCGAGATCGTGCTGCGACATGCCGGGATGGCGATAGAGGTTCATCAGCACGTCGAGCTGCGCCGGCTTGAGATCCAGCGGCGCCAGCTTTACCGCCAGCGCACGCTCCAGCACATGGCAGGCGCGCGCCACCGCGACCCAGTTGCGAAAGCGCGGGTTGTCCCAGGGCAGCTCTTGTTTAATGTTCATGTTTGAACTATTATGTTCATGCTTGAACGGAATGGATGGATCGCCACTATGGCATCATTTGGACTGAAGGTCATCCGGGGCGTGTTCGGCGCGGCCGAGCTTGTGGCGCCGCGTCTTAGCGGGCGCGCGGCCTTCGAACTGTTCTGCCGCACGCCGAGCGTGAAGGCGCTCAGCGACGGCGAGCGGCGTGCGGTCGACCGCGCCGCCGGCTTCATGGCCGAGGCGCGCCATCATCGGCTGCCGACCAAGGCCGGCTGCGTCATGGTGCACGAATTCCGGCCCGAGCCGGGCAGGGCGTCCGCCGGCACGGTGCTGGTCGTCCATGGCTGGCGTTCGCGCACGGAATATATGCGCGCTCTGATCGAAGGTTTTCGCGATGTGGGCTACCGGGTCGCCTCGCTCGACCTGCCGGGCCATGGCCAGTCGCTGGGCCGGCATCTCAACATGGTCAATGCGGTCGAGGCGGTCAGGGTCGCCAGCGAATGGTTCGGTCCGTTCAAGGCGATCGTCGGCCATTCCTTCGGTGGCGCCGTCGCCGCCAATGCCATTGCCGGTTCGATCAGGGGTATCCACCCAGTGGCGGCCGAGCGGCTGGTGCTGGTGGCCGCGCCAAGTTCCCTGCCGGCGATCTTCGCCGACTTCAGCCGCATGCTCAACGTCGGCCCGCGTTCGCAGGTTTCCATGGCCGATCAGGTGAAAAGGTTGTCGGGCCGGCCGCTGCACGAATTCACCGGCGACCGCCAATTGGCCGAAGCGCCGGTGCCGACGCTGGTCATCCATGCGCCGGACGATCGCGAAGTTCCGGCCGACCATGCCAGGCGCTACGCCGGCGCCGGCAGCCATGTGCGGCTGCACTGGGCCGATGGGCTCGGCCACCGTCGCATTCTCGCTGACAAAGGTGTCATCGAACGCGCCGTCACCTTTGTCAAAAACGAGCGCGAGCCGATACTGCATTGATTCCAATGGGTGTATTGTCGACTCCGACAACGCCGGAGCGGTGAGCTAACCGTTCTTCTTGCCGCCCGGCTCGACGGGCAATCCGGCCGACTTCCAGGCGGTATAGCCGCCAAGGATGTGCTTGACCGGCGACAGCCCCATATCCTGCGCCGTCTTGGTGGCCAGCGCCGAGCGCCAGCCGCCGGCGCAAAAGAAGACGAAGCTCTTGCCCGAGGCAAAGAACGGCTTGTGGTAGGGGCTTTCGGGATCGATCCAGAATTCCAGCATGCCGCGAGTGACATGTTTGGCGCCGGGGATCTGGCCGTCCCGCTCGATCTCGCGTGGATCGCGCAGGTCGACGAAGATGGTGTCCTCGTCGTCGAGCAGCCCGGCCGCTTCCTCGGGCGAGACCACCTCGATCTCGGCATTGGCCTCGTCGAGCAACTCGCGATACCCTTTTTTCACGGATGATCCCTCCCGGCGCATTTCGCCGCCGACTGGATTTCCAGCACAAGCTCCGCGCTTTGTCACGCTGTTCCGACCAGCCCCTGCCACGCCGCCATCGCTCCGGCCACTGTGGCCATCAGCGCTTCGCACGAGGCGCCGTCGCGGGCCTGGATCGACATGCCGTGCTGGACCGTCGCATAGAAGGTCGCCGCCGCGTTGCTGTCGAAGCCCGCCGGCAATTCGCCTTCCGCCACACCGCGTTCCAGCCGTCTCAGCAAGAGGGTGTGGTTTTCGGCGCGGCGGCGGCGCAAATCATCGCAGATCGCGCCGCTGCTTGAATCCTGGTGCAGTGCGCCCAGCGCGATGAGACAGCCCTGCGGGCGGTCGTCCTGAGAGTACGCTATTGCCGTCTGGCGCAGGAAATTCTCGATCGCCTGGCATGCCGTCGGCGCTTCGTCCAGCGCGCTCCAGATCTCGGTGCCTTCGTTGCGGGTGTAATACTCGGTCGCTTCCAGAAACAGCGCCTCCTTGCTGCCGAAGGCGGCATAGAGGCTGGGCGAGCTGATCCCCATCGCCGCGGTCAGGTCGGCGATCGAGGTGCCCTCATAGCCTTTGGCCCAGAACAGCTCCATCGCCTGCCGCAAGGCGGCGGTTCGATCGAAGGTGCGGGGACGGCCTCTTTCCGGCATGACGATCTTTTCTGTGTTGATCGACACATAATTCACTTGACGTCGCCAGGCAAGGTTGCCAGATATTTATGTATCGATCGTTACATAACGGAGAAATGACATGTCAGCGAACGGATTGAACGGCAAGGCAGCACTGGTCACCGGCGGCAGCCGCGGCATAGGTGCTGCGATAGCAAAACGGCTTGCGGCCGATGGCGCCGACGTCGCCATCACCTACGTCAACAGCTCGGCGCCGGCCCAAGCTGTCGTCGCCGAGATTATAGCGGCAGGTGGTCGCGCGATCGCCATCCAAGCCGACAATCGCGACGCTGCCGCCATCGAAAATTCGGTCACCGAGGCGGTGAATGCCTTCGGCCGGCTCGACATCCTGGTCAACAGCGCCGGCATCTGGCGCGCGGCGCCCATCGAACAGATGTCGCTGGCCGACTTTGACGAGACCATTGAGGTCAATCTGAGAGCGCCGTTCGTGGCCTCGAAGGCGGCAGCGGCTCACATGGGCGAGGGCGGCCGCATCATTTCGATCGGCAGCAATCTGGCCGAGCGCGTCACCGACACCAGCCTCAGCGCCTATTCGACCAGCAAGGCTGCGCTGGTCGGCCTGACCAAGGCGCTGGCGCGAGACCTCGGTCCGCGCGGCATCACCGCCAACGTCGTTCATCCCGGTTCGACCGACACCGACATGAACCCGGCCGAAGGCCCGCATGCCGAACACCAGCGGCGGAAGATGGCGACGCCCCGCTTCGGCAAGGCTGACGAGATCGCCGGCATGGTTGCCTGGCTCGCCGGTCCGGAAGGGCGCTTCGTCACCGGCGCCGCGCTCACCATCGACGGTGGCGCCAACGCCTGAAGCAGCAGCCGCTTTGACCGGTCTGGAGCGGCAACGCCGCTCCAGACGTCACGATGTTGTGAAACCGTTCTGCAACAGGCCTGCGGAAATTTATGGAAGCTTAACGAAATCGGTATGAATCGGTATAGTAGCGCCTTACATCCGCCATGCGGTTGGCAAGATCGTCTAGCGGCGCGGAACGGGAGCCGGCTTGCAGCCGGAGCGGGTGATTAATGAAATTCCTCGGAAATAAAGCCACCGTGATGCCGCTTGCAGTGGCGGCAGCACTGGCCTTCGGTGTGCCGCAGGCAAGCGCGCAAGGCCTGTTCGACATGCTGTTCGGCGGTGGCGTCAAGCACAGGCCGCAAGGCGAATTCCCGCCGCCGCCAAAGCGCAAGCCGAAGCCCGCCGTATCGGGCGGCGGCGGCACCAGGATCAGCAGCCCGTCCTACTACACCTACAAGGCCGACCGGCTGGTGCGCGTCGACTTTGCCGCGTTGGTGGCAGCACCTCCCCAGGTGGCAACAGCTGAAGACGCCGCCTTTGTGCCGTCGGCGACCAGCACTGCCTTCCGCGAAGCCGTTGCAGGCCTTAGTGACTATGAACTCTATGCCGAGCCCGATATCGCCAAGGCACTGATTGCCTATTACTCTGCCAATCCTGATTTCATCTGGGTGAACGAGGGCAATCCCAATGCCCGCGCCCAGGATGCGGTGCGGGTGCTTGGCGAAGCCGCAAGCTATGGTCTCACGTCGGCCGACTACACGGTCGAGGTGCCGGCAGCCAACGCATCGGCAGTCGATGCCGACGCCCATCTGAAGGAACTCGTCCGCTTCGAGATGGCGCTGTCGGCGCGCGTGCTGCGCTATGCCCGTGACGCCCAGAGCGGACGCGTCGATCCCAATCGCATCACCGGCTACTATGAATTTCCGCCGAAGCCGGTCGACATGGAAGGCGCGCTCAAGACACTGGCCCACACCCAGGAAGTGCGCACCTACCTCGAATCGCGGCACCCGCAGAACGCGGAATATCAGGCGCTGCGCGTCGAACTTGAATCGCTGCAGGCGAGCGCCGAAAACGAAATCGTCGTCGATCCCAAGCTGTTGCTGAAGCCCGGCGAGACCAGCGCCGAACTGCCGAAGCTGCTGACGCTGATCGCGCGCAATCTCGACGACGAGATGGGCGGCGCCTATGGCGAGATCCTGTCTCGTCTCGGCACCAGCGATGTCTATGTTCCCGAACTGGTTCCGATCATCAAGGCCGTGCAGGTGAAGGCCGGCATGAAGGGCGATGGGGTCATCGGCCCGCGCACCGTCGCCTCGCTCGCCGGCACGTCCAAGGCCGACAGGCTGCAGAAGGTGCAGGTCGCGCTGGAAGAATTGCGCTGGATGCCGTCCGATCTCGGCAGCCCGCGGGTGTTCATCAACCAGCCCGCCTTCACCGCCAGCTATATCGACAATGGCGAGGAGAAGCTGAAGACCCGCGTCGTCATCGGCCGGACCACCAACCAGACCGCCTTCTTCTTCAAGGAGATCAAGCAGGTCGATTTCCATCCCTATTGGGGCGTGCCGCAGTCGATCATCGTCAACGAGATGCTGCCAAGGCTGCGTGGCGATCCGGGCTATCTCGACCGTGCCGGCTACGAGGTGACCGATTCGCGCGGCAGGCGGGTTCCCTCTTCCTCGGTCAATTGGGGCGCCTACGGCGCCAACATTCCCTACAGCGTGCGCCAGCAGCCGAGCGAAGCCAATGCGCTGGGCGAACTGAAGATCCTGTTCCCCAACAAGCACGCCATCTACATGCACGACACGCCGCAAAAATCCTTCTTCCAGCGCGATATGCGGGCGCTCAGCCATGGCTGTATTCGCCTTCAGGATCCGCGTGGGATGGCAGCGGCGGTGCTCGGCGTCTCGGTCGACGACATCGCCGAAAAGCTCAAGCACGGCCATGCCAGCGAAGACGTGACACGCACGATTCCCGTCTATGTCTCCTACTTCACTGCCTGGCCGGACCTGTCCGGCAAAGTCGAATATTTCAACGACGTCTACGACCGCGACACGCGGCTGATGCAGGCGCTGGACGCGACTGAAGCGGTGCGCTCGCCGACGAGCTGAACCAGCGGAGTTCCTCGTTCAACGAACGAGGAACTCACTTTATCTCTCTGGTTTAATTAGATTTTTGGCCGATGGACGGTCGCCCGTTTCCTGCGATCAGCGCTGGATGAGCGGACGCCGGAAGCCGGCGTCGCGGCCCGCGATCAGCCAATAGACCAGACCGGCTACGAGGCCGGCGGCGGCGATGATGCCGATATCGGCCCAGCGTCCGGCATCCTCTTCCGCGGCCGGCCAGACCAGGAAGAAGCCGGCTGCAGCGGCAGCGGCGCCAAACAGCATGTGCACCAGGAAATTGCGCAGGGCAAAGAATTCGGCGAGCAGCGCGAAGATCAGCGTCTGCAGGCCGGTCAGCACGATCGTCAGGAAATAGACGACCATGCCGAGCGGCGGCCACAGCAGCACGACAATGGGCGAAAATTGCATGGCGCCGAAATAGTCCGGCGCGTTGGGCAATACGGCGAGTGCGCAATATATCGCCACGACCGCGAACAATCCGATCAGCACCGAAACGAAATAGCCGGCAAGCATCATCAGGATGCGCTTCAAAACATGCTTAACCATGGCCATGCACCCCCGTGCCCTGCAACTGTTACGCGCACTCAGCCATCAAAGGCGGACCGGCGCAAGAGTGCATCCAGCAGTGCTTTGCGGCAAATCTTCAGGCGCCGCCGCATAGATGTTGTGAATCCGGCAAAACCCATGTGCCTTTTATCGTGAGGTCGACGCCGTAATAGACCCGCCCGCGCTCGTCGCCCTGCGGACAATCCCTCGGGATCGAAATCAGGCACATGACGACAGGATCGCCGGCTTTCGAACTGGCAAGGCCAGGCTCCCGCTCGTAGGAAACCCCGGCGCCGCCATTGCTGAACCGCGCCAGGCTGCCGGCTTCAGGGCCGGCGGTTTCCAGCCGGTCGTCGCCGAGCCGCGTCGTCAGCGCGGTGATGTGGGTCAAGGCGCATTGGCCGATCGACGAGGGCAGGGGCTGGTCGGGGCTGCCCGGATGGCGGGCCGCGGTGTCGAGCGCCTTCTTGCCGATCAGGGCGATGTTGTAATCCTGCACCCAGGACGGCGCATTGCCGTAGGTCTGCAGCGCATTGTTCTGGGCGCTGACGATGCAGGCGGCATCCTGCCCACAGGCGTTCCTGTCGTCGATGAGCGCACGGGCGATCTTGCGCTTGTCGCCGCCAAAGGCTGGCTCGAAACCCGTAAAGGCCTCGGCCACCAAGGCATCAATTGCCGACAGTTGCGGGTCGGCACAGATCGCCTTTTCCACCGGCAGGCTGGCTTTGCGGCAGTCGAAGGATGGCCCGTCGGCACGCGCTGGACCAAGGCAGACCGCCGCGCCAGCCAGTGCAACGACAAGCGCAAGCGAGTTGGCAATTCGATTGGAAGAAAGCATGGTCGCCCCGTTGTCCGACAACTGCCACCATCGTAGGCAAAAAACGCGGCGGACGGAATTGCCGAAGCGGTGCGGTATCGGCGCTATTTCGGTTCGGCGGTCACGGGATCGAAGGTGATTTCGACTTTCGCCTTGTCGGCGGTGTAATAGGTCACGGTGTAGCCGTCCTTGTCCCAGTCGACCTCCTTCACATAGCGAAAGCCGTCGCGCTGCTCGACCTTGGCGATGATTGCCGACAGTTTCTGGGCATTCGTCGGCGGCAGCGGGCTGTCATCCGCGGCAAAGGCCGTCGAGCCGGCCAGAACAACGACGACACCGGTCGCCAGAACAAGATTTCGCATGATTACCCTCATTTCACGTTGGCTGAACCGCACCGGAAACTCGCAGGCAGCACAGTTTGTTCCGATAGCTGACGTCGCGCAGCTTCCGTGAAGCCCTGGATCGCGGCGATCAGAGCGACGGCACGCCCATATTTGCGCCAACGGCCGGCCAACCATGAGTGCTGCCACGGCCCGCGCTGGACAACCCGATGGTGGTAGAGCTTTGCCAAAGACCCTGCTAGACTTCTGGTCCTGGCGGGGTGGCATGGCGCGCCAACCCCGCCGGAATCTTCATCTCTCAGCGCGCGGCGAAGTGTTTCAGGAACGGGTCGTCGCCTGTGCTGGACCAGAACCAGAAAGGGAGCGGGGGCTCGAACATGGCTGTACGGAACTACACCCGTCAGCTGGCGACAATCATTTCTATCGATGCCGTCGGGTTCTCGAGGCTGATGGGCATCGACGACGAGTCTGCTGTCGCGGCATTCGAGGAACGGCGCGACATCATCGCCGACAGCTGTGGCACATTTGGCGGCCGCACGTTCGGCGACGCCGGCGACAGCATCATGGCCGAGTTCGGCAATCCGATCGAGGCGTTGCGCGCAGCCTTTGATTTCCAGGGCCGCATCGTCGCCCTCAACGCCGAGGTTGCCGACGATATGCGCATGCCGTTTCGCGCCGGCATCAACACCGGCGACGTCATCGTGCGTGGTGGCCGCCTCTACGGCGACGACGTCAACATCGCGGCGAGAATCCAGGAATTCGCGCCGGGCAACGGTCTCGCCGTTTCGGAGACGACCTGGCACCATGTGAAGGACAAGACGGCGGCCGATTTCACCGATCTCGGCGAATTCATGCTGAAGAACATCGCCTTGCCGGTGCGCGTTCTGATCGCCGGCCGCAGCGGCAACGGATCCTCGCCGGCGGCGTCGTTCGCGGCCATTCCCCAGGCCAATGCGCAGCAGAAGCTGTCGTCCAAGGGGCCGCCGGCGATCGCCGTCCTGCCCTTCCACGCCGATGGCGGCGAGCATGACATCGGCTACATGGCCGACGGCATCGCCGAGGACATCATCTATGGTCTATCCAACACCAGATGGCTCTCGGTCATCGCCAAGGGCTCCAGCTTCCAGTTCCGCGACGACACGCTGGGCACGCGGGTGATCGGCAACGCGCTCGGCGCGCGCTACATCGTCAGCGGCACGCTGATGCGCAATGGTGGCCAGATCCGCCTCAACACCTCGCTGGCCGACGCGTCCAACGGGCGGCTGGTGTGGTCGCAGCGCTTCGATCGCGATCTGGTCGACATCTTCAACCTGCGCGACCAGATCGGCGCTGAGATCGTTTCGATCCTCGACAAGGAGGTCGACCGGGCGGAACAGGCACGCACCTTCCAGGTTCCCTGGGAAAGCCTGGAGACCTGGCAACTGGTGCGACGGGGCCGCTGGCACATGAACCGGCGCACCCGCGGCGACACCGAAACCGCACTCGAGTTCTTCCAGAAGGCCTACCGCGAGGACGCCAACTCGAGCGCCGTGCTCAACGAACTGGCGTGGTGGTATTTCTGGCGGGCATGGCTGCGTTTCGGCGACAGCGACGATTTGAACAAGGTCGAGCAGTTTGCCCGCAAGGCGTTGCTGGTGGACAGCCTGGATGCGCGCCCGCACGCCCATCTCGGCGCCGTCGACATCATGCGCGGCGAACCGCGGTCGGCCGTCGACCATCTCGAGGAAGCGATCCACATCAATCCGAGCTTTGCCTTCGCGCGCTCGGCCATGGGCAGCGCCCAGCTGCTGCTCGGCAATGCCGCGACCGCGATACCGTTCTTTCTCGATACCGAGCGATTGAGCCCGTTCGACCTCTACCGCTTCCACAATCTGGGGGAACTGACGGCGGCCTATTGTTTGGTCGAGAACTGGCCGGCGGCGATCGCTGCCGCTGACCGCTCGCTCAACCTGTCTCCCGGCTATTTCTATTCCAGGTTCCTGAAGATCGGCGCGCTGATGCGAAGCGGCCGGCCGGAACAGGCGCGGCGCGAGATGACCATTTTCACCACCCGGCATCCCGATTTTTCAGAACAGCGTGTGCGCTGGATACCGTTCACCGACAAGGCCGCGAACGAGATCCTCGTCGCCAATTTCCGACTGGCCAAATGAACATGGCGTCAATGCTGGCTGGAACATGGACCAACTGTGAAAAGATTCACATACGTGTAACCGATGCAAACCTAGGCGTTGAACGGCCGGCATCGCAATAACGTGGATAGCCGGGGGGCTTGAACGCGCATGACCGAACTGAAGTATTTCGACGCTATTCGCGCGGCCCAGAAAAACCAGCGCCCGCTGTCGGAAATGCCGCCCTTCGATCTCGGCCGGATCCGGAAGACAGGGCTGATTGCGCGCATCGTCGGGTCTCTGGCCGAAGACCCCCGCTGGGCGCTTTCCTTGTTGCGGCGTTTCCGGCCGACCGGCAAGCTCTTCGGTGTTCTCGTGGTCACCAAGAACGCCGATGTCCGCGACATATTGGAGCGCGGCGACGAATTCCAGACCCCATACGGCCCGGAAATGACCGAGCTTGCCCGGGGATCCAACTTCATCCTCGGCATGCAGGACGGCGCCGACTACCGGCGCATGAAATCGTCGGTGCTGAGTGCATTCCCGCCGGCCGAGGTCGAAGCCGCCGTCAGGCCGATCGCGGCGCGTCATTCGCAAGAGATCATGACGCGCGCTAGCCCCGGCTTCGATGCGATCTCCAGGTTGATGAAGATCGTCCCGGTGCACATCTGTCGAGATTATTTCGGCGTCGAGATCGACGATGAATCCGAATTCGCCGACTGGGCGATCGCGCTGAGTGCGCTGTTCTTTTCGGACCCGACGGCGAGCCCCGTCATGCGCGAACTCGCAGTGGTGGCGGGCGACCGTCTTCTCAAAGTCATCGATCGCTCCATCCAGTCGGCCAGGGACCGGGGCTTGAAGGCCGAGCAACCGCTGGCGAGGCTGGTTGTCCAGATGGATCAGGGCCGCCTGTCGCGGGACGACCTCAATTCGATCATGCTGGGCATGATCGCCGGCTTCGTCCCGACCAATGTGTTGGCCGCCGGCAATTGCCTCGACGTGATCCTGTCGCGGCCCGACGCACGGCAGGCTATCGATGCCGCATTGGCCGAAAACGATACCGCCAAGCTCGACAGGGCCGTCCTTGAAGCCATGCGCTTCAAGCCGATCTGGGTCGGCCCCTGGCGCTACACGGCCCGCGACGCGATCATCGGCAAGGGTACGCGCCGCGAGCGCCTGGTGAAGGCCGGCACGGTGGTGATGCCGGCGACGCTGTCGGCGATGTTCGATGCCGACGCCGTGCAGAACCCGGACCAGTTCGACACATCGCGCCCGCATCGCGACTACATGGTGTTCGGCCACGGCATTCATCAGTGCATCGGCGCCGAGATCGCCAGGATCCAGATCGGCGAAAGCCTGCGCGCCCTGTTCCAGAAGCAGGGCGTGCGCCGCATGCCCGGCAAGGCCGGGCGCATGACCCGCATCGGCGCCTATCCCGAAACCCTCAAGGTCGATTTCGAACGGGCAGAACTCTGCCGCACCGTAACGCAGTCTATGGTGACGGTGGTCTGTCCGGTCACCCGGTCCGCGTCGCTGGATGCTGTCCGCGACAAGGTTGCCAGCCTCGGCAACCCGGCCGTCGAAGAGATCCGCACCGCGCTCGACATTGCCGGCACCGTCCACTTCACCAGCCTGACCGTGGTCGGCACCGGCGAGATCGGCGCTGATTCCGGTCAGGAAAAAGGAGCTCTGGTTCTCGAGATTTCCGGTGACGGCAGCATCGACGATGTCATCGACGCAGTCACGCACGCCATCGGGCACCGGCTGCGGCCGATCTTCAAGGAGGTCTGCGATCTGCGCGATGGCGGCGCATTGAACGATTTCCTGCGCAAGCACAATGTCGACATATCGCCGTCTTTCGGCAGCAATGCCGGACTGGTGTTTTCGGGCACGCCGGGGCACTCGGTCCAGCGTATCAAGGCCGAGCAGCAGCTTTTCGAAGCCGTGCGCGACATCGTCGAGCGGCCACGCAAAGGCGCCGGCAACGCTCCTGCCGTGCTCGCTGAAGTTCGCCAGCGTGTCCAGTCATTAGGGACGTTTGCCTGGGCGTTCGAGCCGGCCGAAAGCCTGCTCGAAAAGCCGCCGGGTCATTGGGGCCGTGCCCTGATGACGACGTTGCTGGTGCCGCCGGTCTTCGTCACGGTGGCGATCATCTGGGCTGCTTGCTGGTACATGACCTACGGTGTGGTGTTCGGCAGATCTATCGACATCAGTTCCCAGGAAATCTCCTTCACCGCCATAGCCGTAGCAATCACCTCACTTCTGTTGTCGGGACTCGGAATGTTGGTGGCAGCGGCGCTGCTGGCGTTTTCGTGCTTGCTGGCGCTGCGACGCCGCGAGGACAGGGATCGGCCGGAAAGCACATCGATCGGCATATCTGAATTGAACGCGATACTCGTCAAGGAGGGCCACGCGGCACAAAACCATCTGACTGCGATTTCGACGATGAAGGCCGGCATTCTGCGGCGGCTGGCGCTCAGGTTTTCTTTCTACCTGATCTCGATAGCTGCCCAGAAGGTATTCAAGCCAGGCTTCCTCAACACCATCAACACCATCCATTTCGCCCGCTGGATACTGCTGCCCGGCTCCAACCGATTGATGTTCTTCTCCAACTACGGCGGCAGCTGGGAAAGCTATCTTGAGGACTTCATCGCCAAGGCGTCCGCTGGCCTGACCGGCGTGTGGAGCAACACCGTGGGCTATCCACGCACACGATGGCTGTTCCTGGACGGCGCCCGCGACGGCGATCGTTTCAAGCGGTGGGCGCGGCGCCAGCAGGTGCCGACCCTGTTCTGGTACTCCGCCTATCCCCAAATCAACACGGAGCGCATCCGGATCAATTCCCGGGTCAGGCGCGGCATTGCTTCCGCCGTCGGCAACGAGGCGCGCGACTGGCTGAGCTTGTTCGGTTCGCTACGGCGCCCGGCGAGCGAAACGACCACCGTTCAAAAGACCACTTCGCTGCTGGCCAATATCAGCTCTGCCTTTCCGGCGCCTCTCGAACAGCAGCTGGAAACCGGCGAGATCCAGTCCATCTTCTTCGGCCCGCTCGGCCCGCTCGCTTATTCGCATATGCTTGCGATCCGGGTGCCGGACAAGTTGCCGGCGCCCAAGCGCAGAGCCTGGCTCGATTTCGTTGTCGAGCAGACGAGTTTCGGCGAAGGCAGGCCCGCCGGGCGAGCTATGATAGTCGCCTTTGGTCCCGGTGGCCTGCGGCAGTTTGGGCTCGACGAGGATGTGGAGGGCGATCCACTGGAAACATTTCCGATCGCCTTTCGCCATGGCATGGGCAATCCCGAGCGTGGGCGCATACTGGACGACCGAGGCCGCGACGGCCCGGACGAATGGGAGTGGGGGTCGTTGGAGAACCCTGTGGACCTGGTCATCGTCTGCTATGCTGAAGACCCGGGACGGTTGAAGACCGAGATTGCCACCGTGAGACGAAAGACGACCGGTGCAGGCATGAAGGTCGTCGCCGAACTGCCGCTCGCCGTAAACCGGGGTCCGACCGACACGAAGACGAAATCGTCCGACGGGGCAAAGCGTGACGATCGGTCGGAACGTGGGCCAGCCTACGAGCATTTCGGTTTCGCGGACGGGATTTCGCAGCCGATTGTCCGGGGCACGACCCGCGCCAGCAGGGGTGCTGCATCAATGCATCTGGTCGCGCCCGGCGAGTTCCTGTTCGGCTATCGTGATGAGCATGGGTTCTATCCAGCCTCGCCCTCGGTAAGCGCATCACGCGATCGGACTGGAATCCTTTCGCAGGTGCGCCGTAGCCGGCTGATTCCGGGCCTGCCGCCACCGCCGCGCGATTTCGGGCGCAACGGTTCATTCCTGGTTATTCGCCAGTTCGAGCAGCACGTCGACGTCTTCAACAACTACTGCAAAAAGGCTGCAGCCTTGGTCGCGAGCCAACTCGGCAACCAAGCCATCACGCAAGACTGGATTGCCGCCAAGATGCTCGGCCGCTGGCAGAACGGTAGCTCGCTGGTGCGCAACCCGGATCATCCGGGACGCGTCATCGACAACAACTTCGCCGCTGGCGCCGAGGATCCGCAAGGCCATCGCTGCCCGCTTGGTGCCCACATTCGCCGTTCCAACCCACGCGACTCGCTGGGTGAGGACCGCGATACGCAGATCAATATCGGCAAGCGCCATCGTATCCTGCGGGTCGGCCGCACCTATGAGAAGCAGGACGGTAAGAATGGCAAGGTCGAAAAGGGGCTGCTGTTCATGTGCCTCAACGCCGACATAGAGCGCCAGTACGAATTCATTCAGCAGACCTGGGTTTCGTCGGCCACGTTCCAGGGCCTCGTCGCTGAAAAGGACCCGACGATTGGTTCGCGCGGCGGCGATGGCAGGTTCACCATTCCGTCATGGGAAAAGGTCACGACGCTCCGTGACATGCCGCAATTCGTCACCACCAAGGGGGGTGGATATTTCTTCATGCCCAGCCGCTCGGCGCTGCGCTACCTGATTTCGCGGCTCTGATTCGGCGTCAGTCGTCGTCCTGCGATTCGGCGATATGGCGCAGCGCCCCGGTGTCGGTGATGCGCAGGCCGCCGCGTTTGATGGCAATGAACGAGCGGTTGCGCCAGTCGTTGAGCGTCTTGTTGACGGACTCGCGCGTGGCGCCGAGGAACTCTCCGAGTTCCGATTGCGAGATCGGAATCCAGCCGGCGCTGTCGGCCATCACCTTGGCCAGGAAGACCAGGCGTTTGGCGAGCCTCGCCTCGATGCCGAAGAAGGCCTGGTCGCCGAGTTCGCCGCTGACCCAGCGCAGCCGGGCGCACAGAAGTTCGATCATCGCGCGTGCCAGCAGTGGATTTTTCTCAATGCGATCAAATAGTTGTGTCCTGCTGAGCGAAACCAGCTCGCAAGCGGTCAGGCAGATGGCGGTGGCGGTGCGTGGCCGCCCGTCAAGCGCGCCGATCTCGCCGACGAGGCTGCGCGACAGCTCGATATTGGCCACCAGCTTCTGCCCGCCAGGCGAATAGATCGAGATTTCCACCGTGCCGCTCATCACCCCGTAGATCCGGTCGGCGGCATCTTCCTGGACGAACAGATGCTGGCCGGCGGCGTAGCGCTCGACCTTGCAGCCGCTGAACAGGATATCGAACAGCTTTGGATCGATGCGTGCCAGGCGCGGCAGATCGTTTCTGTCGTTTGGGCCGCCAAAAGCCATGTTCCAAATTCCCAATTGCCGCAATCGGCGAAGTTTAAGGGCCGAAGTCTAAGGCAAGAGTGCACCGCGTCAAAGGCCGGCGTTCATCCCTTGCGATTACGCCTTGTAAAGGCTTGGCGCAGTGGTCGCGCCCAGTGCCTGGCTCGTGCCGGGCGGAAAGCCGCCTGCACGCGCGGCGAGAGGAGCCGCGCGTGCAGGCGCCAACTGATAAAAATGGATAGGTGATAAAATTTCTGTAAAACCGAGCGGCCGCAATGGCCCTTCCACCCGTTGCGATAGGTGGGCGCAAACAGCGTGAGCGTCTGTGACGGAGATCACATACAGCATCGCTGAAATAATGCGAGCGTCATACATCGCGCGAGCGACTGCGGCAAAGAGACATGCCGACGTTGCACTCCGGTCATCTTCGACGCGAGTTGATTTGTTTCCTTGCCTGCCAGTCAGAATTGCACCAGTCCAAAATGGGGCAATACATTTCTTTTCTTCGACAGAACCTTTGAGGGCGACTATGCCGGTCAGCAGAGAGCAGCGAATCCGTCAATATCTCGATCTCGTCACCGGGGGCGAGGGGACTGAATCAGTCCTCGGCAACGTGGAGACGATGGCAGGCGGCGCTCTGGAATCCCTTGCGCCTGCGGAAGCCGGCAAGACGGAGGCGGCGTTTGAATCGGCGCGCGCTGGCATGGAGAGCCTCGCGCGGGGCGCCGAAGTCGCGCCCGAGCAGCTTTCCGATCTGGAAGCCATAATCATCCCGGAGTTGCGGCCGGTCTATGACATCAAGGATGGCACCTTTACGACGCTGACTTTCGACGGCGCTCCGACACCTGGCCATTCGCTGTGGACGAAGCTTACCAGCGAGGCCGCATTGAAGCAGCGCATCGAAGCCGCCCTGCCGGCGATCGGGCGTATCGAACTGTTGTGGAACACCAATATCCCTTACGGCGGCACGGGCTTCGTCGTCGGCCGCAACCTGTTGATGACCAATCGTCATGTGGCGCAGATATTTGCGGACGGCCTTGGCGACTGCAATCTGCAATTCATCAACGGCCGCGCCGCCGGCATCGACTTCAAGCGCGATTCGGCGGCGGGAAACGTCTTCAAGATCCGCAATGTCCGGATGATCCATCCCTATTGGGACATGGCGATCCTCGAAGTCGAAGGCCTGCCCGACAACATCACGCCGCTGTCGCTCGCGGTCGCCGACGCGCGCGA
Source organism: Mesorhizobium sp. LSHC412B00 (assembly GCF_000503035.1). Lineage (NCBI taxonomy): Bacteria > Pseudomonadati > Pseudomonadota > Alphaproteobacteria > Hyphomicrobiales > Phyllobacteriaceae > Mesorhizobium > Mesorhizobium sp. LSHC412B00. The sequence continues at coordinate 54,379 of NZ_AYWB01000008.1, read as the reverse complement.
TATGCTGCGCCAGGAAGTCGTCGCCATCGGCTATCCCGCGTTCGACAATCGCAACGCGGTCGATGTCCAGAACGAGCTCATGCGCAATCGTTTCCAGGTCAAGCGCCTGCAACCGGGCATGCTGCAGGGCGGCTTCGATACGGAGAGTTTCGGCAAGATCGTCAGCGCGGCGACACATGATTGCTCGACCACTGGCGGCAACTCCGGTACCGCCATGATCAACCTCGCCACCGGCGAGGTCGTGGCGCTGCATTTCGCCGGCCGCTATCTCGAGCGTAACTACGCCGTGCCGACCGGCGCGCTGGCCAAGGACCAGCGTGTCGTCGACCTCGGCCTCAATTTCGCCGGCGCCGCCAGCGGCGGCCCAAACGATTGGGGCGCATGGTGGAACAAGGCGGACAGCGGGTCGCCGGCCGAGGGCGTAAACCTGGTTGAAGTCGGCGGCGTCCAGCAGATCCCGGGCGTCGCCACCCAGACGCCTCCATCCGGAGGCGTCGTCGTTTCGCCGGGCGGCAGCGTCACCTTCGAAGTGCCGTTGCGCATCACCGTCTCGCTCGGCGCAACGCCTGCCCATGAAGCGGTCACGGAATCGGTCGAGCTCGAAGCGGCCAAGTCGACCCCTCCAGGCGGCGCATTCGTTCCCAAAACGGTCGCGGACTATGCCGGCTATAAGGGCTACGACGAGAAATTTCTCTCTGGCGGCACTAAACTCGCGCCGGTCGTTGTGCCGATGCCTGAGGCCACCGACCTCACCGTGCTGGCGCCGCTCAAGGCCGGCGGCACGCAACTCGACTACCAGAATTTTTCGCTCAAGATGCACGCCAAGCGGCGGCTGGCGCTGTTCACCGCCTCCAACGTCACCGAGGAGAGCAATCTGCGCGAGCCGGAAAAGGGCCGCAACTATTCGCGCGGCGGCCTGTTCAGCGAGCGCTGGTTCCCGGATCTGCGGCTCGACGACAAGTATCAGATCCCCGACGTCTTCTACACCCAGGATCAGGGCGCCTTCGACAAGGGCCATATCGTCAGGCGCGATGACGTGGCCTGGGGCAGCACCTTCGAGTTGCTGCTCAGGGGCAATGTCTGTTCCTTCCATGTCACCAACTGCTCGCCCCAGGTCGAAGGCTACAACCGCTCCGAAAGGGGCGAGAAGAACTGGGGCGATCTTGAGAACCACGTCCTGTCGGAGGCGGCGAGCGAACGGCTGTGTGTCTTCGCTGGCCCGGTGCTCGCCGATGACGACCGAACCTTTGCCGGCAAAGGCCCCAAGGGAACAAGTCTTCGCGCGCCGGTGCCGCGCCGTTTCTGGAAGGTGATCGTGGCGCGCGTCACAGACGGGCTCGCCAGCTATGGCTTCGTCCTCGAACAGGATCTGTCGGACACGGAGCTGGAGTTTGCCGTCTCCGACGAATTCATCGGCGCCATGTACCCGCTAACCGAAATCTCCGAAATGACCGGCATCACCTTCGACAAATCGATTGTCGACGCCGACCAGTACGAAACGGTTCGTGGCGGCGAAATTGCAATGCGGGCGGGATCACGCAAGCGGAAGAAGAAGGCTTAGGGTCGGAGGGAATCCCATGACCGAATGGACGCAATCCGAACTGAACAGTCTCAACCGCATCCTCGCCAACCTCTACCCGATGATCGGCGACGGCGTGCGTGTTGCCAAAGGTGTCGGTCTTTCGACTGCCCAGATCGCCTTTGACAACAAGGCGATCAACAACTGGTTTGCGATTGTCCAGCGCGCAAAGCAGGAGACCAGGGCCGATGACCTCGTCGCCTTTGCACTCGATGAGAATCCCGGCGACCAAGCACTGCTGCAGGCAAAGCAGCACGCCCCGCCGCCGCCGGTCGAAGGCCCCGCGACCGCCAATTGGAGCGGCGCGACGGCGCCGGCCCAGCTCGAAAAAATCCTTGGCGACAAGAGCACGCTGGTGCCGATCAGCTATCTCGAACTCGGCCTTGTCAGGGCAAGATCGGTGGTGCGCATCAAGCGTGCGGATGGCAGCTCCGGCACCGGCTTCATGACCACCGGCGGGATACTGATCACCAACAACCATGTCTTGCCTGACGACGCTTCATTGGCGGGCACGGTGGTCCAGTTCAACTATCAGCGCACCGTTGCCGGGCTCGACGCGCCGCTCGACCAGTTCGACATCGACACCGCCGTGCCTCTTCGTACCTCCAACGACAATGATTGGTCAGCCGTCCGCATCAAGGGCGATGCCTCCAAATGGGGCGAGCTGGACATGAAGCCCATGGCCGTGAAGGTCGGCGATCACGTCAATATCATCCAGCATCCCGGCGGTGCGCAGAAACAGATTTCGTTCGTCGCCAATGTCGTGGCCTTCGTCGGCGGCGGCCGCGTCCAGTATCTGACCGACACACTGCCGGGTTCGTCGGGCTCGCCGGTCTTCGACACCGACTGGAACCTGATTGCGCTGCATCACAGCGGAGGCTGGCTCACCGAGCCCAACGCGCCTACCAAAAGCACATATTATCGCAACGAGGGCATTGCGATCGACACCATCATCCAGGACCTCGCGGCCAAGCCTGTGTAGATGGTGAGCTATGCAGACCGATGGCGCAGCTCGATGCGCGGCGATTTGGGACTACGGCATGTAAAATTTTTCGGATGTGACGGTTTATAACGCCAGACACCAAACACCAGGGAGTTCAGAGATCAGCGCCTATTTCGACCTCAGGCTTCAACTGGCTGATCTCTACCCATTGCCTCCCGATTGGTTGCAGGTAACCAAGGACGCTGGAATCGTCGCTGGCGCCATCAACCTCCAGGGGGCGGCGCTTACAGTCTGGTTCAACATCCTTGACTATGCGTTGACCAATAAACTGTCGCAGGCGCTTATGACTGCCGTCGTGGCGCAAAATCCGCAGTGCGCGGCCCGGTTCAAGGCCTATCTGGACGAACTCGCCGCGGGCCAGAAACCGACGGCCGAGTTGCCCGGCATGACGACCGACGATCGGGTCAACACCGCGCTCGCAGGCTTCAACGCCGTCAACCAGCAGTCCAAGGACATTCAGGCCACGCTTGCCGCCGACAACGGCCTCACCAATGTCACCAGCCAGATCGATGTCCTCAAGACCTACAAGGACCTGCATGACCATCTGCAGAGTTTTCAATACGGCATCGGCAGCTTCCAGAACCTGCTGGTCGCCGCCCGCGACATGGGGGCCGACCTGGAGCAGGTCCGCGTCATGCGCAATTTCCTCAAAATATTGAAGCTCTTCTGTGTCTCTATCGGAGAGTCGGTCATGGAACTGCCGGCGGGGCCGGCGCTTCACGATATCGAGCAGGCCTGGCTCGACGACCTCAAGGCGGCTGCGATCAAGTTGCAGGCTGCCATCGATAACAAGTCTCCGGACGCCTACGACGCGCTGTTTGACGTGCGCACCGTGCTGCGCGTCGTGCCGTCGCGGCTCAACCAGCAGATTTTCGTCACGGCAAAGAACCTGCCCTTCGGACTTTTGGCCACCGGTCTAGATACGATAGCCGGCAAACTTCCTGCAGAAGAGCCGTCCGTGCCCTTGATCAAGGCCGCGCATGACGCGATCATGGTGCTGTCCTCGACCATCTATGCGCGCGTCGTCGAGCACAAGCTATGGCAGGACATCGACAACAAGCTGGCCAGCCTTACCGACATGATCGAGCCGATAGAAGGGGGCGCTGCGGCGGACAAGTCGCTGCCGTTCCAGTTTTCGCCGCTGTGGCGAAACCTGGAAGTGAAGGTCAAGGTTCTTGCCGACCTCGACCCCACTGGAGCGTGGCGGGCGACGCTCGTCGACTACTCCACCGACGTCAACGACCAGCTATCGCGCGAGACCGTCGATACCGCCTTCATCCTTGCCTTCGAAGCCTATCGGGACGAGGCCCAGCAACGCTTCGTCCAGGTCGATCTGGCGCTGAAAACGGAATGCGCCTCGATCGTCCGCGTCAGCACGCCTTTGCACAAGATCATTGAGGACCTGGGGCCATGAGCGATGAACTTGCGACAGGCACGGAGACCGAAACTCCGGCCGATTTTATTTCGCTGAGCGACATCCGGATCGCACATCTCGAGCTGATGCGCATCGCCAGCAGCAATGAAGCCGTCGACCCATCGATGAGCCGCAGCGACAAGGCCGGCGCCGAGACGACGGAAGCCAGCATCGACAACACGGCCCCCGATGCGCAGGCCATCCGCGACTTCCTGGCCAAGGCACGGCGCGCCGGCAGCACCATCGCGCGGGAATCCGACCGGCGCGCGGCGCAGCGCATACTCGATTATTGGTCCGCCGAACTAGTCACGCGGCCGGGCATCACCTCAGCCGACGTCAGCCCGGTGCGGCTCGCGTCTTTCGCAGGTGGCGGTGGGCTCGAAACAACAGAGCCAATTGCCGTCGCGGTTGACTCCGAATCGGCATCGCGTGAAATCAACGATTCAGGAACGGTCGCCATCGCCGTCGCGACCAAAGACGGTGCCGAATCCGGCGACGGCTTCGCATCCGACGACGAACTGAGTTCGGACGAGCTGACCGAGCGCTTTCGCATTCGCGTGGCCGCCCAGGCGCGGCAATGGAAGAACACCGGCTATCCCGGCTATCTCCTGCGCGGCGAAGCGCTGAAGGAGGCGGCGGAGCTGCCGCAGGGGCCGGACATCGCCGAGTTCGTCGAGGCGAGCGCCAAGGCGGAGACCGACAGCCAGAAGCAGCGCGATCGCAGCAAGAATATATTGATCGCGCTGTTTGCCATCCTGGCCGCGATCCTTGGGGCAACCACCTATTTCGCCTACGTCCAGAGAAATGACGCTGTTGACGCGCGCAAGGATGCCGAGACGACGGCGAGTGAGGTCGCAAAGCTCAATGGAAAGCTTTCCACCGCCCTTGAAAAGACGGAAGACGCACGCCAGCGAGCCGAGGCTGCACTTGCCGTTGCCGAGAAGAAGGCGGAAGACGCCGCCAAGACGCTGGCCGAGCAGCAAGCCACGCAGGCCACTTTGCGATCCGCGATCTTGCTTGTGGTCGAACAGCTCAAACTCGGCAGCGTGTCCCTGGACAAGTTGGCGCCCGATTTGCGACAGGGGGTGCTGGTCGAGCTGGCCGGGCAGGTCAAAAGCGGCGAGGTCGCGCTCGACCAATTGCCGGCGCCGCTGCGCGCCGCGCTTGAACCGCTGCTTGGCAAAGACATAGACAAACAGCCTAACGTTCTTTCGGGATACAAGGTCGATTTCATAGGGGCCACGATCGGCTTGCCCAGGATAACCGACGACCTGGCCAACGACGCCGTGGCGCCGCCGCTTGATTACATCAACTACTCGCTGGTCATGTGCCGAACTCATCGCATGGCCATCTATTCGGCCGTCAACCTGGATCGGTCGCAGAGGTTGCCGCTGCAATTCACCGCCAGCAGACTGAAACCCGACAGCCGATTGTCGGTCGACTACCAGCCTCGTCCCAACTGGTACTTTCGCGCGGACCGGCCCTGGCTGGCGGCGCGATTTGCAAGTGCCAGCGACATCGCCTGGGGTCCGGAGTTCGCCGGCGATCCGGCAACGGCGGCGCTCAAGCTGGCGCAGTATGCCTCTTTCCTGCCAAACACGATGCCGCAGCCGCGTACTTTCTACGGCAGCCGATGGGTGCCGCTCGAAAACTGGGTTCGCTCGCAGCACAATCCGCTCGCCAATCGGGTGACCATCTTCAGTGGTCCTGTCTTCCGGCCCGCGGACCAGCCGGTCGACGGCGTGCCGGTCCCTTATGCCTATTGGAAGCTCGCGGTGTCCTCGGTGTCGGCGGCCGTGAAGGGAGAGGTGAGGGAGCCGGAATTTGAGGTCGATGCGTTCTTCATTCCAGCCGACGCTACGGGGGCGTTCAACGTCGAGCAGTATCGGCTCCCGGTTGCCGAGCTTGAAAGGCTCACGAGCCTCAATTTCGACCCTCTCATCGAATGGACGGATTCACTGAAGAACCGCGGCCCCAATGGAACCGCGGCCGACGAACTGGCGGCTCGCGTCAAGCTGCTCGACGGCGCAAATGATGCACTGCGCGGTGACCTGATTGCCGTCCTCGAAGACGCAGACCTTCCGGTGGTCGAACGGCAGAAGATCGTCGCGGCTCTCGTCGAGATGGCCGGCCTGCAAAGCATAAGCGGGCTGACACCGGCGGGGCGCCGCAACGTGCTTGAGACCCTGCTTGGGGTACCGCCTGAATTGTGGGAACGCCCGGACTGGCTGGCTGTGTTTGCCGGCGCGCGCCGGGCGGTTGCCGATCTCGCCCTTTCGGCAGCCGACGGCCAGACTGTTATCGGTGAGCAGGATCGCAACGCACTCAACACGCTGAAGGACCGGCTGCGTATCCAGCAGAGCCCACAGACGGTTTACGTCCAGTTCGCCGGCATGGCGCGCGAGGACGCCGGGGCGCTTTCCGCAAAAATGCGGGCCTTGGGCTGGGGCATTCCAAACCCTGGCGAAGAACGTGTCGCCGCTGCCGCCGGCAAGAACGAAGTTCGCTACAACCCCTACAACGACGCCGACCGTGGCGCCGCCGAACTGCTGGCCGCCGACCTCACGGTTGCCGCTGGCCGACTGGTGACAGCCCGTGCGGTGCCGATCATCAAGGCCAACACATTGGAGATATGGACCAGCATATAGAAACACTGAAGGCCCGAGCGGGGCGAAGACAAGGGCGCGTAAAAAAGCCGCGATGCGCCGCTCACTATCGTCGCGACAAATACGGGCTGTTCTCACTCCAGAGGTTTTTACATGCGCACGCGTCACGCCGTCATGCTTGCACTTTCCGCGTTTTGCATTCCAGCCGTCTCCATGCCGCTGCAGAAAGCCAACGCGCTGGAGCCTGAAAAATACACGGTCTACTGCGCCAACGATCACATCGAGGTTTCGTTCTGGGATCTCGAGCAGATGAAGGTGCGGAACGGATCCGATGTATGCCAGTTCCAGAGCTACACGAGCTACTCAAGCGCGTTGAACTTTGCGCAGAAGAATTTTGGTGGGGAAGGGGCGAGTTGCAGCTGCTAGGAGTGCTGGCTTGGAGTGTGCTGTTCCGGGAAAGAAAATGGTGGGCGATGCAGGGATTGAACCTGCGACCCCACCCGTGTGAAGGGTGTGCTCTCCCGCTGAGCTAATCGCCCGCTCGTTGCCCGAAGGCCAAGCGAGCCGCGATATAAGGGAGGCATGTGGTTGAAGTCAAGGCGATGCGCCTGCCTTCTACGCCCGAAATAGGCGAGGGCAGGCCCTGCCGCGCAATCGCCCCTCCGCTCAGCCGGCCGCCGCCGCCGCAATCAGCCGTTCCGCCAGGTCGAGCGTCAGCGCGTCGAAATGCGAAATCACCGCCGATGGCTCGAATTCCCTGACATGGCGGTCGGTGTAGCCGAAATCGACGGCGACGACCGGAATGCCGGCGGCCTTGGCGGTGTCGATGTCGATGTGCGAATCGCCGACCATCAGCGCATGATGCGGATCGCCGCCGGCGAGCCGGATGGTCTCGGTCAGATGGCGCGCATCGGGCTTGCGGAAGGCGAACGTGTCCTGGCCGGCGATCGCGGAGAAATGCTTGGTCAGGCCGAGCGCCTCGATCAGCGCTTTCGAATTCGCCTCATATTTGTTGGTGCAGATGGCGAGCAGATAGCCGGCCTTCTCGAAGCGGGCGATGGCTTCGACGACACCGGGGTAGGGGCGCGACTTGCCGGGGATGTTGAGTGTGTAGTGGTCGAGGAACACCTTCAGCAGCCTGTCGTGCTCCTCCACCGCCAGCGACTTCTGCTGCGCGGTATGCGCGCGCTCGATCATCACCCGTCCGCCCTGGCCGACAAAACGCCGGAAGCCGGCCTCGTCGACAGCGGCAAGCTCGCTGGCGGCAAGGCTGTGGTTGAGGCTGTCGAGCAGGTCCGGCGCCGTGTCGATCAGCGTCCCGTCGAGGTCGAACACGATGATCGGTTGGGTCATGGCCTGTCCTGTGGCTGATGCATTGCAGGCAGGCGATAGCGGCTGCGCTTCTTTCAGGCAAGCCGGTGCGAGCCAAAGTCTTTGACCCTGCGGGCAAAAGTGCTAGGAGCGCGCATCCAGAAAAATCAGAACCAAGCCAAACCCCTGGGGCGAGCATGGATGCGAGGCAGTTGAAGGTCGAGGCCGCGCGGGCTGCCCTTGCCCATGTCAGCGACGGCATGCGCATCGGCATCGGCACCGGGACGACGGCCGACGAATTCGTGCGGCTGCTGGCCGAAAAGATCGCCGCGGGCTTGACCGTCATCGGCGTGCCGACGTCGGAGCGCACTGCAGCCCTTTGCCGCGAACTCGGCGTGCCGCTGTCGACGCTTGAGGAAACGCCCGAGCTCGACCTCACCGTCGACGGCGCCGACGAGATCGACGCGGCGCTGACGCTGATCAAGGGTGGCGGCGGCGCGCTGCTGCGCGAGAAGATCGTCGCGGCGGCATCTCAGCGCATGATCGTCATTGCCGATCGCTCGAAGATGGTCGACACCCTTGGCCGGTTTCCCTTGCCGATCGAAGTCAACCGGTTCGGCCTGCGCGCGACCGAAATCGCGGTCGCGGCAGCGGCCAAAAGTCTCGGCCTTTCCGGCCCGGTTACATTGAGGATGACGGGGGGCCAGCCTTTTGTTACAGACGGCGGCCATTTTATCCTCGATGCATCTTTTGGCCGCATTCCGGATACAAGAGCGCTTTCGAATGCTCTCCATGCCATTCCTGGTGTGGTCGAGCATGGTCTTTTCATCGGGCTGGCGTCAGCGGCCATCATCGCCGGCGGCGACGGCATCCAAACCGTCCATGCCGCCCGAAAACCAGGGAGTTCTACCGATCATGATGTTGCATAACCGGGTTCGCAATCTTTGCGCCGTTCTGGCGGCTTCGGCCGTTTTCGCCTTCTCTTCCCCGGCGTTCTCGCAGGAGATCACGGAATCGCATCTGAAGGCGGCACGGGCGGCGGTCACGGCAATCCACGCGACCGACTCGTTCGACAACATCCTGCCGCAAGCGGCGGCCTCGCTCGAGCAGCAGCTCATCCAGAAGAACCCTGATATGCAGGAGCTGATCGGCAAGACCGTCAGCGAGAAGGCACTGGCGCTGGCCTCGCGCCGTGCCGATCTGGAGAAGGAAGCAGCGCTCGCCTATGCCAAGGTGTTCTCCGAGAAGGATCTCACCGACATCGCCGCCTTCTACAATTCCGATGCCGGCAAGAAGCTGCTCGACAACGGCCCCAACGTGACGCGCGAACTGGTCAAGGCCGCCGACATCTGGCAGAACGGCTTGGCGCGCGATCTCGCCCAGCAGGTCGGCGAAACGCTGGCAGCAGCCGCGAAGGCCGCTGCTCCGGCCGCGCCTGCACCGGATAACGCAACTGCCCCGGCCGATGGCGCTGCACCTGCCGACGGCGATGCGCCCGCAGACGGTGACCAGCCGGAAGCGCCCAAGAACTAAGACATCTGATTTCGCCACCGGCACCCTTGCCGCTGGACCAGAAACCCCGGTGGAAACCGGGCTTTTCTTTTGGCTTCATGCAGCCTACCTGTCTCAAACATTTCTTGGGGCAAGGAACAGCAGCATGGCCGGCTACGACTACGATCTCTTCGTCATCGGCGGCGGCTCCGGCGGGGTTCGGGCGGCGCGCGTAGCGGCAGCGCTCGGCAAACGTGTCGGCATCGCGGAGGAATACCGCTATGGCGGCACCTGCGTCATCCGTGGCTGCGTGCCGAAAAAACTCTATGTCTATGCCTCGCAATTTCCCGAGCATTTTGCCGACGCCGCCGGCTATGGCTGGACGGTGCCGGAGGCGAGCTTCGACTGGCCGACGCTGGTCGCCAACAAGGACCGCGAGATTGCCCGTCTGGAAGCGATCTACGAAAAGAACGTGAAAGGCGCCGGCGGCGAGACGTTCCACTCGCGCGCCATGCTGGTCGACCCGCATGTCGTGCATCTCCTGGGCGATGACCGCACCGTCACCGCCGATCAGATCCTGATCGCCACCGGCGGCCGGCCGGCGCCGCACCCGGCGCTGCCCGGTCACGAGCATTGCATCTTTTCCAATGAGGTTTTCGACCTCAAGCAACTGCCGAAGGCGATCATGATCGAGGGCGGAGGCTACATCGCCGTCGAATTCGCCAATATCTTCCATGGCTTGGGCGTCGACACCACGCTGGTCTATCGCGGCAAGGAGATACTGTCGCGCTTCGACATGGACCTGCGGCACATGCTGCACGAAACCATGGAAAAGAAGGGGATCAAGATCCTCTGCCACGCCGTGTCGGAATGGGTCCGCAAACGGCCGGACGGCAGGCTGGATGCGTTGGTCACCGGCGGCAAGGNCTGGAAGGCGTCGGTATCGAGCTCGGCATAACCGGCGCCATCGTTGTCGACCAGTATTCCCGCACCAACATCGACAACATCTGGGCGATCGGCGACGTCACCAACCGCGTGCAGTTGACGCCTGTGGCGATCCACGAGGCCATGTGCTTCATCGAGACCGCATTCAAGGGCAATCCGACCGCGCCCGACCACGACACCATTCCGACCGCCGTCTTCTCACAGCCGGAGATCGGCACCGTCGGGCTGTCCGAGGACGATGCCGTCAAGCGCTACTCCGATATCGAAATCTACCGCGCCACCTTCCGGCCGATGCGGCACACGCTGTCCGGTCGCGACGAGAGGATGCTGACGAAGCTGGTGGTGGACGGCGCTACGCGAAAAGTGCTCGGCGCGCATATTCTCGGACCGGACGCCGGCGAGATGGCGCAGTTGCTCGGCATTCCGCTGAAGGCCGGCGTCACCAAGGATGATTTCGACCGCACCATGGCCGTCCACCCGACGGCAGCGGAGGAACTGGTCACCATGTACAAGCCTACCTACCGCGTGAAGAACGGCGTGCGGGTCGATTGACGCCCGCGCGCTCGATCTTGAAGAACCCCCCATGGCAGCCGCTGTTGCCACCGAGATGGGAGGCCTGAAGCTTATTACAACAAAGTGCCGCGCAGGATGACCAGCGCCACCGAGAAATAGATCACCAGGCCGGTGACATCGACCAGCGTGGCGACGAACGGCGCCGAGGCGCTCGCCGGATCGAAGCCGATCCGTTTCAGCGCGAACGGCAGCATCGACCCCGACAGCGAGCCGAAGGTGACGATGCCGACAAGGGCTGCCCCCACGGTCGCCGCGATCAGCGGCCAATGCGGCCCATAATCGTAGAAGCCCATATACTGCCAGAGCGCGATGCGGCAGATGCCGACCACGCCAAGCATGGCGCCGAGTACCAGGCCGGTTGGCAATTCGCGCAACGCCACCCGCCACCAGTCACGAAGGCCGATCTCGCGCAGCGCCAGCGCGCGAATGACGAGCGAGGTCGCCTGCGAACCGGAATTGCCGCCCGAGCTCATGATCAGCGGAATGAACAGAGTGNACGTGTGCTCTTCCGATCTGTTGGCGGTCAGCATCTCCGAGATGAACAGCGCGCACAGCCAGCCGCCGCGCTTCTTGATCATCGCGAGAAAGCTCATCTTCATGTAGGGCTCGTCGAGCGCCTCCATGCCGCCGAAACGATGCGCGTCCTCGGTCGTCTCCTCGATCATGGTGTCTATGATGTCGTCGATGGTGACGATGCCGAGGATCTTGCCGTGGTCGACGACGGGAACCGCGAGCAGGTCGTATTTGGAGATCGTCTGCGCCAGTGTCTCGCGATCGGTCAGCGGCGTCACCGTCACCGGGGCGCGATCCGGCGCCACAGACAGGATCGGATCGTCCGGCTCGCCGGTGATCAGCCGGCGCAGGCCGGTCGAGCGCACCAGCACATGCGTGTCTGGATCGACGATGTAGATGGCGTAGACGGTCTCCCGCGTCCGCTCCACCTTGCGGATGTAGTCGAGCGTGCGCCCGACGGACCAGTCCGACGGCACGCTGACGAATTCGGTCGTCATGATCGAGGCGGCGCTGCCTTCGGGATAGCCGAGAATGGAAAGCAGCGTTGCCCGCAGCGGCGGGACCAACCCGCCGAGCAGCTCGGAGCGCGCCGGTTCGTCCAGTTCGCGCAGGATATCGGCGGCGCGGTCGACCGACATGGCGGTCAGGAGTTTGCACGCCTTGGCGCGCGGCAGCGCCTCGGCCAGATCGGAGGCGCCGTCGAGTTCAGGCTGGTCGAAGATCTCGACCAGCCGCTCGAACGGCATTTCGCAAAGCAGTTCTATCGCGGTATCGCGAGCTTCCCGGTTCAGGGCCTCGACGACATCGGCGACGTGATCATTGGCAAGGATACGCGCGATAGCGACGGCATCGTCGCCCGCTACGACGGGGGTAAATTCGTTCATGGCTCACTCCTTGCCGTCCGGCGGGACGTGAGCCGTTAGAGGTCACATCGAGGCGGACGGCGGTTGCGTTCGACTACTGTCGCCAGGCATGGCGCGGTGACCTTTCTGCTCGCGGGTTCGAGTTGGAATTCAGCGAGCGGGCGCAACATAGGAGCGCATCTTGGCGAGTCAATCGCGGGGGTGGCGGAAAACAGCCGGGAGCCGGCCCAATCGCGAGACTGTGATGATTATTGAAGGGGAGGGAGCGAGTGCCCCGCCGCCAGTGGCGGAACGCGCTTCGGCGTGGCTGCTATTTCTGCTTCAGCCGGCGTGAAAAACGCATCCATTTGTCCTCGACCGGCCGCGGCTGCGTAAGGATGGTGGTGAGCTCGCGCGGAAGGTTCGGAACAAGCGGCCTCTTGGTGGCGACGCCGTCGGCGATCGCGACCACGCTATGGTAGAATTCCTCGCCCGAGGCCGAGCGTGGCGCCACCGCCTCGTGCATGATGCTGATCACCGTGACATCGGGGCAATTGTCCTTGATCGCCTGATGGAAGGCAATCTTGCCATCGGGATCGAGCGCGCCGGTCGCTTCGTCGAGGAACAGCAGTCCCGGTTGCTGCAGCACGATGCGGGCCACAACCAGCTTCTGCTTCTGGCCGCCGGACAGCAGCTGGTCCCAGATCTTTCCCTCGCGGCTTTCATCGGCCATGTGTTCGATGAAATCGCCAAGGCCGGCCTTGTGCAGGGCTGCCGCGACCTGCGCATCGCCATAGTCGTCCTCGGAGCCGGGCAGGCACACCAGCTGCTTCAGCGACACCAGCTGCAGCTTGACCTCCTGGGCGGCATAGAAGCTCCTCACACCGTCAGGGAAGACGATGGTGCCGCGGCCATAAGGCCACAAGCCGTTGATCGCCTTGATCAGCGAAGTCTTGCCGCAGCCGGATTCGCCCTTGAGGAATGCCCACTCGCCGCGCCGAAAGCGCAGATTGGCTGCGCTCAGGAACGGCGTGGCGTCTTCACCCTGATGCGCCAGTTCAAGCTTCTGGATGGTCAGGCCGAAGACCGGGTTCTGGCTGGCATAGTGGAAATCGGAACGGCCGGTCTGGCTGTAGAATTCCTGCGGCTGTTGGACGTTTTCAATGGCGTGCGCCAATTCAATGACGCGCTGGCTGTTGGCCCGCAAGGTGGCGAGACTCGGCATGACATGGATGAACCAGGAACATTTGCTGATCAGCGCGTTGACCTGCTCGGAACCGGTTATGTAGCCCTTGAGGTCGACGCCGTTGTGGATGAACGGCACCAGACCAGGTCCGTAGGCGACAACTTTGGCCCCGACGAAATTATAGACCGATTCGAATCCCGCATAGAGGGTGTTGACGATGTTGAGCTTCGACCAGGTGGTATCGATATCCAGATAGAGCCGTCCATGTATCGTCTTTTGCACGTCTTCGCCTTGCGACGCCGACACATGGAAACTGCGGCGCAACAAGGTGATCAGCTCGCTGCGATAGGTGCCTTCGGCCTTCTGCATCCTGACATTGAGCCACTCCAGCATTCCGCCGAGTTTGATCGCGATCCAGGTATTGACGGGCACATAGATGGCAACCGCCAGCAGAGCGAGGACGGCGCTGCCATAGCTGCCGAGGGCATCCAGGCCTTTTACCTCCACGGAATTCGCCAGCAAAGCGCCGCCGACAAAATAAAGTGAGGTGAAGACGCCGAAGACACCTTGGGCAAGCCCGATGGCGCCGCCCGCCATGTCTTTGATCGATTCCTGCAAGCGCTGATCGATGTTGTCGGGCGCTGGCGCATCTGGCGAGCCATTCTGAGCGTGGTAGTGCGTATGGTTGGTATCGAGCAGCGCCGCATTGAAACGCGCGTTCAACCAGGCGCGCCATTTGCGATGCAATGTCGCCGATACAAATTTGCAGGCGCCTATGATTCCCATGTCCTTGAACACGACCAGCAGCACAAGCAGGCCGGCATTGGTAAGCACCGATTCAAGGGGCGTGGTATTCGCGGCGTCGTGAAAAAAAGCGATTGAGGCTGCCAGTTCGCCCGCCAACACGGTAAACGAGACGTCGGCCTTGCTCGACAGGGCTATGATGAGTGCGAGGACGACGGTGAGAGCCCAGGCCTCTCTCCACCGGTCCGAGAACCAGTAGGCCCGCATCAGTCCCCAGAAGGTCCGCATCGACGATACTGGCGTCAGGGGCGACGGCCCGGCGGGGGCGTCGCGGTTCCAAAGTGCCGATATTGAACGTCGCGGTCCGTCGACCCGAATCACAATCCCGCCCAAACCTTTTTTAGTTTTGTTACGGATAGTAACACCAATTGATCATTTTCTATGAATTTTATGCCGGCGAATGTGAAGCAGCCCACCCGCCGTTGCCATGAGGCAACAGTTGGTGCTGCGAGATCGCCGTCTCTGGGTCAAATTTGTCCTTTGTTTCAATGTGTTGCGAGAACGCTCAGATGTGCGAATATATTCCCTGAGGGAAGGCTCATACACGGCTTTGTGACCAAAAGGCCTGCCCGTCGGCCGGTTTTCCCACCGCGCGCTAACCGGATCGCCCGAAAAATTGCCGTCCGTGATCGCCCCAGGCCGCCCGAATCATTTCACCGGCCATCATGGTTGGGCACGCAAGATCGTCGCTCCTGCACGGCGACTGCTCATGAGTTGGCCCACGCTTTTTAGCTGCAGCTCAACACCGTTTGACAATCAAGCGCACTGGAATGAACCTTGCCGGGCACTGTCGGCACCGATGCATGTCCGGTCCCCAACAAGGAAGCTCCCCAATGCTTGCACGCGCAGCCGTTCCCGCAATGGTGACGCTCTTTGCCTGGCTGCCTCTTGCGCATGCCGTCAGCCAGACCATTCCGGCAAGCGCCGAAGGGCAAATCGAGTTCAATGCTCCGTCCGGCAACATCGGCTGCATCTACACGCCGAAGGGCGGCACCAGCACCTACGAACCACAGGATGGCGGTCCGGAACTGAGCTGTTCGCGCGTCGAGCCCAGCTACGTCACCGTGATCCTTGGGCCGAACGGCCCGGCGACATTGATCAAGAATCCGGGAGAGCAGGGCTGCTGCAGCGATGTCGCGAAGCTGGCCTATGGCAACAGCTGGAGCAAAGGGCCGTTTACCTGCCAGTCGTCAACCAAGGGACTGACCTGCACGGGCAGCAACGGGCATGGCTTCTTCCTCAGCAAAGCCAAGGTGACGGTGAAATAACCCGAGCATGATCCCGAAAAGTGGTTGCCGGTTTTCGGATCAGATCATGCTCAAATGAGGAGATAGAGCCCATCCCGATTTCCATCGGGATGGAACAGGCTCTAGCCGGCCTTTTCCAGTTCGCCCTTGGCCTTTGCGGCCGCGACCTGGCGGATGGCATCAGTCAGCGTGTCGGCGTCCTGCGCGCCCATGACGGCGTATTTGCCTTCGAGCAGGAAGCACGGCACGCCGGTGATCCCCATCCGCGATGCCGTGGCGATTTCTGTGCGCACCTCCTCGACGTCGGCATCGGTCGGCAGGAGCGTTTCGACCACGGCAGCGTCCATGCCGGCCTCGCGGGCGGCATCGATCAGCACGGCGTGGTCGCCAATATTGCCGCCTTTCTCGAAATACAGTTGGAACAGCCGGCGCACGAGCCGGTTCTGCACGGCTTCACCGGCGGCACCGGCCCAGCGGATGACACGATGCGCGTCCAGCGTGTTGGCGGCGACCTTGATGGCGTCGAAAGCGAAATTGATGCCTTCGGCTTCGCCGAGCGGCTCTACGCGGGCATGCATCTGACGGATGCGCTCGTCGCTGCCGAATTTGGCCAGCATGTATTCGCGCCGGTCCTTGCCCTCGGGCGGGATGGTCGGGTCGAGCTGGAACGGCCGCCAGCGCACATGAACCTCAACGTCGCCGGCAGCGGCAATCGCTTTATCCAGCCGCTTCTGGCCGACGAAGCACCAGGGGCAGACGACGTCGGAAACCACGTCGACGGTAATGGAATTGTCATCGCTCATCTTGATCTCCTGCAGCCGAACGTTTCAGCGAGACCGATCTCGGCCACGCTCAGTTCGGCTTGCGCCACCAGGTCGGCCATTGATAACCGAATATGGGCGTCTTTTTGGGATGGTCCAGGTAATTCCAGTAAGCGAGCCATTGCTGCGCGTTGTACTGCATCGGCACCATGTAATTGCCGGAGATCAGCAATCGGTCGAGCACGCGCACGGCGGCGACATAGTCTTCCTTGGTCCGTGCTCTCAGCATCGCGTCGATCGCCGCGTCGACCGCCGGATCGGCGACGCCGGCCAGATTGAATGAACCTTCTCTTTTGGCCTCTGAAGAACCCCAGCGAAGGTTCTGCTCCATACCGGGAGACAGCGAGTTGCTGAACCCGCTCGACCCGACAAGAACCTCAAAGTCGAAACGCTGCTTGCGCGACTGGATCTGGTCGGCCTCGAGGCTGCGGATGGTCACCGCGATGCCGATCTTTTCCAGCGAGCGCTGATAGATGGCGGCAAAGCGTTCCTCGTCCTGCGAGGCCGTCAGGATCTCGAAACCGAACGGGTTTCCCTTTGGGTCCAGCAGGACCCCGTCCTTGACGGTGTAGCCCTGGCTCTTCAGCAGGTCGAACGCCACCTTCAGCACCTTACGGTCCTGGCCGGTGCCGTCATTCACCGGCGGGCGCCAGCTGCCGTCCATGACATCGGCCGGCACGCGGCCGGGGTAGGGCGCCAGCAGCGCCTTTTCCCTGTCGCTGGCGGGATGGCCGAGCGCGGAAAGTTCGGAATTCTGCCAGTAGCTCATCGTGCGCGTGTACTTACCGCCGAACAGGTTCTTGTTGGCCCATTCGAAGTCGTAGAGCATGCCGAGCGCGCGTCGCACCTCCGGATTGGAAAACTTCTCCAGCCGCGTGTTGAACAGGAACCCGGTCACCACGGGCGGTATGCCGGTGTCGAAGGTCTCGGCGATCACCTCGCCGCGATGAAAGGCGGGAAAATCGATATCGCGCTCGCGCTTGACCGGATCGCCCTCATCGTAAATGGCGCAGATGCCTTTCTTGAACGCTTCCGTCTTGGCATTGGCGTTGAGGAAGTACTCGATGGTGATCTGGTCGTAATTGTCGAAGCCGCGCTTGGAAGGGATGTCCTTGCCCCAGTAATTCGGATTGCGCTTGAAGACGATGCGCTGTCCCGGCTGCACCTTGTCGATGGTGTAGGGACCGCTGCCGATCACCGGCTTCAGCGTCGTCTTGTCGAAGGTATCCTTGTTGAAGGCGTGCTTTGGGATGATCGGCGTCAGCGCGATGATCAAGGGGGTCTCGCGATTGGCCTTGTCGTTGAAGGTGAAGCGCACGCTGTGATCGCCGGTCTTTTCGAGCTTGGCGATCAGGCTCATGCGATCCCTGTAGGGCGGGCGGCCCTTGTCGGTGAAGACATCGTAGGTGAACAGCACGTCATCCGGCGTCACCGGCTCACCGTCCGACCACTTCGCATTTGGATTAAGGTGGAATTCGATCGATTTGCGCTCCAGGTCCATATCGGCGCTGTCTGCGAGCAGGCCATAGAGGGTGAAGGCCTCGTCGTAGTTGCGCATCATCAACGGCTCGAAGACGAGATTGCCGAAAATGAGGTCCTGCATGCCGCGCGCCGTGGTGCGCAGGCTCTTCAGGATGAACGGGTTCAGATTGTCGAAGCTGCCGACGACGCAGTAAGTGATGTTGCCGCCCTTGGGCGCATCGGGATTGACGTAGTCGAAATGCTGGTAGTCGGCTGGCAGCGCCGGCTCGCCCTGCATGGCGATGGCATGTTTCGGTTCCGACATCGCCACGCCGGGTGCAAAGGCGAAGAACGAGATTGCGGCGATCAGCCAAACAAGAATGCGGCCCATGACCGTCTCCTTACTGGGCGGCTTGATGATTCGGAGTGCACCCTAACATGGCGCCGCGGCGCTCCGGCCAGATACATCAATCCAAATCGCACGATCCAAATTGCGAGGCCAAGAATTGCAGGCGGCGGGCTGGATTCGGCTGCTCATGCAGTGTAACACGCGCTCCGAAGTCATTCTGTTGCCTCAATTCGGCAACAGGTAGCAGGACCACACGGCGCGAAGAAGCCGGTCCCGGGATCATTTGAGAGGAAATGCACGACATGACGAGCCTGAACAGCAACGCATACCGCCTTTCGGTCCTGGCCGCGGGCGTGGTCGGCTTTCTGGGCGCCGGACTTCCCACCGCTTCGGCACAGCAACAGATTCCGCAGGGTTGGTTCAAGGCCTGCACCAAGCAGGAAGATGTCGACATCTGCAATGTCCAGAACATCATCACTGCCGGCAACGGCCAGTTCGTCACCGGCGTCAGCCTGATCGAGTTGAAGGGCAAGGTAAACCGCAAGGTCTTCCAGGTCACGGTTCCCCCAGGTCGCCTGGTGCCCCCCGGCATCGCCCTGCAAATAGACGCCGGCAAGGCGACGAAGCTGGATTATGTCATTTGCTTCGCCGACCGTTGCGTTGCCGAAGTGCCGCTGACCGACGCGCTCGTCGCTTCCTTCAAGAAGGGACAGGCGATCACGCTGACCTCGATCAACTTCCAGAGTCAGCCAAATCCAATCAAGGTTGCCTTGACCGGCTTCAGCGGCGCCTTTGACGGCGCGCCGCTGCAGCAGTCGGACATCGAGGACCGGCAGAAAAAACTTCAGGATTTCGTCGTCAAGAACAACCAGGACTTCGCCAAGAAGCTCAAGGACGAGCAGGCCAAGGCCAAAGCCGCCAACTGAAATAGATCTGCGCTGTCCGGCCCTTTCGGCTATCGTTTCTCCCTAGAGCGGCTCACCGTTTCAAAAAAACGGCGAACCGCTCTATTTCTTTGTTTTTACGCAATTCCCTAGAGCATGATGCCGAAAAGTGTGAAGCGGTTTTCGGACGACATCATGCTCTATCTCTCTGGTTTCAGAAAGCGCTGTGCGCTTTCCCAGGAGAACCGCGTATACTTTCCTAGAAATGCTCTAGCCTGGAAATCCGTGTAATCGGCAGCCCCAGTATGCGGCTATCGTTCGGCGCTTGCTGAGGTTCGCTAACCCACCCGAGGATCGTGGGATTGTCGCCGTCGCGCGCCACCTTCAGAACGAAAGTTCCGTCGGCGACATTGGCGGCTTCAATGGGCAGCATTTGCCCGTTCAGATAAAAAAGCGGCTTGACGGACTTCATCAATATGTGCGCCAGCGTCTGGACCTGCACCAGATGTTCCCCCGCGGGCAATTGCAGTTCGGCCGACGCGACATCGCTCGACCATCGAAAGGGCACGCCGTCATAGACTTCCGCCGCATGGATCCCGGCAGCGCGCCCGGCATGTAATTCATCTGGCGTCCACAGCGAACCCTCGCCAGCGACTTTTTGCACTTCAAGCGAGGTACGCAGCCGTCGCTCGTGCACCAGTGCGGCGATCGTTTGCCGAAACACTCTGTCGAGTTGCGCGTCCGAACCGAATGCCCGCGCCAGCATCAGCGCGACGTGACGCCAGAGCAGCGTTGCGCGCGCGCGGCTGGTGTCCAGACGGTCGCCCAGCAAGGCCGCGACCCAATGACGCCGGAGCACCTGCAGCATGCCTCGATCGCGCAGCCGCGGACGCAATTTCCGTCTCCTCTGATGCCACGCGATTTGCAGAATATGCCGCGCCAGATCTTTCCGGCGTTCGCCTCGACTGCTCCATTCGAATGGAATTTCGATTATCCGCTCCTGCCGCGGTCCGCCGCGCGCAAGCCAGAGTGCCTCGCCGGCGACGAAATCCTCCGTAAAGCCACGCAGTTCCGGCCATTGCCCAATGTAGTGATGCACAAGTTCGATTTCTGGCGCGTAGCCGATGGCCAGCCCCAATTTGTGGTAGCGGGCAGCCAACAGCCATTCCGAAAAATGCCCGAAGTCAAACTCAAACCCCCCGGCTTCTCCGTAGGCCTTGCGGCGCGTTGCAAAGCACTGATCGAGGATCTTGCGCCACGAGCTCTCCGTCATGCCATGCTGGATATCGGCCTCGTACATCCGTGCTTCCGAACGCGCCAGTTTGTTGGGTGCGCTGGCATGGGTTCGACATGAGAACCCCGCCCATTCGGGGCGCTTTGCGAAGACGTCGAGGCATTGTTCGAGGACGGTTGGCGTCGGCCAGACATGACTTTCGGTGAAGAACAGGAGATCCCCCCGGGCATGCCGCGCAGCTTCCGCAACTTGTGCGATGTCATGTTTGGCAGACGTCTGGACGAGGCGGTCCTGCGGCGCAAGCAACTGGCGAATCTCATCCATATCCGCAGCATCGGCATCGTGGGAGGCAACCAGTATGAGTTCGAACGCTGAGCCCTGCAGGGTCTGGTCCTGCCGCCATTTACGGATCGCGATGGTCGCCTGGTCGCGATGGAACTCAAGCGGCATCAGAACGGAAATCAGCACATTCGAATCGGACGGATTCTGTTGCGAACTTTTCGGTAACAAAGAGCGGCGCATGAGATGCCTTCGTTTTCTGGAGGGTCTACGCATTCAAGGGCCGCATTCTGGACGCGTTGGGGTCTCCGCACCTTCACGGCCAAATCCCAAGTTTGCAACATAGCCGTCGTCCGTAGCAGAAAACTTGTAGCAGATGCAGCACTGGGCACTATTGAAATGGACTACGTGTTGTGTGACGTGTGGCAGCGCAATTGTTGAGGACACCTGATGGACGGCGAGCCGGAAGTCACAATCGCCAATCTGGTGAAAGAGATTTCGTCGCTGACGCAGCGAATCCAGATGCTGGAGGGTGACTATTACCTGCGGCGGCGCAAAAGCTGGCGATATAAATTCCAGCCGAAGGTCTTCGATTTTCATCAATACCAGCCGCGGAAATTGGATACCCCACTCAACTACAGCGTTCCAACACCCAACACCGGCGCGCTTCGGATTGCCATTGTCACGCCGTCCTATCGGCATGCGCATTTTCTGCCAGCTACGATCGACAGCGTTCTGTCTCAGAACTACCCCAATCTCGAATACATCGTTCAGGATGGCGGCTCGCAAGACGGGACACGCGAGATACTGGAGTCCTACGGACAACGGATTGCCTGGAACAGCGCCGCGGATGGCGGGCAGACAGACGCCATCAACAAAGGCTTTGCGATCGTCTCCGGCGACATCATGGCCTATCTCAACAGCGACGATGTCCTGTTGCCCGGAACGCTGCATTATGTTGCACGCGCCTTCGAGAAGTATCCCGAGGCCGATTTTGTCTATGGCAATCGAATCGTGATCGACGAAGCGGGTAGGGAGACCGCTCGCGTGGTCCTGCCGCCGCATGACAGCGAGGTCATCAAATGGGCCGACTACATCCCCCAGGAGACGATGTTCTGGCGCCGCAGCGTTTGGGAAAAGCTCGGTTCATTCGACACAAATTTTCAGTTTGCGATGGATTGGGACTTCATCCTGCGGGCGCAGGCGGCAGGTTTCCGTTTCAAACGGCTTCCACGCTTCCTCGGCTGCTTTCGCGTTTATCCCAGTCAAAAGACGTTCGCCATGCACGACGTTGGGCAAGAAGAGCAGGACCGCCTTCGCCTACGCAGTCACGGCTCCGTGTCCCAATGGGCGGAAATCAATGCAGCGATAGCCGGCTATATGAAGAAGCAGGTTCTCTATCATCGCCTCTACAAATTGGGCGTCATGCGAATTTAGGTCGATAAGTGGCTGCTCTGTCGGATCTCTTGCAAGCTTTCTGCAATTAAGACTGCCACGATGGATTGGACCGTGCTCTCAAATCAATGCGACGCGCGCCATGATGTGGCGGCTAATCGGGGCGTCTCAGTGTCTCGACTGGCGTTTCGGCTCATAGCGTCCGTCCGGCCGCTTGTCGAACATCTCGCCGATCTGCGGATGACGGACCGGCTCACCTGACTGGTCCTCGAGCAGGTTCTGCTCGGAGACATAGGCAATGTATTCGGTTTCCGAGTTTTCAGCGAGCAGATGGTAGAACGGCTGGTCCTTGCGCGGCCGCACGTCCGCCGGGATCGCCTCGTACCATTCGTCGGTGTTGGCGAATTGCGGATCGACATCGAAAATGATGCCGCGGAACGGAAACAGCCGATGACGAACCACCTGTCCGATCGAAAATTTGGCCGTTTTCATCATACTCACCACTAAGCCTCTAGAGCGCCCGGCGTCCCGTCGAATGTGCGAAGAGCGCTCTAAGACTTTGAATTTACACACACCGTGGCCAAAAATCGAGCCCGACTTAGGTCTGGGATCAGGCTTTATTTGGCGCAGATGGCGTGTCAGTTCAATGCCGAAGCGCTTGACGCCCGTTGAAGCTACGGGCTAGCCCGGTCCAGGGGTTTCGGGCCAGGGCAAAAATGTCTGACATTGTCGGTCTTGTTCTTCCGTTCTTCGGGCTGATTTTCATCGGCTTTCTGGTCGCACGCATCACCAGGCAGCCGCTGGAGGCGCTTGGCTGGATGAACACTTTCATCATCTATGTCGCGCTTCCGGCCCTATTCTTCCAACTGCTTGCGCGGACGCCGTTCGAACAGTTGACCGAATGGCGCTTCATCTTCGGCTCGGTGTTTTCCACCTACACGATCTTCTCGATCATGTTCGTATGGTCGGTGACGGCGTCGCGCGGCGAGATCGCCCAGTCGACGATCAAGGCGTTGGCCGCCGCCTACGGCAATATCGGCTATATGGGGCCGGGACTGGCGCTGCTCGCCTTCGGCGAACAGGCGGCGGTGCCCGTTGCGCTGATCTTCTGCTTCGAAAATATCATGCATTTCGCCATCGCGCCGATGATGATGGCGCTGTCGGGCGACGACAAGACATCGCCGTGGCGCCTCATCCTCGGCGTAGTCAGGAAAATCGTCCTGCACCCGTTCATCATCGCGACCGCGCTTGGCGTCGGCGCCGCCTATCTCGGCTTTCACCCACCGCAGCCGGTCGATCGCCTGCTCGAATATCTGTCTCGGGCGGCCGCCCCTTGCGCCCTGTTTGCCATGGGCGTGACGCTTGCGCTCCGGCCCCTCAACCGCGTGCCGCATGAGTTGGCGTCGATCGCGGCGCTGAAGCTGATCCTGCATCCATCGCTCTGCTACGTCGTGCTGAGCTGGATCGGGAACTTTTCCGAAATCTGGGTTTTTTCAGCCGTGCTTTTGGCGGCATTACCGACCGCAACCAACGTCTTCGTCATCGCCCAGCAATATGGCGTCTGGGTGCAACGCGCGTCGGCCAGCGTGCTGATCACCACCTGCCTCTCGGTGCTGACGGTGACCGGGCTGCTCTACATGATCCGCCACGGCATCTTACCGCCGGACCTGTTTCCCTGAACCGCCGGTAAGCGCCGCAAAGCCGCTGCCCGGCCTCAAGCCTTCGCGCATGAAAAAGGCGCGCAGCGGCGCGAAACTGCCGAGCACATTGAGGCCGGCGCTGCGTGCCATCTGCGCCGGCAACATGTCCGACAGCAACGACATGTTAAGCAGGTTGACCGCGCCCGAACGCGCCTGAATGTCGGGACGGCGCCTGGAATCATAGGCGGCCAAAGCCCTTGCGGCGCCAGGGTCGCCGCGATTTTCGCGTGCGATTCCAATCAGATCCTCGACGTCCCTGATGCCGAGGTTTAGACCTTGGGCCCCGATCGGCGGGAACACATGTGCAGCCTCGCCGACCAGCGCCACACGGTTTTGCGCGAAGCGCCCCGGTGATGCCGCTGAAAGCGGGTAAATTTGTCGGCCGGGCTCGACCGACACCCGGCCCAGCATCGACTGCATCTGCTGCTCGACACGCTCGGAAAGCGTCGCGTCATCGAGTGCGGCGAGGTCCTTCGCCGCCTCCGGTTTCACCACCCAGACGAGGCTGGAGCGGTTGCCGGGCAGCGGCACCTGGGTGAACGGCCCGGTCTCTGTGTGGAACTCGGTCGAGGTGAAGCCGTGTTCGCTGCGATGGCCAAAATTCAGCACCAGCGCCGCTTGGCGGTAGGATCGCACCGAGGCCACTATGCCTGCCGCCTCGCGCGCCGGCGACAGGCGCCCATCGGCAGCGACCGCAAGCGCGGCCGAGACTTCGCGACCATCAGTCAAGACGGCATGCGCCTGATCGGCGTCCAGACGCCAACTCTCGACCATCGACGTCAGCCATTCGATGCCGGGATGGGCCGCGACGGACTTGGCCAGCGTCGGGTTCAGCGCACTGTTGGGCAGGTTGAGCCCGAACTGCTCCTCGCCGATCTCCATGGCGCGAAAAGTCACCACCGGGCTGCGGATCAGCCGGCTGGTCGCATCAACGATGCGCATGACCTTCAGCGGCGCGGCCTTCGGCGCAAGTTCGGCCAGCACGCCCAGCCGATCGAGAACCTTGAGAGCAGGGTTCATCAGCGCCGTGGTCCGGCCATCGGGCCCGCCTGCTTCGGGTCCGACCAGGGTTACCGGAAAGCCCGCCTCGGCGAAACCGAGCGCCGCGATCAGTCCGGCAGGGCCGCTGCCGGCTACCAGTATCCGTGCTGTCTCGCGATGATCCAAATTGGACTTCCAGTTTGCGATGCAGGTGTCTACCCATGGATATAGGTCAGACCATGCGGCTTGATCAACGCGGCGATTAGGCTCATTCGGTTGTCATGACCGGCCAGCAGGACGATTTCAGCCATCTCGACCGCGCCGGCCGCGCCACGGCAAGCCTGGCCCGCAGCCCCCGCCTGACGGTCAACATCGCCATCGCCGGCGGCATTCTGCTCGCCTGGTTCATTCTCGGCGCCATGGCGATCCGCGGCGCCGAAGCCCGGCTCCCCGGCGTACCAGGCGATGTGGTCCTGCGATATCTGCCGCAACTGCCGCTGCCGGATGTCCTCGACCGCTTCTTCGGCATGTGCCTGACGCCCGCACCACTTGATGCCGGCGGCGCACCGGTTCTGGCGCTGATCGTGATGTGGTTTTTGATGGCCGTGGCGACGATGCTGCCGTCGGCGGCGCCGATGATCCGTACCTATTGTGAAATCGCCGACACCGCCCGCATCAAGGGCGAGCCGGTGGCCCATCCGCTGGTCCTGGTTGCCGGCTACCTCTCGACATGGCTTGTCGCCTCTATCGGCTTCGCGGTGCTGACGTTGCTCGTCCACGCATTTGCGTCCTCCGCTCGATTGCTCGATCCGGTGAGCGGCCTTGCCGCGGCGGCCGCGCTGCTGGTTGCCGGCCTCTACCAGTTCAGCAGCCTCAAGCAGGCCTGCCTGACAAAATGCCGGAACCCGTTCTCGACACTGTTTTCCAACTGGAGCGCGGAGCCGGGTGGCATCTTCCGGCTAGGGCTGAAGCAGGGCCTGTGGTGCCTCGGCTGCTGCTGGGCGCTGATGCTGGTGATGTTTGCCGTCGGCGCGATGAACGTGTTCTGGATGGCGCTGATCGGCCTGTTCACCTTGATCGAAAAACAGACCACCGGCAGCCTTCCAACCCGAGTGGCCGGTGCGATACTGCTTGTCTGGGCAATCGCCCTGCTAGTAGTCTCGGCATGACGGGGGATAATTCCATGGCAGAGCAAGGCTGGGCAATGAAAGGAGAGCTCGTGCTCTCCTGCAATTGCACGGTTTTTTGTCCTTGCGTGCTGTCGCTTGGCAGCCATCCGCCGACGGAGGGTTATTGTCAGACCTGGGCGGGCTTCCGCATCGACGCAGGCCATTTCGGCGAGGTCGACCTGTCCGGCCTCAATCTCGGTCTGGTCATGGAAATCCCCGGCTATATGAGCCGCGGCAACTGGACCGCAGGCCTGTTCATCGACAAGCGAGCCTCCGTCTATGCGGTGAAAGCGCTGACCAGGATCTTCACCGGGAAGGCCGGCGGAACCACCGCGCTGTTGTCGATCCTTGTCGGCAAGTTCCTCGGCGTCGAGCAGGTGCCGATCACCTACGAGACGCGTGACAAGACCCGTATTTTCCAGATACCGAAGATCATCGACGGGGCGGTCACACCGATTCCCGGCAAGGATCGCGAGAAGGATACCGTGATCGGCAACTCGGAATACTGGATCGCGCCGGAGATCATCGTGGCCAGGTCCGACAAGAGCAAGATGCGGGCTTTCGGCCGCAACTGGAACTTTGCCGGCCGCTCGGCCGAAATCTGCAAACTGGATTGGCGGGGCCCGTGAGCAAGAACACAACTGCCAGAAACGCCGCCAAAAAGATCACCGACCGGATTCCGAGGCCGAAGAAGAAGGTCACCTGGCCGCAGGCGCGGGCATTCTCGGTGCATCTGTTGACCGCGTCTGGCTCGTTCCTGGCCTTCCTGTCTCTGGTGGCGGCAAGCGAGCAACGCTGGACGGCGATGTTCTGGTGGCTGGGTCTGGCGCTGTTCGTCGACGGCATAGACGGGCCGATCGCGCGCAAGCTCGAGGTCAAGGAGATTTTGCCGACCTGGTCGGGCGAACTCCTCGACAACATCATCGACTATGTCACCTACGTGCTGATCCCGGCCTTCGCACTCTACCAGCGCGGCTTCATGGGCGAAGGGCTGTCGTTCCTGTCGGCGGCCATCATCGTGGTGTCCAGCGCCATCTATTATGCCGACACCGGAATGAAGACGAAGGAGAACTTCTTCAAAGGCTTTCCGGTGGTCTGGAACATGGTCGTGTTCACGCTGTTCGTCATCGAGCCCGGACAGTGGGTGTCCTTCGGCGTCGTCGTGGCGGCCGGCATCCTGACCTTCGTGCCGATCAACTTCATTCACCCCGTGCGGGTGGTGCGGCTGCGGCCAATCAATCTTGGCATGACGCTGCTCTGGTGCGCTTTCGGTGCGCTGGCGCTGGCGCAGGCGGCCCTTGCCGCCTTCTACGACCAGATCGGCGTTTTGGGCGAACAGGTCAGCGTCTTTACCAAGGTCGGCATCACCATCACCGGACTTTACCTCGCCTGCATCGGCGGTATCATGCAGTTCTTCCCCAAACTCGGCGCCAAGCCGGACCCTAAGAAAGCCTGACCGCAGGAAAGCCCACAATGTCCAAAGCAGTCCGTATCCACGCCCATGGCGGTCCGGAAGTCCTGACCTATGAAGACGCCGATCCGGGACAACCCAGCGCCGGGCAGATCCTGGTCAGGCACGCCGCGATCGGCCTCAATTTCATCGATGTCTATCACCGCATCGGCCTCTATCCGCCGCCCGGCGGCTTCCCGCTGATCCCCGGCGGCGAGGCGGCAGGTGTGGTTCTCGAGGTCGGCGCAGGCATCGACTGGCTGAAGCCGGGCGACCGCATCGCCTATGCCGTCAACGTCGGCGCCTATGCCGAACAGCGCGTCGTCGCCGCCGACCGCGTCGTCAAGGTGCCGGACCGCATCAGCGACGAACAGGCCGCCGGCATGATGCTTAAAGGCATGACGGCGGAGTATCTGTTGCGCCGGACCTTCAAGGTGAAGGCAGGCGACACCATCCTGTTCCATGCCGCCGCCGGCGGCGTCGGGCTGATCCTGGGACAATGGGCAAAACATCTCGGCGCCACCGTGATCGGCACGGCAAGCTCAACCGACAAGATCGAGCTCGCCAAGGCGCATGGCTTCGGCCATGTCATCAACTACAAGGAGCAGGATTTCGTCGCCGGGGTCGCCGCCATCACCGGCGGCAAGAAATGTGACGTCGTCTACGATTCGGTCGGCAACGACACATTCCCGGCCTCGCTCGACTGTCTGAAGCCGCTCGGCATGTTCGTCTCTTTCGGTCAGTCCTCTGGACCGATCCCGCCATTTTCGATGTCGCTGCTGGCGCAGAAGGGCTCGCTGTTCGCTACCAGGCCGACTTTGTTCGTCTACAACGCCAAGCGTGAAGACCTCGAAGTCTCCTCCGCGGCATTGTTCGACGTGGTGTTGAGCGGTGCGGTCGAGATCAAGATCAACCAGCGTTATGCGCTGAAGGACGCGGGCAAGGCGCAAGCCGATCTCGAAGGGCGCAAGACCACTGGCACGACCATACTGATCCCCTGATCTGCCTTGCTTTTCAGCGTTTTGCCGCGACGCCAGGCACTGTTTACCCGAAAAACCGGACGATCGGTTTGTTGTGCGAAGCAGGTCAATCTTTACCCCTTGAGTTTCCGCTGAAATTCTTGAAGCTCTTTCAAGGTGGGTGCTGCTTTCGCACGAGAGCGGCCAGCGCATACCATGCTGGCGGGAACACAGAACATGTCCGGGAACCGGATGGGAGGCACTGTGAGTGCAGATCATGATGGAGCGAACCTGCTTGAGGTTCGTGGCCTGACCAAGATATTCGGCACGTTGACGGCGTGCGATCATATCGACCTCAACATCGCCAAGGGCGAGATCCACGCGCTGCTTGGCGAAAACGGCGCCGGCAAGTCGACGCTGGTCAAGATGCTGTTCGGTTCGCTGGAGCCCAATTCCGGCGAGATATTCTGGAACGGCGAAGCGGTGCGGATCACCAGTCCGGGCATGGCGAAGAAGCTCGGCATCGGCATGGTGTTTCAGCACTTTTCGCTGTTCGAGGCGCTGACCGCGGCCGAGAATATCGCTCTGTCTCTGGATGACGGCTCACCGATCAGCTCGATCGCGGCCAAGGCGAGGGCGCTTTCCTTCAGCTATGGCCTGCCGCTCGATCCGGACTCGCTGGTCGGCGATCTCTCGGTCGGCGAACGCCAGCGCATCGAGATCATCCGCTGCCTGTTGCAGACGCCGCAGCTCATCATCCTCGACGAGCCGACCTCGGTGCTGACGCCGCAGGAAGCCGACAAGCTGTTCGAAACGCTTGAGCGCCTGCGCTCGGAGGGCAAATCCATCCTCTACATTTCGCACCGGCTGGAAGAGGTCAAACGCATCTGCGACCGCGCCACCGTGCTGCGTCACGGCAAGGTCGTCGGCCATTGCAATCCGCGCGAGGAAACGGCTTCGTCGCTGGCTCGCATGATGGTCGGCAACGAGGTGAAGGCCGTGGTGCGTGCGCCGGCCGAAGGCATCGAGACCGCGCAGCCGCTGCTCGAAATCCGCGCCCTCAGCCGCAAGCCGGCAACGCCGTTTTCGATTCCGCTGAAGAATATCAACCTCACTGTGCGCGCCGGCGAGGTGATCGGCATTGCCGGTGTCGCCGGCAACGGCCAGGGCGAGTTCTTCGAATCCGTCTCCGGCGAGGTGCTGCAGCAGGACGCCGCATCCGTGCGCATCCGCGGCAAGGATGCCGGCTCGCTCACGATCACAGGCCGGCGGCTGATGGGCGCTGCCTTCGTGCCGGAAGAACGCCTCGGCCATGGCGCCGCGCCACGCATGAAGCTTTCGGAAAATCTGCTTCTGTCGCGGCACGCCACCGACGGCAAGGTTTTTGTCGGCGCCGGCGGCGCGGTCAAAAGCGGTGCGGTCTATGCCGCCGCCCAGCGCATCATCGTGGCCATGGATGTGCGCAAGAGCGCGCCCGATCCGGAAGCCGCGGCCCTTTCGGGCGGCAATTTGCAGAAATTCATCGTCGGTCGCGAACTCGACCGCAGCCCTGCCGTCATGGTCGTCAACCAGCCGACCTGGGGCGTCGACGCCGGTGCCGCCGCCCACATCCGCCAGGCGCTGATCGAACTGGCGCGCAGCGGCTCGGCAGTTCTGGTCATCAGCCAGGACCTCGATGAGCTGTTCGAGATTTCGGACGCGATCGCGGTCATGCACAATGGCGAATTGTCCAAACCGCTGCCGATCGCCGAGGCAACTTTCGAAAAGGTCGGTCTGTTGATGGGCGGCGCCGAGCCTGGCCACGCCGAACATGGTCTGGAGACGGCATGATGCGCCTCGAACTCGTCAAACGCCCGCAGCGCTCTATGCTCTTTTCGGCGCTGTCGCCCTTCATCGCCTTCGCCCTAACGATCATCGCCGGCGCGGTTCTGTTCGCGCTGCTCGGCGTCAACCCGCTGAGCGCATTTGAGATCTATTTCATCGAGCCGATCAGCCAGGTCTGGCAGCTGCATGA
This sequence comes from Mesorhizobium sp. LSHC412B00, assembly GCF_000503035.1. NCBI lineage: Bacteria > Pseudomonadati > Pseudomonadota > Alphaproteobacteria > Hyphomicrobiales > Phyllobacteriaceae > Mesorhizobium > Mesorhizobium sp. LSHC412B00. The sequence continues at coordinate 24,169 of NZ_AYWB01000008.1, read as the reverse complement.
GCTGGCGATCAAGGCCGCGCCGTTGATCCTGATCGCGGTCGGCCTGTCGGTCTGTTACAAGGCCAACATCTGGAACATCGGCGCTGAGGGACAGTTCATCCTCGGCGGCATTTTCGGCTCGGCCGTTCCGGTGCTGTTTCCCGGGTTCGAAGGCCCGCTGGTGCTGCCGCTGATGCTGTTGTTCGGCATGGTCGGCGGTGCCGCCTATGCAGCAATCCCGGCTCTCTTGAAGACGCGCTTCGGCACCAACGAAATCCTGACCAGCCTGATGCTGGTCTATGTCGCCCAGCTTTTCCTCGACTGGCTGGTGCGCGGCCCCTGGCGCGATCCACAGGGCCACGGTTTCCCGCAGACGATCCAGTTCAATGACTCGGCGGTCCTGCCCGAACTGATGCCGGATGCCGGCCGCGCCAATTGGGGTTTTGTCTTCGCGCTTGTTGCAGCCGTGCTGATCTGGGTGCTGATGAGCCGCCTGCTCAAGGGTTTTGAGGTCCGCGTGCTCGGCTCCAGCCCGAGGGCAGGGCGCTTCGCCGGTTTCGGCCTCAACCGCATGGTGTTCTTCGCCTTCCTGCTGTCAGGCGCGCTGGCTGGGCTTGCCGGCATTTCGGAAGTCTCCGGCGCCATCGGCCAGCTCCAGCCGGTGATCTCGCCCGGCTACGGCTTCACCGCCATTATTGTCGCGTTCCTCGGCCGGCTCAATCCGCTCGGCATTGTCGCCGCCGGCCTGGTGCTGGCGTTGACCTATCTCGGCGGCGAGGCGGTGCAGAGCGCGCTCGGCATTTCCGACAAAGTGGCACGCGTGTTCCAGGGCATGCTTTTGTTCTTCGTGCTCGGCTGCGACACGCTCATCCACTATCGCATCCGTCTGGTCGGCATGGCGCTGACGAAAAGCGCGGCGAAGCTTGAAGCCGCGCCGAAGTTGAAGGAAGCCCGCTGATGGACATCGCCGTCAACATCCTTTTGACCATCGCCACGGCGGCGACGCCGCTTTTAATAGCGGCCATCGGCGAACTGGTGGTCGAGCGCTCCGGCGTGCTCAACCTCGGCGTCGAAGGCATGATGATCATGGGCGCCGTCGGCGGCTTCGGAGCCGGCTATCTCACGGGATCGCCCTGGATGGGCCTGTTGGCGGCAATTGCCATGGGCGCGGTGTTCTCGCTGCTGTTTGCGGTGATGACGCTGTCGCTCGCCACCAATCAGGTGGCGACCGGCCTGTCGTTGACGCTGCTCGGCCTCGGCCTTTCCGGCATGATGGGGACCAGCTTCGTCGGCCAGCCCGGCGAGCGGCTGCCAAACCTCTACGTTCCGGTGCTCACCGACATTCCCGTGGTCGGCAGGCTGTTGTTCGGCCAGGACCCGATCTTCTACATCTCGATCGCGCTGACGGCGGCCGTCATGTGGTTCCTGTTCAAGACCCGCACCGGCCTCACTCTGCGCTCGATCGGCGACAGCCACACATCGGCGCATGCGCTCGGCATCAAGGTCATCCGCTACCGCTATCTCGCGGTCATCTTCGGCGGCGCCTGCGCCGGCCTTGCCGGCGGCCATCTGTCGCTGGTCTACACGCCGCAATGGGTGGAGAACATGAGCGCGGGCCGCGGCTGGATCGCGCTGGCGCTGGTCGTCTTCGCCTCCTGGCGGCCGTGGCGCGTGCTCGCCGGCGCCTACATCTTCGGCGCGGTGTGGATCGGCCAGCTTCATGCACAGGCATTTGGCATTCCGGTGCCTTCGCAGCTGCTTTCTTCTCTGCCCTATCTGGCAACCGTCGTGGTTCTCGTTCTAATCTCGCGCAACAAGCGTCTGACGATGATGAACACGCCGGCTTCCTTGGGGCAGCCATTCGTTCCGGATCGTTGACAACAAAAACAAACGGGAAGCTCCAAGGCTAAACTCAGAGAGGTAACACAATGAAAAAACTGCTTATTGCGTTGATGACCACGACCGCCGCCATGTCACTGGCGGCGTCCGCGCAGGCCGCCGACAAGTTGAAGGCATGCTGGGTCTACACCGGCCCGATCGGCGACTTCGGCTATTCCTACCAGCACGACCAGGGCCGCCTCGAGGTGGAAAAGGCGCTCGGCGACAAGGTCGAAACCGCCTATCTCGAGAACGTCTCGGAAGGTCCCGATGCCGACCGCGCTTTCGAGCGTCTGGCGCGCGAAGGCTGCAAGATCATCTTCGGCACCTCTTTCGGCTTCATGGACCCGGAAGTGAAGGTCGCCAAGAAGTTCCCCAAAGTGATGTTCGAGCACGCCACCGGCTACAAGACCGCTGACAATCTCGGCATCTACAATGCGCGCTTCTATGAAGGCCGCTATGTGCTCGGCCAGATCGCCGCCAAGGAATCGAAGGCAGGGGTCGCCGGCTATATCGTTTCCTTCCCGATCCCCGAAGTGGTGATGGGTATCAACTCCTTCATGCTCGGCGCGCAGTCGGTCAACCCGAACTTCAAGGCCAAGATCGTCTGGGTGAACTCCTGGTTCGATCCGGGCAAGGAAGCTGACGCGGCCAAGGCACTGTTCGATCAGGGCGCCGACATCATCGTTCAGCACACCGATTCCACCGCTGCCTTGCAGGTGGCGGAAGAGCGCAAGCTGCACGGCTTCGGCCAGTCCTCCGACATGATCAAGTTCGCGCCGAACGCGCAGCTGACCTCGCTGACGGACGAATGGGGGCCGTACTACATCAGCCGCGTTCAGGCAGCGCTCGACGGCACCTGGAAGCCGGACAATGTCTGGCTCGGCATCAAGGACGGCGCCGTCAAGCTTGCGCCCTTCACCAACATGCCGGACGATGTGAAGGCGATGGCCGAGGCAACCGCCAAGAAAATCGCAGATGGCTGGAACCCCTTCACCGGACCGGTCGCCAAGCAGGACGGCACGCCGTGGCTCAAGGACGGCGAAGTCGCCGACGACGGCACGCTGCTCGGCATGAACTTCTATGTGAAGGGCGTCGACGACAAGTTGCCGCAGTAAATATCGGAAACGCAAAGAGAAGGGGCGCCGCGCGGCGCCCTTTTTCATTTCGCGGGCTGCACGCTTCGACTGCGAAACCGCGCCGAGGGCTGTGCCAAAAATCCGAGGGCGCCGGGAGGCGCCCTTTTTGGTAATTTTCTAAACCGCCGAGCCGTAAAGGTCGTAGGCGTCGGCGCGGTCGATCTTGACCGTGACGATGTCGCCTTGGCGCAGCGGGCGGCGCGACTGGATATGCACCGAACCGTCGATCTCGGGCGCGTCGTATTTTGTCCGGCCCTTGGCAGACGTGCCATGCGCCTCGTCGATCAGCACCGGCAGGCGCTTGCCGACCTTCTTGGCCAGCTGCGTCGCCGAGATCTTCTGCTGGCGCTGCATGAAGCGATGCCAGCGCGCTTCCTTGATCTCCTGCGGCACCTGTTCGAGGCCGAGATCGTTGGAGCGGGCGCCGCGGACCGGCTCGTATTTAAAGCAGCCGGCGCGATCGATCCTGGCCTCGTCCAGCCAGTCGAGCAGCATCTCGAAATCCTCGTCGGTCTCGCCGGGGAAACCGACGATGAAGGTCGAGCGTATCGCCAGATCCGGGCACACCTCGCGCCAGCCGCGAATGCGCTCCAGCGTCTTTTCGCCATGGGCTGGACGGCGCATGTTCTTCAGCACCTGCGGCGAGGCGTGCTGGAAGGGGATGTCCAGATAGGGAAGGATTTTTCCATCCGCCATTAGCGGGATGACATCGGCGACATGCGGGTAGGGGTAGACATAGTGCATGCGTACCCAGATGCCGAGCTTGCCCAGCTCCTCCGAAAGGTCGAGGAATTTCGCCCGCACTTCGCGGTCGCCGAACATCGACGTCTGGTACTTGATGTCGATGCCGTAGGCGCTGGTGTCCTGCGAGATGACCAGCAGTTCCTTGACGCCGGCCTTGGCCAGCTTCTCGGCCTCGCGCAGCACATCGGCCGCCGGGCGCGAGACGAGGTCGCCGCGCAGTGCCGGAATGATGCAGAAGGTGCAGCGGTTGTTGCAGCCTTCGGAAATCTTGAGATAGGCGTAGTGGCGCGGCGTCAGCTTGACGCCTTGCGGCGGCAGAAGGTCGATATAGGGATCGTGGCTGGGCGGCGCCGCCTCATGCACCGCGGCCATCACGCTCTCATAGGCCTGCGGGCCGGTGATGGCGAGGACGTTGGGGTGCTTCTCTCGTATGACGTCCGGCTCGGCGCCGAGGCAGCCGGTGACGATCACCCGGCCGTTTTCCGAAAGCGCCGAACCAATGGCGTTGAGCGATTCGTCGCGGGCCGAATCGAGAAAGCCGCAGGTGTTGACGACGACAAGGTCCGCGCCGTCATGCTTGCGCGCGATCTCATAGCCTTCGGCGCGCAGGCGCGTGATGATGCGCTCGGAATCCACAAGCGCCTTCGGGCATCCAAGGCTGACGAAACTGACGCGAGGCGCAGACATGAGAAACATTCCGGGTTTTTCGGGATCGGCGGCCAGTACCACACTTATTGCGGCATTGGTATGGGCAGCGGCTGCGGCGAACGCGACCACTGCCTCCGGCAGATACCCGTAGTATACAGAAGCTGTAGGACCGGCAGAGTCAGCTCACCACAGGACTGACATGCGGCCAGACCTCGACAACGCCGCGATAGACCATATCGATCGCGACGTAGAGAATGATCAGCAGGCCGACATAAGCGATCCAGCGGTGGCGGTGCAGCAGCTTGGCAATGAAGCTCGCGGCCAAGCCCATCAAGGCGATCGACAGCACCAGGCCTATGACAAGCACCGGAAAATGATCGCGCGCCGCACCGGCGACCGCCAGCACATTGTCCAGCGACATCGAAACATCGGCGACGACGATCTGCAGGGCCGCCTGGCCGAGCGTCTTGCGCGGCGCCTTGCCACCTACCGTTCTGTCGCTGTTGAGGTCGGAATCGGAGAGCGCCTCGGTCGCCTCGAACTCGTCGGCATGCGACGTCCGCAGCTCGCGCCACATCTTCCAGCACACCCACAACAAAAGGATGCCGCCGGCCAGCAGCAGGCCGACAATGGCAAGAAGCTTGACGGTGACGGCGGCAAACAGGATGCGCAGCACAGTCGCCGCCAACACGCCGATCAGGATGGCTTTCTTGCGCTGCTCGACCGGCAGGCCGGCGGCGGCAAGGCCGATGACGATGGCATTGTCGCCGGCAAGCACCAGATCGATGGCGATGACCTGGAGGAGGGCCGTCATGCTTGCAGCGCTGAAAATGTCCATCGACCGGAGCCCCTTGCTGTATCGGCGTGTTCGTCGTCGGATATGCCGACGCCCTAACGTGTATGGTTCCCGCGCGTCAAGAGACTGCCGGCGCAATTCCAGGAAAAGTGCGTAGCGGTTTTCCGTCCGGAATCATGCAAAAACAAAGAGTTAGAGTGGGTCAGCTGCTCTGTAAAAAGCTGAACCGCTCTAACGGCCGACGCTGAAAGCCACGGGAATAGGGAAGGTCGTTCTGCCAGAGAGAATTCTGGTCGCAGCGAATTCAGTCGTAGAGATTGTACTTCGCCCAGTCGGCTTCCGGAATCTCGTCGCCGATGCGGTAACGGAACTGCAGGACCTCCATATGGTCAGGCGCCGTCTCGCATTTGAACTTCAGCCGGTACCACTGCCCCTTGCTGCGGAAGGCAGCGCCCGGGCTGCGGATGGCATCGGCCTTCATTTCCGGCGTCGCGAAGGCGTAGGCGACGACGCGGTCTGCCTTGTACTTGTGGTCGTCATGGCTGATGCGGTCGAGCACTTCGGCGTCGCATCTCTGCTCCAGCCGGGTCTCCGGGTCGAGTTTCAGCAGGCCGGCGCGCAGGGCGGCGTCCATCGCGTGGGCGGGTAAAGCCAGCGTCACCGAAGCCAGCGCCGCAAGGAATAGTTTTTTCATGGGCGGGAGAACGACCATATCTCACGTGAAAAATCAACCGGAGTGCCATTTTGGGGCAGCCGGATGTGCCCGGAAATCGCCGTTGGCTGGGCAGGCGCAGCCGTTTTGGCGCGCCCCCGGCGCCATTCTTATTTGTCCGGGCTGCCATGCACCGATTGCCTGTTTCGCCGTCTTTGCGCTTCTCGCGATCGCGGCCCCCACCGCCACGGCCGCAAGGCGATATAGACAGCGAGGAAGGCTCTTTGTGCCAGGCCGGCCTCGCTGTGCCAGACCTCCCTTATCCCCGCCGCCCGCAAGGCCCTTCGTTGGGTGCTGTTGCGGTCCCAGCGCCGGCTGATGCTGCCCGCCCGGTAGTATTTGTGGCAGAGCACTTGCGGCACGCGGACAAAGCCGCCGAGCAGCGACAGATGCAGAAGCCAGGTCCAGTCGGCGCTGAATTCGCCTTGGCTGTTGGGCTTGATCCCGCCGCTACGGTGGAACGCCCAGGCCCTGAATATCCCACGATTGGGAACCCACCATCCATGCGGCTGGCGCGCCATCGCCCGGCCACGCGCTAAACCGTCCTGCAAGCCCTCCAGCAGGTCGAACTTCCACGTGGCACTTTCGCCGCTGACTTCGATCACTTCGACGTCGCTGAACGACAGTACGGCCTCGGGATTGGCATCGAGCGCCCGCACCAGCGCCTCGATATAGGTTGGATCGATGACGTCGTCATGGAAGGCAAAGAACATCAATTCGCCGCTGGCATTGGCCATCAGATCGTTGGAGTTCTTCAGCCATCCCAGGTTTTTGTCCCGGCGCAGGATACGGACATCGTCGCGGCCGCCGGCGAAGGCTGAAACGATCTCGAATGTCGCGTCGGTCGAATTGTCCTCGCCGACCAGGATCTCGATATTGTCCCAGGTCTGCGCGGCGAGGCTGTCCAGCGTACGCGAAATGAATGCCGCCGAATTGTAGCATGGCACCAGCGCCGTGACCTTCGGCCGCCAGCCGGATCGAAGCTGGACTTGTTTCTGCGCTACCTGCTTCGCGCCGCCCTGTTCTGTCTCACCCATTCACTCGATCCCGCAGATTTGCCGCGCCAGCCTGTCGGCAAGCCACGGCGCCGTCGAATATTTACCTGTGTCGACCGAGATGTAGTTGCCCAGGCGGTTGACCCCGAATTGGTCGCGGCGATGGATTGTGGCTTTCGGGTCGCTGAGCGAACCACGCCCTTGCGCAAACACGAAGCCGCCGCGTACCTCAAGCTCCTCGGCATCGTCGAACATGCTGGAAACACTGGGCACCAACCGGGCGAGCGTGGCGCGAACGTCGCCGATGAACCGCTGTCGTGCGTCGGCATCGAGCGCTTGCGGCGTTTCGATCGACAATTCGCCACTCTCCGCAAGCAACCCGCTCGGGTACCAGGAGAGATAGAAGTTGCGCCCGTCATAGTTTTTTATGTCGCCGAACGGGCCAAGGGCGACGACCGCGCACGGCACATCGACAGGCTGCCTGGTGCGGCCGAACAGGCAAAGCCTGTAGCGGTGCGACCATCCGGGAACCGGCTCGATGCCGGCCGTGCGGTCGACAGCCAGCCGCCCCTCCCAAAGGCAATTGACGACGATGTCGAACGCCTCGCTTTTCTCGCCTGCGACCGCCACGCGCCATTTCCCGTCAATTCCGTCCACCGGCTTTGCCGACAGGACTTTGGCCGCCATTCGCAAGCTGATGTTGGGTTCACCCCGAAGCACGGCGCAAAGCCGGTCGGCAACCCATCGCGTGTTGATGGATCGCTCCGGCACCTGGAAGCCGCCGACGATCTGGTCCGAGTTGGTGACATCGGCCAATTCAGTTCTGGAAAGCCGTTTCGACCGCGCCGCCGATACGTCGGCAAGGTAGCTGGTGGCGTCAGCGTGGCTGCGCACCAATACATCCACACGTTCAAAGATCGCCCCCAGCGCCTCGGCAGCGACGATCGAGTTGCGATGGACCAGATAAAGGTCTTCCGAAAAGGTCGTGTGCGATTCCAGATTGCTTCCGATCAGCTCGGAAACAAGCCTGCCGAAACACAGTCCTCCCGAAAGCAGATGCCGGGCGGTCAGCAGCGAGGGATCGTTCCCGTAGAGATAGCCGAGATGAATCTTGCCCTCGTTCCAACGGCTGGCGCAGGCCATCGGCTCGCTCTCCTTGTCGAAGAGGGACACCGCGTAGCCTCTGCGGGCCATCATGAGAGCGAGGCTGGCGCCCATGATGCCGGCGCCGAGAATAGCCATTCTGCCGCGAGGCGCTGTCATGTCCTGGCGCGCATCGCGGCCTCTCCTTTCCCGATGAGTGTCATCAGGGGTTCGATACGTAGTTTTCAGGGTCGTATTCGGTATCGCAGAAAACCAGCAAAGACGGGTTCTCGCCTTCATAGGTCTGCAGCGCCCACACCGGGGCATCGACCAGCACCGCGCGGTTCGATGCGGTGAGCGTCAGCCGTTCGATCTGTTCCTGATAGCGAAATTCGATGCCGATCTCGCCCGACAGCTGCATCATCAATTGCCGGCCCGAGCCGTGTGCATGTCCGCCCCGCGACGTGCCGCGCGGCGCGGTGACGACGAACGCCCGCACGGCTTGGAAATTGTAACCGCTGAACTCGATAGCGGTCAGCATTCACCTGGGATCGCAATGTAACGAAGTGGGGATCTCGGTGACCTTGCCGCCAAAGAACGTTCGATGCTGCATAACGTAAGCCCGCCAGAAGCCGGTCGAAATTTACCTCAGACTAGCGCTTACATCAAAAGACAGAGAATACAACCACTTAGGCGGTGTTTTGGGACACAGCAGCGGATCGATGTCGAGCTCGGCCTCAGGCCGATACGGTGCCGACTACCGAAGGTCGCCGCGCCGTCACGACTTCTGAGTCGCGGCCGAAACCAAGGCTTAAGACCTTGGTCCGAGCGGTCTAGGACCTTTGAGTTCGGAAGGCCGGCCGGTCCCAACGAGGGTGATCTACTTCAGCAATTTCAAAGAGTTATGCTGGTTGGCGTTTCGCCGGCCGGCCGCTTCGTTCTCGCAATGAAAGCACAGCTATATCCAAGTTTACCCTTTGTGTTAGCGATTCCTCATGTTGCCCGCTATAGCGGTTAGTGGCGGTGGCAATCTCGGAGGTAGTTATGACATCCCGAAAGACCCTTTTTGCTGCATTTGCGGTGTTCTCGCTTCTGGTGTCGCCGGCCCTGGCTGCTGCTGGTGGCAACGGCCATGGTAACGGCCATGGCAATGGTAACGGCAATGGCAATGGCAATGGCAATAGCGGAGGAAACGGTAATGCTGGCGGCAATGGCGGAGGCGGCGGTTCGCTCGGCAAGTCGGCATCCGCCAAGGGCCAGGTCGCCAAGGCCGCTACCGGTTCAGTGTCCAAGGAAAAGAATATCCATGCCAAGCTGGGCCGATTGAACTCACTGCAGCGCAACGCCAACGCCTTTATGCACTCCAAGAGCAAGAACTTCGCTGGCGTGCAGGCTTTTGTGACACAGTCGGCAATAGCCAAGAACGCTCAATCGGCGCTCGATGCCGCTAATCAGGCGGTTGCCGACGCCAAAGCGGCGCTCGACGCGCTGAATGCGAAAGCGGCTGACCCGAATACCCCGCCCGAAGATGTCCCGACGCAGGCCGACCTCGATGCAGCACAGGCAGCGCTCGATGAGGCCACCCAGGATGCGGCCGCTGCTCAGACCGCCGCCACAGCTGCCGCTGCCAACGTCCCATCGATCGATGCAGCCCTTGCCCAAATGGCCAACAAGCCCGTTGACCCTGAGGTGACAGATTGGGCCAATAGCGTACTTGCCGACAAGATCGACCAAGTAGCCGCCAAGCTGGCGCCGGCCGCGCCTTAAGGCCCCATGCGGCGGCAGCGATCCAATCGACGATAAGCCGTCGGGTCCGCCCGGCGGCTGCACCTTTCTCGCCTATCTGCAGCGTTGGTCCCAATGCAGGTCCGAGATTCTGGTCATGGCTATTTTGCGAAATCTCCAGCCGGGCCGCCGTCCTCAAGGCTGAATTCATGCGTGCTTCGCGCATCTTCATCGACCACACGAAACCAATGCTCCTGAAGCGCTCTAGGCGACACCCTTTGGCCCGTGACCTTCTCTACCGCAGATAACGGATCATCGGCGCTCGTGGCCTGAGTTGAGACACACTCCTCTCCATGCCACTCTTCCACCTGGTACTCTGGCATGCCGGCCTACCTACCGCTCCCCAGAGCCTTCGCTTCCCGCTCCAGCGTCTCGCGTCGGTTGCCGTGCTTCGCGATCAATTCCTTGACCTGCTGCGGGGTGATGCCGGCCTTGGTGGCGAAATACTCGACTTCATAATCCTCATCGGCAGAGACGCGGTCCCGATCGCGGAAGTCCGTCTTCGTTTTGTCGTCGGCCATTTGCTTTGCTCCTGGTTGAATGATCAACCGCAACGTGCAGCCGCAGCCTTTTGTTGCAGCGGAGCCCGGATTTCCGAAACGGTCACATGGGAAAACGGCCCTCAGTCGCAGGAGGTGCTGGTGTTGCTGTAACTTTGAACGGAACGGTTCTTCTCCTTGACGGTTGTGACGTGAAGGAGATGCCTCATGTTTGAAAGCGTGATGTGGTTGATCGTCGTTGCTGGTGGGCCACTGTTGCTGGCCCTATTGATGGCATACGTTCTTATGACCCGACGCCACCGTGGTCCTGCAGAACGCATGGAAAGCGACCGCGCGACCAAACGGCTCTATCGCCAGGACGAACGTTGATCCTGAGGCTGGCGCAACGTTTGCGCTCACGCTGGCCCGCTGCCTCGCGGTGGCAGGCTTCTTCGTTTTAGGAAGTTAGGAATAACTTAGGAAAGATTTGGCCCTCTTTGAAAATACAGAGGCAATTCAGCACGGTAGCCAAATATCTGGCGGAGGGAGTGGGATTCGAACCCACGGTGGGCTTGCACCCACGCCGGTTTTCAAGACCGGTGCCTTAAACCGCTCGGCCATCCCTCCAATTAATTGCAATCATTGTGCTTTTTGGTGTTTCCCAACTGGTCAAATCAGCCGTTTGCAACGCACTTTGCAACTATTTGCCTTTTCGCTCGCTGCTTATAGCCGCCTGCAATGCCACGTCAACTTGCTCCGCTGCGTCGGCCTGCATTCCTGGCATGACATGCGAGTAAAGGTCCAGCGTGATGCCAATGTTTGAATGGCCCAAGCGCTCGCTTGCTATTTTTGGGTGAATGCCGGCCGACAGCATCTGCGTCGCGTGGGTATGCCGAAGGTCATGGAACCGGATGCGGGGCAGGGAGGTCTTGCCCAGAACGCGCACCCACTCATGCGTCAACGAGCGAGGCTGCAGCGGCTCCCCGTCGACTTGGGCGACAACAAAGCTGTTGGCGTCCGGACGAGTGCCCAGGCGGAACTGTTCTTCGGCCTGCTTCGCGCGGTGCGCCTTCAGTTCGGCGACAGTGCTGGCAGAGAGAGCCACGGTCCTGGCACGGCCGCTCTTCGGCTCTTTGTACCGCACGCCGTCAGCGGTCTGCTCAGCGCTCTCTTCGATCGACATCTGTCGGCGATTATCTGCAAGCTCTAGGTGGCGCCAACGAAGTGCAAGGATCTCACCGCGGCGAAGGCCGCACGTCACCGCCAGCAGGATTGGAATGAACATGCGCGTCGGCCGGAGCGTTTCCAGCAAAGTTGCGGTCTGGCCGACGTCGTAAGCGAGCATCTTCTGCCGTTCGACCTTCGGGGGTGTGGTCGCAAGAGCTGGATTGCGAGACAGCCTCTCCCATGTCACTGCTTGGCCCAGCGCCTTAACCAGCACCCGGCGGTAGTGGTGGACCGTACGAGGCGCCAACGGCGGAAGTGGCTCGCGCTCGCCGCCGCCTCTCTTTGCCCGGTGGTCCACACGCGGCGCGGTCAATGCTGTGGTAAAAGCCGCGTCGATCCGATCGGTTTTCAGCTTGGACAGGACCACGTTGCCGATCAGCGGTGCAAGCCCCTTCCGGCATATTTCGGTGTATCGCTCATGCGTCTTTGGTGCCACCGACGGCTTGATGAACCCCAGCCACTCGTCCAGAAATTCGGCAACCGTCTGTTTGGTCGACTCGACATAGAGCCCTTGATCTAGGACGGTGACGAGCCGCGAGCACTCCTTTTGCGCCTCGCGCTTGGTACCCTTGAAGCTGTGCCACTTCCTTTTCTTCTTGCCGGTCTTGGCATCAATCTCGCCGACGTCGAGGACAATAGCCCAATGGCCCGGACTGCGCTCGCGGATGTGGCCCTTCATTGATCGTCTTCCTTCCCGCGGTGCTTATTTGCCTCGTAAATATCCAAGTTCTGCCGGATGAGCTTCGCCCAAGAATCAGCCTTAGCCACTAAGAACCCTAGTTCTGCGGTGCCGAAGCTCTCATCGGCTTTCATCGCCATGGCCGGTGCCATCACCAAATTGAGTTGGACCTGCAGCGAGCCCAAGTGTTCCATCGTCTCGATCGAGAGCTTGAGCATCTGTCTGATAAAGCTATCAGTCCGCGCCTCATTTCCTTCATCGCCTTTTGAGAGTGCTTCAGCGGCAGCGATCATCTTCGTATTAAAATCGTCGTAAAGACTCATAAAGGCGCCGGCGATTCCATTCGCGTTCTCATCGAAGACTAGCCCGATCTGGACCAGGCGGCGAACCGCGTCCGATTTCGACCGGATGCGGTTGGCCCAAGCCCATTCATCGATCTGCTTCAGCTCCGCTGGAGAGATGAACATGTTGAACCGCTCACTTTTTGGATCGGCCCAAGGGGGTCTTGGCGGCGTGGGCTTCATGTCGTCGCGGTCCATCATGTCACCTTTCATACTTCCTACGTAGGTTACGCATAAATCAGTTGCGAGCAAGTTAATTCTGCCCTACCGTGTCATACGTAGGCTACTCATATCCATAGGTGATTGATGACGCTCGAAGACGCTTTGAACCGCCCGACGCTTTCCGTCCCAATTGCTGGCGCGGTTTTCTATGGGCTGAGCCGCAACGGTTCATACGAAGCCGCCAAGCGCGGCGACATTCCCACAATCAGGATAGGCAAGAAAATTATGGTGCCTGTCGCACCTATCGCAATCAAACTTGGGTTGCAGCCGACTGCGGGAAAGCCTTCCGCATGACCAAGCTCACCGGCGTGTATCACGAGCACGCCGCCGCGATTGCGCTACTCATGCTTGCCCCGCGCTCGGAACGCGACTCTGCAGCTGGCTTACATCGACATGGCTGCTCTTGACGACCGGAACCGGCCGCGGTCGAACCAAGCCGTGCGGTGGCTGATTGACCGACGCCAGGGCGCTGCGGTGCGGTTGCGCCGTTTCAAGCTGTCGACGTTTAACTGCGGATGGCGCGCGCGGCGTGAAGGCGGCGTTGTCCACGTACCGGCTCGTGCCGGCCCCGATGGGTTCATTAGGCCCTCCTCCTTGAGACTTGCCGAAAGGGCAACAGAGACACAGCATGGAAAAGGCAAATGCGCAGCGCATAGGAGTGCTCCGGCGACAGTTGCTCGAAGTCGAGTGCCATAGGGAGATCATACCCGCAGTCCTTCCAGTAGGCGTTGGCTTCATCTTTGGCCCCAGCACTGCAGGCAAGACAGGCATTGCAGTTCGGACCAGTGTAGCTGTTGCAGCTGGTCTCCAATGGGGCGGCCTGCAGGTAAAAAAAGGAGCCGTCCTGTACGTGACAGGGGAAGCGCGTCGAAGCGTCATCCAGCGCCTGTGCGCTACTATAGAATACCTCGGACTGGTAGCTGATCATGTGCCGATTGCGGTGATGGCCTGCCCCAAAAAGGGTCTTGTAGATGGCGAAACGCGCTTGGTCATTCGAACGGCAGCGGCAGAGCTCGTCAGAGCAACTGGGATGCAGATGTCGCTCATCATCTTCGACACACTGTCCACCTGCTTTGGCGATGCCAAGGAGGACGATGCGGCTGCGGCTAGTAAGGCCGTAACGAACATGGCCTGTCTGCACGAAGAGTTCGACTGCGCGGTCATGGGGGTTCACCATCCAGGCAAGAAAGGCAACCGGGAAATGCGTGGAAGCGGGGTGTTCTTCAACAACGTTGACTTCGTCCTGAGTGTCGACCGAAAGGGCGCTACGTCCATTCTCAGAGTCGAGAAATTCAAAGACGGTCCGGCCGGCGCGCGCTTCGCCTTCGACATCGCGTCCAGTAACCTAATTGTCGCTGATGGCGAGATCTCCGTGCAGGTGGTTCACCAGATCAACTCATGGACCAATGCCGAAAATGCGACCGTGGAAGAGGCGACAGAGAAGCAAACCTTCACTGACGTAGCTGTGGCGCTCAATTTGTTACGCGGAATCGTCGTTGCAGGCACCGCCAGTCTTAGGGCTTGGCAAAATGCTTGCTATGCGCACTGGTGTAACAAGCGAACGGATCCAGCTCGCAGGAAAGCCTTCAGCACTGCCAAGAAAAAACTTCAGGAAGCTGGTGACGTCACCATTGACGGCGACATTGTGAGCGTGAGCGTGAGCAAAAACGGTGCTCACAACGCTGCTCACACATCCGAGCCAACACTGTGAGCGTGAGCGTGAGCAATACCCCCATAGGGGTGTGCACTCACGCACTCACAAGCTGAGCGAAGCTCTTATTCAGAGCCAAATATGGATCGAACTACACAGGAACGGCAATGGGTGGGGGTGTCGCGGTTGGAAGGCCGAACGGCCTTCCTCGGGGTGCAGGGGGTGAAGCCCCCGCTAAGCGTCGTACGGCCGCCGCTCACCTCACAAGCTAGCGCCCGCATTGGACTGTAGTACATGGGCGCAAAGTCCGCAGGCCCTTCTGCGATCCTTCTGCCGGAATGAAGGGCTCTTCGATCTCTGCCATGGTCCGCAGAAGACTTCAGAAGGCGCCGCAGGCCAGCTATTCAATCCATTAGGCTGTGGGCCACCGGCCTCTTTCGGCATCTTTGACATACTCTTCATGTTGGCGCGCGATTGGTTCGGCCTACAACTTCTTTCCCGCTGAATCATTGGGTACGTGTCGACGCCAATCAGCAACTGTTGCCGCGCGGTGACTTCACCATCCTACTCATGGCCGCGGCTCTCTCCATGCCCGTTCAGAATTTATGGGGCAGAATATGTGTACGTGGTTCATTTGGAGATCGGGAACCCATGAGCAACCAGGGAAGCAAAGTCAAATCCGCCAAACTTTGCATCTCCCAAAAGGGGGAACGCACCTGGAAGGCCGTCGCGCACGGTCGCAAATGGTCATTGGCTACTCCGCTGCGCGTGGAAGTGGGTTATCTGATTGAGCGGGAGGAGGTCTCGGAATACCATCTTTCGCTCAGCGAAATGGCTGATTTGCCTGAGGCAATGCAATGAGAGCACCACTTAGAAATCCGCGTCACGAAGCGTTCGTGCGAGGGTATGTGGAAGGCCTGCCCGCCTACAAGGCATACCTCGAAGCGGGCTACAAATGTACCGTCCGAGCAGCTGCTGTAGAGTCTTCAAAACTCCTGACAAAGCCTGAGATCCAAAATCGGCGGCGTCATCTGCTTGAAGGTCTCGCGGAAAGTCTCATGGTCAGCAAGGAATCACTCTGCGCAGAGCTCGAACAAGCCCGTGCCTTGGCCCATGAGCATGGCCAGTCGGCGGCGGCCACGGCCGCCAGCATAGCCAAAGCGCGTCTGCTCGGGATCGAGGCTCCGAAGGAGCTCAACGTCAATCTCACTGCGACGGTCAACCAGATGACAGACTCGGAGCTTCATTTCGAGATCGCTGCCATGATCAGTGAAGTGAGGGCAGCGAAGGGGGTGCGCCCGCTGCCCGCGCAAGATAGCGAAGATTGCAACGAGACGGAGCACTGATGGAGAAGTGTGCCGGCGGCGATAAGCGGGCAATGCCGGACCCATCCCAAGGCTCTCCGAATTTCGGGGGGTCGAGCACTTCGTGGCCAAGGCGTCTTGACGTGGCCGCTTTGCGCCGCAACACCGCCATCACGGCCCCATAGCCGTGCTCCGAAAGCGGCCGGTGGTAAATTTGGATGAGCAAGGGCCCTAGAGTCCTCCAACGCGGGGAACACACTGCTGGCGTAAGTGAATTTACAGCGGCAGACTTCTAGGCGGGGCGCTTGCGCATTCCGCCTCGGATACTCACTGGCCCAAGAAGCAGCACTGAGACACGGCGGGCCACAAACTCGACGACCCCGAGCTGCAGTCGCAAAAACCCTATGGACTAGTTAGACCACATATGCGTATAACTAGTCCACGCAAAAGCTGCCGGATTTTGGGGTGTATGAGCAAAGATGGACTTGCCTACAAAGTTGTCAGAAAATATCGTCCATCTTGCGCGACTTGGCCTGCAGGGTCGGCCGCAAGACATACAAGTCTATATTCGCCAGTCCATCCGCCGCTTTCGCCAGCACGATCCCAAGCTCGCAAGCGCGCTGTCGGAACTCCTTGCATTGGCACCGACGTCGCTGTCGCCCTTGCGGGACGTGGGCGGGGCAATCGTTCCAGTCGACGCGGATTCGCGGCTGGCACTGGCGAAGAGCGAATATCCAGTCGTGCTGACCAGCGCCCCGATTCTGAATGCCAATCTCGCGCTGCGTCTTGAGCAGGTGATCGAGGAACGAAACCATCTCCCCGCGTTGGAACACCAAGGATTGGGTCCGACGCGTTCGCTTCTCTTCGTCGGACCACCGGGGGTTGGCAAGACGATGAGCGCGAGGTGGGTGGCAATGCGTTTGGACCGGCCGCTGATCACGCTCGATCTCGCCGCGGTCATGAGCAGCTACCTCGGTAAAACCGGATCTAACATTCGTTCGGTCTTGGACTATGCCAAGAGCGTACCTTCAGTTCTGCTGCTCGATGAGTTTGATTCAATCGCCAAGAAGCGGGACGACGAGGGCGACGTCGGCGAACTGAAGCGCCTTGTGACTGTGCTGCTCCAAGAAGTCGATGACTGGCCGGCAACGAGTCTGCTGATCGCGGCGACCAATCATCGCGAGTTGCTCGATCCGGCGGTATGGCGGCGCTTCGACGACGTTCTTGAATTCGATCCGCCTTCTGCAGGCGAACGGGCCGCCGTGCTGCACAGTCTTTTCGGCGAAGAAATCGGGCTACTTGAACCTTGGATGCCTTTGTTGATCAATCTCTGGGACGGCCAATCGTTCAGCGACCTGACCAGGATGGTCCAGTGGATTCGTCGGCGGGCTACCATCACCAACACGAACTTGCTTGACGTCCTGCTCGACCGCGTCGGTCATGATCTGCGAGCCGGCTCGGCCCAGGACAGGAAGCGGGCGGCCAGCCTGCTTGCCGAGGCTGATTACAGCGATCGTAGGATCAGCGAACTGGTCGGGATTTCTCGCGATACGATCCGCAAGAGCCGAGTGAAGGATTCCGACTCGAAGGGGACTGTGAACAATGGCTAGTCCACGATATCTGATAGGGCAAGGGGAGCAACTGTCCGAAGAGATCGCTCGTCCGCCGCGCGGTATGGGCGACAAGGCCCATCCCTACTCTTTTGCTGAGGCGCGCCGCCGCCTCGCACCGCAGTGGAAGAAGACTGGGGCAGCGATCGAGGCCTTACCCGAGCTAGCGCTGCCTTGGGGCCAGGCTGCGCTGGAGGTAACGCTTCACCCAAGCTACCTCGCCAAGTCCTACTATCCGGCAAACCTGATCCGGGATCTCGGCCTCCGGCACTTAGGCAGTCGGGCGATTCATATAACTCCGAACAAGGTGGTGGCCGCCCGGGCGGAGGAGAGCGGTAAGGCACAACCCGCACCGGTCCTGTTTCTTGCGGGATCCGCCGCCGCGCTCGTCGAATTCAGCCAAGCGGCAGAATCGTGGTCGCCTGGCGACGACCGGATCGAAGATGATTTCCGTCGGATCGAAAGCGTCACCACGCCTGGAAAAAGTCGCCTGAAGAGCCTCACCGACCGCTTTGCCAAGCGCGACGCCATCCCGCTGGAGGTGGTGCTCCACAATCCCGATCATGCAAGCAACAGCGACGTCGTCGGTGCCTTTGCCGAGTTTATGCGGTCACTCGACATCTGGTATGACTTGGATCGGCGGCGCCAAGTCGGAGGCCTCGCGTTCCTACCGATCATCGCACCGCGCGAGCAACTGGACGACGTGCTCGATTTCGCGTTCTTACGCGTTTTGCGGGAGGCTCCGCGGATCGTCCCTTTCGATCCAGTCACCCGCTCGATCGGTAGCGCGTTTCCCATTACTCTCAGCGGTGAGGATGCGGTTGCCCCCGACCTGTCAGTCGCCATTTTCGATGGTGGGCTCCCCGATGGACATGGACTCGAAAAATGGGTGACATTGCACGACGCGCCGGGCGTCGGCGCGCCAACTGCCGCTGGGCAACGCCATGGTCTCGCGGTGACATCAGCCTTCCTGTTCGGACCGATCGAGCAGGGCGCGGCCCTCGCCCAGCCCTATGCAAATGTAGATCACTGGCGGGTGTTCGGCGAAAGCGACGGTGATTTCGAGGCGTTCGATTTGCTCGATCGCATCGAGGACGTACTAACTTCACGTCGCTATGATTTCATCAACATCAGCTTGGGCCCAAGCTACGCCATCGACGATGACGACGTGAGCCCGTGGACGGCAAGGCTCGACCAGCTACTCGCAACTGGCGAGACAGTTGCAACCATTGCCTGCGGCAACAACGGTGAAGACGATCGCGCCGGTGGCCTGCATCGGATCCAACCGCCGTCCGACGGAGTGAATATGCTTGGCGTCGGCGCGAGCGACGGGTTTGGAGCGGGCTGGAAGCGCGCGGGCTACAGTGCATGCGGCCCGGGACGCAGCCCAGGCTATGTGAAGCCGGATTTCGTGACGTTCGGCGGGTCGCATGGCGCGCCGTTTTTAGCGCTGAGTACGGTTAGCCCCCACAAGGCGGCCGGCACCATGGGCACGAGCTTCGCAGCACCGCTCGCGATGCGATCTGGGGCGGGCGTGCGCGCGCAATTTGCCGAGGCGCTTTGGGCGCCGGCGGTCAAGGCGCTGTTGGTGCATCACGCAACGGGCGACGAGTCGCTTAGAACTGAGATCGGCTGGGGCTTGGTTTCGCACCGCCTGGGCGACCTCGTCTTGTGTGAAGATCATGAGGCGCATATCGTCTATCAGCGACAGATGCCGACGACCGGCGCGGTGCGGCTCTATCTGCCAATTCCCGACGGATTAATTGGCAATGTCGAGATCAAGGCCACTTTCAGCTTTTACTGTGAAGTCGATCCCGAAGATGCGATCAACTATACGCGGGGTGGTCTCGACATCCAGTTTCGACCTGACACCACGCGGATTCCGCCGCCTTATTACAGCGGAAGCAAGCTAATTACGCCAACCGTGCCAGCGTCAGATTCCTTCTTTTCCGCCAAGAATTTCTATGCGACCGAGCATATGCAGCGCGATGATGCGCAGAAATGGGAAACGACTCTAACCCGCGCGAAGACGAAGCGCGCGTCCTCTCTTGCTCAGCCGGCCTTCGACGTGAGCTATATCACCCGCGAACATGGCCATAGCGGCCGGCGCCCAACAAACATGAAGTTCGCGCTGGCACTCACGATCCGCAACCGATCGGCCCTAGATCTCTACGACCGCGTCATCGTTAGTTCGGGGAATCGCCTCCAGCCCATGAGGCCCCGCGCCGGCGTTCAGGTGCCGGTCCGGCTGCCAAAATAGGATTGACGCCGGCAAACCGCGCAGAAGGGTTCGTCGCAAGTCAATTTACTCGGAAACGTAAAGCTGCCAACTGCAGCGACGCTTTGCGAACTACTGTTATCGCGGCGCAGCATCTTGAAAGCCGACGGGCAGGAATCGGCCCCAAAGAAGTCATGGCACAGCCTCAAATGCCGTCGTTCAGTGCAATCCTACGATGATCCTGAAACCCGCCGCTCGTTTTATCGGTGCGGCGGCGTAGGCGGGACGCCCTGCGCTATCCTACGATCCATTGACATGCTGTCCACATGGGCAGGGTCTACCGGACGCCCTGCAACAAGCCCTAGCGCCGTCCAATAAGGTTCCTATTGACTTTTGGACGGCTCTGACTCAAAAGCTTAGAGGCTATTGGACATGGAGAGTTGGATGCAGGTCGGCTACGCACGAACTTCAACAGAAGAGCAGGTCGCGGGACTGGAGGCCCAGATACGTGATCTCAAAGCCGCCGGTTGCGAGGAAGTCTTTTCGGAGCAGGTCTCAGCCCTGGGGGATCGGCAGGAGCTTGATCGTACGCTCAAGTTTCTGCGCAAGGGCGATACGTTGGTGATCACCAAGATCGATCGCCTGGCGCGTAATACTCGGACCCTGGGTGATATTGTCGATGGCCTGCATGGACGTGGTGTAGGTCTGAAGGTCTTACAGTTCGGCAGGGAGACGCTGGACACGACCGGAGCGTACGGTCGGCTGATGCTGAACATGTTCGCCGCTTTCGCGGAGTTCGAGCGGGGCCTGATGAAAGAGCGACAGAAGGAAGGCATCGCGAAGGCGAAGGCAGACAAGAAATACAAAGGGCGGAAGCCGACGGCTCGAGCAAAGGCCGGTGAAGCAGTCGTCTTGTTTCAGCAACAGAAGTCCGTGTCAGAGATCGCCGCGTCCCTCGGCATCGGTCGGGGGTCAGTCTACCGAGCGCTTACGGCAGCTGGCCTCAGGTAGCCCACGGTCTGCAAGCGTGTCGCGGAACTTCCGGGGCCTACTCCTAATCCGTCAGCGATCGACGGCCTCGATATGGCGCAAGACTTCATATGGATGGAACCCTACTACCTTCGCCAGATCGAGAAACGCGACGATCGCGCTTTCTATGTTGGCGATGAAAGGCTGATGTCGATCAAGAGCTTTGGCGACAGCTGCCTGCGTCAATCCTGCCTGCTTTCGCTTCTCGGTCAGCAGCTCAGCAAGTCGCCGATGACGGTCCGAATGCAGGGTTTTGGCCATCTCTCATTTGGCGATTGCTATCGACCCTTTTGGCAATGAGCATGCGTGGCTCTCTGGTGACCCGTCGCATTGGGCCCGTTGGCAGCAATTGAACGGCCGCAGGCTCGAATGTTCCTTGCATAATAACATATGTTAATCGGGCGGATAGCAGGCTGTGATCCGGAGTGCGGGGCTTCGAGCGCTATGGCCCCTCAAAAAAACAGCCACTTAGGTGGGAACTTATATCAAATGTTACAGTTAGGAAGGGGTCTCTGAGCGGTTGGGAAGGATCCTAGCAGCATGATGTCTGAAGCCGAGCGTCGCCTTGTCCAAAGACTTATCGAGGAGACCGACATCACGGAGCCGCAAGCCTTGGAGTTGATAGCGCTGCTAGGGGCGAATTGGTCCTCCCTGATGCGGGAAGCCAAAGGCATCAAGCACAATCTAACGTCGCCAGCCCTACCGCAATCGAGAACGTAAGCGCCAACAGCAAATTGGTTGGCTACCCGAACGGGGTCTTGATGGCACACGCTCCTACTTCAAACATCTTGATCCGCAAGCTCCAGGCCATCTCGGAACTCGCACAATCAGATATTGGCATTCTGGGGAACATCTCGATTCAGGAGAAGAAATATAAGGCCAATGAAGACATTTTGCGCGAGGGCGACAAGCCGACCCTTTCCTTCGTCGTTCTTGACGGCTTGATAGGGTCGACCAAACTAACCGGGGAGGGCAAGCGTCAGATCTCCTCCTTTTTTGTTCCGGGCGACATTCCCGACCTGCATGGTTTGCATTTGTCGGTCATGGATTGCACTTTCACCCCTCTNCTTTTTTGTTCCGGGCGACATTCCCGACCTGCATGGTTTGCATTTGTCGGTCATGGATTGCACTTTCACCCCTCTGATGCCCTCTCGAGTGGGCTTCATGCGGCACGACGATCTTCGCGCCATTTGCGAACAGCACTCTTCGATAACGAGAGTGTTTTGGCGCTCCACTGTGATCGACGCGGCGATCTATCGAGAGTGGGTCACCAACGTCGGAAGGCGCGACGCCTACTCTCGTATGGCTCACATTCTTTGCGAACTTATTGTCCGCCTTCGCTCGGTAGGTCGCATTGAAGATCACGTGGCCTATCTCCCCATAACGCAGGCTGCACTTGGCGACGCAGTTGGCCTCTCCACCGTGCACGTGAACCGAGTGCTCCAGGACCTTCGACGCGACGGTCTGATATCTACCCTTGGCTCGCGTTTTCATGCGCCCGACTGGGCAGGGCTCGTTCGCGCCGCAGATTTTGACTCTACCTATCTGCATCATAGGGCTGCGCAGACGGGTTCCGGTTTCTGAGAATGCTGGGTCGCTCATGATGCATTGAGCCAACCCCTCGCGATCCTTGAAACTGAATCTGCTGTAGAACCCGCACTCCATCAGGAATGTCGATCACTGCTTGAGAACTGGACCGCAGACTTACCTAGCGACGGCATGGCTCCCCAAACCTACGACCTGAGGAAGGAACCCGCCGAAAGCTGGACGGTGTTTGACGTCTTCACTGGGTGCCCCCGCAGCGCGTGGGCATCTGGCTAACGATCTGGACGAGGAATATTCCCGTGATCTTCAGGCTTCTGACCGTGTCGACCTGAAGCGAAGGTTCCCCGGGGGTAACCTCTAAAGTACGACTGCCATGGAACACGTGCGGAGCGCCGGGCAGTGTCCAAACTCCCGAATCGGTGCATCCCGGGGACAAGCTTAGCCATAGTGGAGACGCGGCTTTGGCAACGTTCCTATAAATTGAACCCCAATTCGGTCGTTCCTGCGCCACCGCAGGACTGCTTGGTAGGCAACGCCGTCCGTCGGCACGTAAAGCACGAACCGCTCGGGGACACGCGATTCCACCGGGACTTTGAGCTCAGCTCCGCCACTGTTTTGGTTCCGAATGGTGCAACTGATCTCGGAGTTTGTGATTCCGCTGATGATTGAGGCGCCTTTCAGCACCCGCTGCCTTCGTTCGCGGCGATGCTCTTCATCAACCATGTGACCTCCATCGGTCACCCCCCACCCTATGCTACGCCCACGGGCGAACAGCTGTCCATCTAGGTCGTCGCTCGGTGGTGTCTCACTTTGGAAATTTGACGGAGACGGACGGCATAGATGCCCGTCGCGCTGGTGAATTCCCACCGCCAACGCGAACAGACCCGAATGGTCTCGTCGTATAGCGTTGTTAATCCGGCAGTAGCATCTCCTCTTCNAGCCTCGGCCGCCAGCCGCCACTTGGGGCCACGATTGGACCACTTTAGGAGCTCCTCGGCGGCGGCATCAACCCGGTTCACACCAAGGCTAAGCCCCGGGCGCTCGGTCTTCACATAAACCGGAGGGTTGAACCAACGGTGGGGCATCACGCCTCTCGAACGTCAAAGGCGATGAACAGTCCCCAAACGGAGGCTGATTTGATGATCATTTCGACTAACTGGCAGTCAGTTTCGAGAACATCGCGGCCGCGCTCACGGACCGCTACAATGGTCGCTTTAACGGAAATAATGTCGCCGGGTTGAGAGCCCAACAGGACCTCGCGGACCAGCTCCTTGGCCGTTTGCTGCGTAGGCCGAACAGGTGCTTGAATGTCCATCCCATCCTCCCAGAGAGATAGAACCTCATCAGCTATTCTGTGGGTCACTTTCCGAAAAAAAGGCAAGAGTCGGAAACGTACAAAGCANCTTGAATGTCCATCCCATCCTCCCAGAGA
The DNA here is from genome assembly GCF_000503035.1 of Mesorhizobium sp. LSHC412B00. Classification (NCBI taxonomy): domain Bacteria; kingdom Pseudomonadati; phylum Pseudomonadota; class Alphaproteobacteria; order Hyphomicrobiales; family Phyllobacteriaceae; genus Mesorhizobium; species Mesorhizobium sp. LSHC412B00. The sequence continues at coordinate 673 of NZ_AYWB01000008.1, read as the reverse complement.
GATAGAACCTCATCAGCTATTCTGTGGGTCACTTTCCGAAAAAAAGGCAAGAGTCGGAAACGTACAAAGCAGGTTCCCGCAAACACCGCCCTACGATGGCTAAATCCCTCGAAGGCGCTGATTTGCACCTCACCGTGTCAGCTGCCGACGCGGCCATAAGGAGAGAGGACCCGCCTCCCCAAATTCTCACGGACGAACGCGGATAACCGTCTTTCCTGTACGTCGGTCCGTTGAGTTGAAGGTGCCGATGGCATCATCCAAGCTCGAAACCTTGCCNGATAACCGTCTTTCCTGTACGTCGGTCCGTTGAGTTGAAGGTGCCGATGGCATCATCCAAGCTCGAAACCTTGCCAATGTTCGTCCGCAGTCGTCCATCGCGGATCCGCTGCACTATCTCAGAAAGCTGGGGGCGATCAGCCTCGACGACGAAGTCAACGGTCAGGCCATCGGCAGGTCGAATGTCCGTTGGTCCAACGACTGTGACAAGGATACCTCCGGCCCGGACGAGCGTTGCGGATCGCTTCTGGAAATCGCCGCCGATGACATCGAACACCAGATCGACGCCGCCTACATCTTCAAGCGTGTCTTTTGCGAGGTCGAGGAATTCACTTGCACCGAAGTCGAGCGCTTTCTGGCGGTCGGCGGCCCGCCCGGTGCCGATCACATAGGCTCC